>CAIPPE010000320.1 GCA_903866825.1 uncultured Methylococcaceae bacterium
AAGGACAGTCGCGTCTTGGACAAAATAATTTAAAGTGGGGTGGGAGGTGATCCATGCCATAAGTGCTGTAAAGGTTGGCGCTGCACTATGTCAAATATCGGAAATTATTACCACCTGCATTGATTTGTAGGGACTACCCAATGGCCGGTAACGACCAAATCATAGCCATTGAACCAGATGAAGCGTTATTCTGCAATGGGTCGATAGTTCTAATTTGAACTCTGTGTCAGGAACAGACTGTAGTGACCGGCAGCAGTTTGGCTTCAAGCGTTTTTTAGTATTGAAGGCTTTGTAAAAATCAACCCTCACCATTTATCATCATGGCACCATATTCTTCTGGGGTAATGGTACCTCCAAGCTTTTCAGTAAGACCCTGATCGCAGGCAGGGAGAGCATCTTGCAAGGCGTTAATTCGTTTCCATTGCGGAGCGGGTGCATCCTTCCCTTCTTGTGGCACATATTTTGAGGATTCGACCCGATGCATCCGGTGGATATAGCGCGGACAGTTGATAAATATCTCGCTGATCTTTACTCTAACAATCATATCTGCACCCGGATATTCATATAGCAGTGGATCGTCAGTCTGAATAAAGGCATCTCCATGAACACGAATACGATGCGGGGTTTCAAAATCAATGAACAGCATGCCGATCTTGGCATTGCCTTGGATATTACCCATGGACAGAAACATGCCATTTCCATCGTAATTAGGAAAAGCCAATGTCAGTGGATCTAATATTCGAACCAAGCCAGGGTTACCACCCTTGTAAGAGCATGTGGGGTATCCCCGATGATCAACTGTGGTCAGGAAGAAAAAATCCCTGCTTTCTATAAAAGGCTGATGTTGTTCACTAACCTGATTTTCAACGATAATCTGCTGGAGTCGATCTGCTAGGTTGTGTGTATCATGTAGATTCTGGAACTGCCGATGCTGTTGACTATAAAAATCACTCATGAAATAGTTCTCTCAATGTTTATGAAATGCAAAATTGAATTGATTGTACTAAAAACGGTAGACTAAACAATAGCCACTGGCTGTTTATAAAATGAACCGGTTAAAATAATCGGTTAGTCGAGTCTCTGAAATCATTAATAGCATTTTATCCAACATCAGTGTCACTCGTTGATGTGATGTTGAATGTTTTAGTTAAATTGAGTGATTGATGGGGTGATAAGTTAGGTAATCATGAGAAGTCAACCCAACTTAATGACGAATAAACTGGTTGACAGCTCGTGATATCCAGAAATCTTGGCACAATAACTAGGTTTATCAGGGTAAAGTTATAGCTTATAGAGACAATCACGGCGTTTTGGATCACGCAGGATGAAAATACCTTTGTCTTACAACGCTGCGGTGATTTGGTTCATACCGAAAGCGGCGAGCATATCACTGTGATGTAAATTAATGGTTCCTACTGGCTTTAACGACTCGTTATTCGGTATGGTACTATAATATCCGTTGTCAACGGACCAACTGACTGTTAATTATGGGTGTTACTAAAGAAACTGATGTGTTTGATTTGATAGAGCGCATGTCTGCCTTAATTCGTTCAGAAGAAAGAAAATTATGTAGCGAACTTGGTTTACAGTCTGTGCATCTGCAAGTGCTGGATTATTTGTCACGATGTAATCGTTACAGTGATACCCCGACAGCATTAACCAATTATTTAGGGATGACGCGTGGGACGGTCTCACAAACGGTTTTGTTATTAGAGAAAAAGGGTTTTATAAAAAAAAATATTGATTTGATAGATCGACGCAAGTTACATCTAACGCTGCTCGATGAAGGACTTGCTCTTTTAGAAGCATCGCGATCAAATGATTTATTTACCCGGGCCAGAGCAATCCTTGAAGCCGATTCTAGTGACTATGAGCAGTCCTTTATTAAAGCCTTAAGCGCATTGCAAAAAGCCCATAAAGGTCAGTCATTTGGTCAGTGTAAAACCTGTAGCTACTTTACTCAATCGCTACTGGGCTTTAGTTGTGGATTAACTAAAGAACCGCTAAGTGTTAGTGATAGCGAAAAAATATGCCAGGAGCATCATGTTAGGTAGGTTTAGACTAAGCTTTTTATGCTAATCTAGCTTTAATTTTAATTAGGGGGAAAAATGCAAGCAACAATCAAATGGGTTGATGGCGTCATGTTTGTCGGAGAATCAGGTAGTGGTCACGCGGTAGTTATGGATGGCCCCCCTGATCATGGTGGACGTAATTTGGGACCTCGTCCTATGGAAATGATTCTAATAGGCTTAGGTGGCTGTTCATCTTTTGATGTGGTTCAGATTTTACAAAAAGGCAGAAACGATATTGTTAACTGTGTGACTGAGATTGAAGCTGAGCGTGTAGACGCTGTGCCAAGTGTGTTTAGCAAAATTCATTTGCATTTCATTATCAGTGGCAAAGGATTAAAAGAATCCGTTGTTGAACGGGCAGTTAAATTATCTGCAGAGAAATATTGTTCTGCTTCAATAATGTTAGGTAACGCAGGGGTAGAGATTACTCACGATTTTGAAGTCATTGAGGTTTAATGGCTAGCATTATTAAGTACGATGTTCTTCGATGGATTCAAGCTTATCAATAATTCGGATGTATTCACTCAGTTTGGGTCTATATAAGATCATCCCCAATGCAGATAATCCAGAAAATATATACAGGGTGTTATAACCATCGCCCAGTATGAACAGTGAAAATCCAAATATATCGATAATTTCAATTAAACACAGTGACACAATGGTCGTGCATCGATAGCGTTTTTTTGCAATCAATCGTGCTGTTGTGTCTGTAAAGGGCATCGTTTCATTTAATCGCAGTTGAATGTGGCGAATTAAATTAGTCATGGGAAATGCGATGATAGTTAGCAGGTAGAGAACTGATCTAATGAATATTCGCTGAGTTTCTTCTAGGGGGCTTTGTAATTGTTCACCGAACGATAAACAGATGATAACCAGTGCAATTATTAACACTAAGAAAATGCCCTGAATGATTCGAGAAAAAATAAGGTCACTTGTTAATCGTTCAGGGGTTATTGGCTGTGGCATGTTGTTTCCGTATAAATTGATTTGAGGCCTTTATGATACCAAACCTAAGGGTTCAGGCGGCTTTCTTTTAGTCAAAATGAAAACAATTAGATCCTGGTATTATTTTGGCTGCAGGAGTTTCAGGTATTGCAATTAAAAGTACTTTGCTTACAATGCAGCCATAATAACTATATTTTTTAAGGAAATTTTATGTTGATTCTCGGTGTAGATATTGGTGGTTCTGGTATTAAAGGTGCCATTGTCGATACTATAAACGGTTCTTTGGTGACAGAACGTTATCGTATTGAGACTCCACAACCAGCGACTCCAGAGGCTGTTGCTTTAGTGTTGGCAGAAATGGTGAATCATTTTAACTGGACCGGCTTAGTGGGTTGTGGTTTTCCTGCGGCCATTCAACACGGTGTATCACGGACTGCTTCCAATATATCGCCTCTTTTTATCGGCACTAATATTGATCAATTATTCTCTCAGGCGACACATTGTCCATGTTTTTGTCTAAATGATGCCGATGCGGCTGGTTTGGCAGAAATGAATTTTGGTGAGGGTGTAGGTCAAACCGGTGTTGTATTATTAATTACGATTGGAACCGGATTAGGGACCGTTTTATTTACAGAAGGGAGTTTATTGCCTAATACCGAGTTAGGGCATTTATATTTAAAGAATGGAAAAAAAGCCGAGCATTATGCCTCCGATTTAGTTCGACAAACAAAAGAGTTGGGCTGGAAGCACTGGGGTAAACGTTTTAATAAGTATCTGACTCAAATGGAAGCTTTATTTTGGCCCGATTTGATTGTTATTGGGGGTGGGACCAGTAAACATTTCGACAGGTTCAAAGTGCAAATAACAGTTGATGCTCCAGTTAGACCCGCTGCGTTCTTAAATCAGGCCGGCATAGTTGGTGCTGCTTTGTATGCAAAATTAAATGCCGATCGGATGGGTTGATTTTCTATTACGTTACACAACACAGAAGGTATAAGAAATAATGGTCTCTGCAAATTCAAAATTACGTTGGGGTATTTTAGGGGCAGCGCGTATCAATGAGCGTTTGTTACCCGCAATTGTGGCTGCTGATAACGCCCAGTTAGTTGCCATTGCCAGTCGTCGGGCTGGAGCCGCAGAAAAAACGCTTAAGCAGTTTGCGCCTCAAGAAGAGAATGTAAAAACCTATGACAGTCTTGATGCATTATTGGGCGATGCAGATGTTGATGCTGTCTATGTACCTCTAGCGAATCATGAACATGCTGAATGGGTATTACGAGCCATTAAAAGTGGTAAGCATGTATTATGTGAAAAGCCAATGGCTTTAACCACTGCTGACATTGATGCCATTAAAGAAGCTTCTTCAAAGCATAATGTTGTGGTTATGGAAGGCTTTATGTATCGCTTTCATCCTCAACATCAAAGGGTGAAAGAATTGATTCGTTCTGGTGTGATTGGTGAAGTAAGGTCAGTTCGTGCCAGCTATTCTTTTATAATGAAACCGGCTCGAATTTATCGGTTATCAGAAAGTGTCGAACGAGGTGGTGGCGCCATGTGGGATATTGGATGTTATGCCATTCATTCAGCGCGTTTAATTTTTGAGGAAAAGCCGGTCGCAATAACAGCAATAGCAAAATATGTCGAGAGTGGAGCCGATATTACCACCAGTGGTGTGATTGATTTTGGTTTGGGTAAGTATGCACACTTTGATTTTAGTTTTGAACGTGCAAGGCGTTGTGAGTATGAAATTATAGGGACTAAGGGAGGCATTAAATGTCATACCGTCTGGCAATTGCCAGCGGATGTGCCTGTTATCTCATGGTGGACTGAAGAAGGACTTAATTATCAGGAGCAGTTGTTGCCCCATAATCATTTTAAACTAGAAATAGAGCACTTTAGTGATAGTGTACTTAATAAGAAAGCCCCGTTGTTATCCTTAGAAGATGCTAAAGAAAATTGTCGTTTGATTCGCGCGGCATTAGAATCAGCCGCAACTGGAAAAGTGGTTAAATTGGATTAACTTTGAGACTTTCATAGTCTATAAAACACTCAACCAAGTTTTAAAAAATCACCCGGTACACTGCCCATAGGCGCGGCGGTTATGCGTCGTTTATTACGCTAATCGCAGACTTGGAGTCGCGACGTTGAAAAGATATTTACAGGTGATCCAATGACACAAAATACCAATAACCTGGCCGCATACATCTGGTCGTTAGCTGATTTACTGCGAGGCGATTTTAAACAAAGCCAGTATGGTCGAATTATTTTACCGTTCACCTTATTGCGCCGCCTTGAAGGTGTCCTGGAAGAGAGCAAGGCAGCAGTGCTGGCGCAGGTTGAGAAAGTACAGGCCATGAACTTGCCTGAAGAAGCGCAGGAAAAGTTACTGCTAAGGGCAACGGGTGGCCTGTCCTTTTTTAATCTCTCTAAAATGGATCTTTCCAAGTTAGGTGAAGCCGGTATTGCTGCCAATCTGGAGGCTTATATTCAAGGCTTCTCCAAGGATGCACGCGAGATATTTGAGCATTTTAAATTTGCTGAATGGATTGGGCAGCTCAATGATGCCAATCTACTCTTTAAAATAGTTCAGAAAGTCAGGCAAACAGATTTAAGTCCTAAAGCGCTCTCTAATCATGAAATGGGTTTGGTGTTTGAAGAGCTTATCCGGCGCTTTGCAGAAAGTTCTAATGAGACGGCAGGGGAACATTTTACCCCGCGTGATATAGTCCGACTCACTACTGCCTTAGTCTTTATGGAAGATGATGAGTTACTCACGCAGCCCGGTATTATTCGCACTATTTATGATCCAACCCCGGGCACAGGTGGATTTTTATCTTCCGGTATGGAATATGTGCATGAACTCAATCCACAAGTGGTGATGCGGGTATTTGGGCAAGAACTGAACCCAGAGAGTTATGCCATTTGCAAAGCGGATATGCTCATTAAAGGGCAGGAAGTTAAAAACATTAAACTGGGCAACACCTTATCCAATGATCAATTGTATGCAGCCAAGTTTGACTACATGCTATCCAACCCCCCGTTTGGTGTTGACTGGAAGAAAATAGAATCTGACATTAAAGACGAACATACCCTAAAAGGTTTTGATGGTCGTTTTGGCCCGGGCTTACCTAGAGTCTCTGATGGCTCTTTGTTATTTCTGTTACACCTCATCAGTAAAATGCGAGACGCTTCCGCTGGCGGTGCGCGTATCGGCATTATTCTGAATGGTTCACCTCTATTTACCGGCGGTGCAGGTTCTGGAGAATCAGAGATTCGTCGTTACATTCTGGAAGCCGATCTGTTAGAAGCGATTGTGGCCTTGCCGACGGATATGTTTTACAACACCGGTATCTCAACCTATATCTGGGTGCTATCTAATAAAAAATCGCTAGAGCGCAGAGGTAAGGTCCAACTGATTAATGGCATCAACTTGTTTAGTAAAATGCGAAAGTCTTTGGGTTCAAAACGCAACATCATGGATGAAACCGATAGTGCTCTTATTACCCGCACCTTTGGTCAGTTTGAAGTCGTTGACGCGCGTGAACTGGATAAACCGGCAGAACAGAAAAGCAATCGTGGCCGTCAGTCAGCCAACTCAAAAACAGAAGTCGCCAAAACCTTTGCCAGTAAACTATTCAATACGTATGAATTTGGTTATCGCCGCATCACTATTGAGCGCCCCTTAAGAGAGTCCTATCAGTTCAGTGATGAGCGTATTGAAACATTGCGCTTTGTTTCAGGCCCGTTAAATGTGGCCATGCAGTGGATTTATGACAACTATGCTATCGATAATGATTGGACTGATGCTGCCGATTGTGAATACTACGGTGTGTTAACCGAACAGAGTGAAGCTATTCGCAAACACTTAAAAATTCATTTTACCGACCTTAAAGAAAAACAGCTCAAGGACTTATTGGTTCGAACGATTTGGTTGGAACAAAAAAACGTGCTGCTTAAAGCCAGGCAACTGCAAGCCGTGATAGGCTTAGAGCAATACGATGATATGAACGGTTATGATGAACTCATCAATGCAGCGTGTAAAAAATCAGCGGTTACCTTGGATGCCAAAGAGAAGAAACAGCTAAAAGCGGCGGTCAGTTGGAAGTACCCCAAGGCTGAGAAAGTGATCAAGAAAATTCATAAAGCTAAGGCTAATCCACTGTATGGTTTGTTTGCTGTTAATGGCGAAGTCATAGAATATTATGCAGATGGTGATTTGCGCGATAATGAAAACGTGGGGCTTGACCCTTCTAAAACGGTTAATGCGATTAACGAAGCCTACTTTATTAAAGAAGTGCAGCCCCATGTGCCGGATGCGTGGATAGATGCCAGTAAGAAAGATGAGAAAGACAAAGAGATTGGGATAGTGGGGTATGAAATCCCTTTTAACCGGCACTTTTATCAATATCAGCCCCCTAGAGATTTAGTGGAAATTGATGCTGATCTGGATGCTATCAGTAGCGAGATTATGACGTTGTTGCAAGAGGTGCATTCGTGATGTTTAAAAGTAGAGTGGGCAAATCGCAAGTGTGTCCATATAATCTAGCCAAATCCACCTTAAAAAATTACCAATAAATGGATACTCTCTCAATATTCATTCACCACACCCACAGAAAGAAGTCAAAATATACGTTGTTAAACTGTTACGCGAGTTTTTAGAAAAGGCAGGTATTCAATGATTTACAAAAATTATGAAGCTCAAATCAGCTTTAGTGAAGAAGACGAAATCTTTTTTGGGCGTGTGGTCAATATCGAACGCGACATTATTGCATTTGATGGTTGCTCGGTGCAGGAATTAAAGCAGTCGTTTCAACTGGCAATCGAAGAATACTTGCAAGATTGCAAAGATACAGGGAAAAAACCTGAAAACCCCATCCTCACCAGTCAATCTCAACAGGCTTTTGATTATACCAATTGGTCACCCACGCGATGAAATATGAGGCTTATGCTGATTATAAGGATTCTGGGGTTGAGTGGTTGGGTGAAATACCATATCAATCGAAGTTACGTTAAAGCAACGTGAATGGTAAATCAACGGTAACAATACACGATTCGTGATACTGTCTCGCCACGGGTGATATTAATAATTAGAGGATAAAATCATGCAAGCTATTGAATTTGAAACCACTGCTTTTCAACATACTGTCCGTATTCCCGATACGATTCCCGATGGCGTTCCTATTAAGATAATCTTGCTATATGACAATACAAAAATTTCTCCAGAGCCATCACCATTCAATTTAAGTCGTGATGAGCTGAATAATAGATGTCCTGATTATGTGACAATAGCTGTTGATGAAATAGATATCCCCGCAAGGGATGAGCGTTATGAGCGCTAAGATATTTGCTGATACCAATCTGTGGATTTATGCACATTTACAAAAAGAAAGTGATTCTCGATGTAAACAGGCAGCAGAATTAGTTAGGAAGCTACCGTTGATTATCAGTAATCAAGTCATTAACGAATACTACAGCGTGATGTTAAAGAATAAGGCAACTGATGCGTTAATTCAGGCCAATATTAAAACCATGCTCTGGCATTGCGATGTTTTTTGTCTTTCGCTGGAAACACTGGCGACTGCATTTGAGGTGAGGGAGCAGTATCGTTTCTCGTGGTGGGATAGCCTGATTGTGGCGTCGGCATTAGAA
>CAIPPE010000321.1 GCA_903866825.1 uncultured Methylococcaceae bacterium
CATGGTCTCCCGGGCGAACTCCACGGACGAGCAAGCAAAGTTGACCTTGCCATCCATCCTCATAACAGTGAGATAATCCTCGCTGTTCTCGGACACTGGGCGGCCAGTTCTAAATATCCTCGCGTAATGTATCTTACTTTTAATATATTATATTATTATTATTTTTCAATACCTTATATTGGATATTCTCGGAAAATATTTTAAGGACCGTTTCGCCCAAAATCTGCGTGTGTGTACCCTCTAATCATCTAATCCCTCTAATCCTCCGTTTTTAGATGATTTTGTAGAGACTTTTTCTTATAGTTTTTCGCACTAAAATGACGTTTCCAAAATTGTTTAAGGATTCTAATATATTGGCGACCCTGACTCTTTAAGAGTAAGGGTTCCCGACGCATTACCTTTTTATGGGTATTTGGGTCTCGAATCCACGTTAAAATTTCGTCATACTTTTCCATGGTTTTAGTCTATCACAAAATCATTAAAAAATTGTTAAAAGGACCGTTGGTAAATATTCTCTAAATTTTAAGGAATATTAATTAACATTACCCAGCGGTAAAATTCACCGAAAATTAATTAACATTACCCGGCGGCCTTAATCATTAATACCTCCAACTATCCACATATTTTCGTAAAATTTTATAGACCGCCGGAGGATTTCCTGTTATAAATATTTCTGACAGTGGATTGACGGTGTGGTTAAGGACTCGGCTAAAGCCTGTCCAGCCAGCAAAGCAGTTTAGGGGAATAATCGTGTTAGGGTCATAACAAGGTCTCCGCCCTTAAATTCGGCCTATTAAATCCATACCGCCACTGTCGCTAAATAATTCTGTCATACGGTTCAGCTCCCCTGTTAACGTATGACAATTTTGCAAAGAACTGTAGGACGAGAATTAAGTTTTTGTGAGAAGTTAAAGGGTTTCATTCTAAGCTCCTTCTCGCCCACAGTTTAAAATCAAGGAATGCGTTTTTTCTTATAAGGATTACAAGACATTATGCCACCGTCACCAAAGAAAACACAAAAAAGCACTAATCATGCATTATCTATCAAAAAGACCGAAAATAATGTGTGTTTAGTTTTTAAGATTTGGCGCCCTAATGACGAAGACTTAGTTACTAACGTTAGGCGCTTTATGTATGATTATTGTGTTCCATCGTGCCATTTAGATTTTGAAGATATAAAATCAATTAGTTTGAACAGTACCGCAGTCGTTATTCTAACATATAATATCAAACCAAAGATTGAACTTTACCGAGTATTGAGACAGTATTTTGGCGAAACTTTTAAAATAAGGAGTTAAACATGATTGAATTTGTATTAGGATTAGTAATTGGAATGCCTATTGTAGGATACGTTCTATATCGTTTATATCGATTGAAGATGATCGTCGTAAACGTTCCTGAAGTACCTGCCCCAACACCGCCCACAGAACCAAAGGCTTAGTATGATTAAACACATTAAAAAAGCTGTTAAATGGACTTTTACACCCTTGTTAGATGAAGAGGGTTTTCCAAGTCTTACAAACATTTCTTTAGTGGCCGCATTCATATTTGCATTCGTCGTTAAAGATATATCAGGCGTTGGTGTACTATCGGCAGCATTTGCTCATCATGCACATAAACGCCAATGTATCCACAAACAAACAATGAAAGCTATGGAAAACGATCAAAATACAAAAATGCAAGAATCTCAACAAGCAGCTAAAGTAATAACTGATACTGATAAAATCAATGAACGATTAGATGCGCATTCTGATGCTATTGAAGATTTAGCCGACAAATATAAGAAAGCGGAAATACATAAGACAATGAATACTCAAACTATGCCAGAAGGTCAGTTTAATGTTGATGCTAATTTTATGAATCAATTCTTGCCACCGAGGGAATAATGCTAAAGAAACATATTAAAAATCTTACTAAAAACAATAAAATGAGTACTTCGCAACAGCAAAAACATGCTAAGAAGATGGCTAGAAATGGTAAAACTTTCTTGTACCATCCAGAAATATCCGATAGTCATAACCCGTCTAAAGGCTCTATTCACGATTGGTGCGATAAACATGACTGCCCCGGACATTTGAGTCCTGTTAGAAAAAAAAAGGTGTAACATGATAGATCCACTTAAAACAGTCGAAGAACAATTAACAGTATTGCAGATAAAATCAGCGGCTGGCGCCAAATTAACATCATTTGAGATAGCTGATTTAGAAAAGCTTATCAAGATGCAATTACTATTAAACGGTCAGTCTACTGAAATTAATGAAACTAAAATAGTTGAAAACTTATCTCGTGAAGATTTTCAAAAGTTCATAGATACAATAATGGAAATACCTACAGAACCCATTAAATTACATATTGTTAAAGATGACGAGCCTGAATGTACGAAATAAAACCAGACAATGAAGAATTTGCCAAAGTATTAAAACAAGAATGGACTCATGGCATCTTGAAATATAAGATGAATGAGCGCAGGCATCAACTTAAAATATACAGTGCTTTGAATGGGGCAGTTAACGATCCTAAAATAAGATTATTCACGTTATTATGTTCACGCCAGATTGGAAAAAGTTCTACGACGTTATTAGTAGCAACAGAACAATGTTTGCTAAAATCTGGTTTCATTGTGCTGCTTTTGACAGCAACTACCAAAAATATGAAGGATATTTGCGAATTAGTGTATGACAAACTAATAGAAGATGCTCCTCAGACATGTAAGCCGACATTTAATAAATCTGATGGTAAATATACATTTCCTAACGGTTCTAAGATATTCATGGCCGGTTTAGACAACAATTCTGCGAAAGATTTGCGCGGTAAGAACGCAGATTTGATTATTGTTGATGAAGCAGGATTCGTTGATAAATTACAAGCAAGCGTTATGAGTATTTTGATGCCGCAAGTTAGAGATCGCCGAGGAACTATATTATTAACTTCAACACCTTCTGACACACCTGCTCATGATTTCAAAGAAATTGCTCTTGAATGTGAAAAAAAGGGCAATTATCTCAAAATGACGATATATGAAGACACTTATAAAAATGCAGACGATATCGAAGAGATAATAGAAGAACACGGAGGCGTAGATTCGACTGATTTTCGCCGAGAATATCTATGTGAATGGGCTACTGACGCAAAATCTATTATTATTCCTGAATTTAAAGAAACGATGATACAAGAATGGGAGCGAAACGGAAATTATAATTATTATCACAAATACACAGCAATGGATTTGGGCAAAAAAGATTTCACGGCTATGTTATACGGATATTATGATTGGCATGCCGCTAAATTCATCTTGCAAGAAGAAACACAAGTAAATGGCGACTGGACATCGACAGATATTGCGAATGCTATTAAAGGTGTTGAAGATCGCATTTGGGTTGACATAAAAGGTAATAAATTGCCGGTTTATCGTAGGATATGCGATATAGGCGGTATGAGTTTACTTCCAGATTTACAAACATTCCATAATATAAATTTTATCGAAACTAAAAAAGAAGAACTTTATGTAATGGTAAACGAATTGAGAGAATTCGTAAAAGCCGGAAGATTAGTTGTGTCTCCTAAATGCAAAAACACGATTGGCTGTTTAAAATATGGATTATGGGATAAGAAGGCTAAAGGTTTTGGCAGAACTAAAGCCTACGGGCATTGTGATCATTTGGCAGCATTGATTTACTTGATTAGAAATTTAAGTTCGCAAGTAATGCCAGAAGGAATTGATAAATCATTAAATATCATAGATCCAACGAAGATGGCGTGGCCTCATACGTGGGAAGATGGATATAAAACAGATGCACAGAAATTTGCTGAAAGTTTTTCGACAGAAGTTAGACCAGAAATAGTACCAGAACATTCTTGGTAAGGGATTAGCATGACAGATGACAAAATTCAAACAACAGGTCCGATGGTTTTTACAAACAAAGAGCCAGGAAATGTTATAAAACCAGAAGATCAAGAAGAAAAAGCACAAGAACCAACACAATATGATTACTGGGTGAACGCTCCAAAAGATTTCATCGCAGCAGAATTATATTTGCGCATGGATAATTATTACAGATTTATTAAATCTTATTCACAGAGATTATATCATTGGAAAATGAATTATCTTCAATATTATTCAAATGTAATGACGGAAGGACTTTATAAATCTGGTGTGCAACGTCAATTCACAAATTTAAATGTAAATCAATTCACATCAATTATAGATACGATTAAAACATTAATCGTTCAGCAACGTCCTGCCTTCGAACCGCAAGCAGCAAACGAAGATGTAAAATCTGAAGATCAGGCATTACTAGCTAAAGGTCTTTTAGATTATTACATGAGAGCTAAAGGTCTAGAACAGCATATGACAGATGCTGTTTTTGATAGTTTATTGTATGGTGAAGGCTTCATTATGGCCGAATGGGATACTACCGTAGGCAAAACACTAGATGCGGCTGTAAATGCTGATGGCAGTTGGAAGCCAACAAAAGAAGGCGATATAAAATATACAAATTTAGATCCTGCGCATGTTATTCGTGATGTTTCTAAAACTTCTTCTGCAAATCATGATTGGTATATTGTTCGCACTTATAAAAATCGTTTTGAATTAATGGCAGAATACCCAGATCAAAAAGATGAAATATTTCCTATAAACCCAGCAGCATCAGATCAATATAAAGACGTTCGCATTTCAAGAAATTATAATTATGCTTCTGAATATGACGGTGATGAATTAGCAGTTTATTATTTCTTTCATAAAGATACATCGGCAGTTCCTAATGGCCGATTTGTAAAATATCTTAATGATGATGTTATTTTAGAAGATATGCCATTGCCTTATAAAACAATTCCACTTGTTCGTTGCACACCAAAAGAATATGTAGGAACGCCGTTTGGATGCACTCCTGCAGATGAACTTAGACCATTACAATATCAGCTTAACGTTTTGTATGGCATGATTTGTTCTAAACAAGTTTCACTTGGACTTTCAAATATTCTTCGTCCTATGGGTAGCAATATTTCTCCGGCACAGATTTCTGGAGCATTAAGAATTATAGATTTCGATCCGAAGGCAGGAAAGCCAGAGACATTAGATTTAAATTCTTCTTCTGCAGATTTATATACAGCAGTTAAAACTATCGAAAGCAAGATGCAAGAAATTTCTGGCATCAATTCAGTTGCTCGTGGGCAGCCGGAAGCTAATTTAAAATCTGGTGCTGCATTAGCATTATTACAAGCAAATGCTATTTCTTATAACTCGCCACTACAGCAATCATATGCAAGATTGATTGAAGGTATTGGCACTATGACAATTGATATGCTAAAGCGTTATGCAAATTCTCAGCGCGTTATCACTATCACAGGAAAAGCAAATTCTTCTTATTTGGAATATTTCACCGGCCAAGATTTAACACAAATCGATAATGTTGTTGTTGATGTTGGATCACCGTTGACAAATACGATTGCAGGTAAAGAACAGCTAGCAGAAACTTGGCTTCAAAACGGTATGATTGCAAATCCAAAAGAATATATGGAAGTTGTTGAAACTGGCCGTTTAGATGCAGCAGTAGATTCTACTACAAGACAATTACAGTGTATGCATTCAGAAAATGAAGCATTAATGATTGGTAAACCAGTTCAGATTATGAAAGGCGATAATCATAAGGGACACATCGATGAACATTTGTCATTGTTAGATTCTAATAATATGAGAACTGATCCTTCTATGGAGCAAAATCGCGCGGCTATTTTACAGCACGTTCAAGAACACGAGCAAATGTGGATTCAAGTTTCTCAAAACGAACCAAACTTATTAATAGCGCGTGGATATCCTCTAGCTCAATTACCAAATACACCTCCTCCAGGTGCGCCGCCAGCTCCAGCAGCTAAACCAGCAGTACCAGCATCTGCACCAGCTCCAGTAAATCCAGGAATAAGACAACCTCCAGGTGCTCCTGGCGCTGCTAAAACAGAAGCTAAAGTGCAACAAGTTATGAAGCCAGCTACAGCACCAGCAATGCCAAATCTGCCAACACAGCCAAGAAATCCGGCAACTGGTATGAAAGGTGTATCACCCATGGGTGCCGGCAGAAATACTGCACTTAGTGGGCATACTAATCAGAAGCAGTGAACTACTCGCACACTAAAGTGTACGAGCTTCCGTGCCAATTGCACAGAACTTTTCTTGTTTCACAGCAACATAACTAGCCGATGATATATCATCGGCCCCGTCAGAGGTAACTCCACAAGCCTGAATTCCCGCAGTTCCTGCGGTATTTTTTGTTAATATTTCCCAAGCCCAATTCTTGATATTGACGGCCTGATCTTTTGTTGGCTTTAGCTTATATTTAAATGCAAGATATGACATATAGTTAAAATTATATAGTATTTGAATTAGTTATGTCAAATAAAAAATTCATCTAGCACACTAAAGTGG
>CAIPPE010000322.1 GCA_903866825.1 uncultured Methylococcaceae bacterium
ATTGGGGATGGGTCATCAAGTAGTCGGTGTTGAGTTAAGCCCACTTGCCGTTGAGTCGTTTTTCTCGGATAACGATTTAAAGCCAACAGTACGGCATAACGGTGATTTTGTTGTTAGTGAGGTCGACGGACTGCAAATTCTGTGTGGAGACTTTTTTGCCCTAAGGCCTTCGGACTTAGGTAGCGTCAACGTGGTTTATGATCGTGCTGCACTGGTGGCTTTGCCAGACGACATGCGTATCGAGTATGTATCAAGCCTTTCTGCTTTGCTGCCTGCTAACACAGAAATCTTGCTAATCACTTTTGCCTATCCCAAGCATGAAATGCAGGGGCCACCCTTCAGTGTAGAAAACGAAGACGTTGAGAAATTGTTTAGTCCTTGGTGTGATGTCGAATTATTGGCTACTGAAGATGTGTTAGAAAAAGAAATAATGTTTAAAGAGCGTGGGCTAAGCAGTATAAAGGAACAAACCTATCGACTGGTGGTGCGCTAAAGAGTAACAAGGTGTCGCTATCCTTTATAGAACAGGATAGGTAAATCTCTTTACATAATCCACCAGCTTAAAGTTTTCCTTAACTTCATCATGGGGTATCAGTAAATACTGCCACGCTTTACCGCCATTTTTCAACAAGTAATCACTGGCGTTTTGGCACCACGTCTTTGCGGCCTCTGCTTTTGCTAACACCTTGGCATCGGTCATATCGGCTTGTGATTTTGTTTCAATCATCAAAACGCCCTCCTCTGTTTCAGCTACAAAGTCGGGTATGTATTCAGGATGTTCAACGCCATCACGATAATAAATATTGAACTGCCCTTTGGCGGGTTTAAACCACCGTAGTGCATCCCGCTCTAAGATAATGGCAAAACGACGCTCGGTATCAGAATCAAACTTCTGCACGGGATAGAGACATTGACTAAAACCACCAAACAACACCTGTTTAATCTTCGCTTTATCGGTAATAGTATCGCGATAAGAACACACCGCTTGCTTAGCGGTAATGGTATAAGCGCAGGTCTTTAAGGGCGTAAAGCCACTGCGGACTTCAACCTCATAAGAGTCGGCTTGCTCCCAAAAATGATCGGCCATCTGGGTATAGATTGTTTTAGCAATCAGTTGACGATAGTTGCCCAACACATTGTTAATTTCATCCGTTGATAATTGTCTGGCTTCAAGATGCTGAACAACCTGACCGGCTAATTCATACAGCAAATCCGCATGATCATCGTAAGAAATTTCATCATAATCAATCAGTGCATGAACAATATAATTTTCTGGCCGCGTCTCGGTTAAGTCTATCTGTGAAACCATAACCGTCTGCTCATTCGTTTGCAGGCTTTGAATGATGATATCGCGCTCAGACGGCTGTAAGTTTATCCCCTCCAAATTTAACGTAAAGGGTTTATAGCCATAACTGACCTCACCTTTAGGTACCACCAGCACCCGGGGTATATCTATGGTATGTTCCACCAATAACGCGGTGGTTTTAGCCACAATCTCAGCCACATCAACCGGATTTTCTAAATCCAGCAAAGACTGCTGTCCACTCGCCAACTGTACGTTAACCGCCTCTATAACTGCGCGTTGCACGTCCATATTCAATAAAGCTTTACTGGTAGAAACGGTATCCGGCTTATATTGAAACCTGTTCAGTTCTGCCATCACAATCTGGGCAACGGTTTGTTCAGCGATACCCGAAAAGACTGCCGGTTTTTGCTCTGGTAATGGATAAGAAATACCCGTATGAGTATTGCCAATTAAGGCCTCTAAAGTCGAAGTCACCGAAACACTGGCTGTTTTATCCGTATCAGAGGGTGCATCCAGAATCACTTGCCTTAAACGCAAGGGATTCTCTGGGTTATTAGCTTCATCAACAATTTGTTGAAACTTATCATGCGCGATAATATTCAATCCATCCACCGCCGCCACACCGGTGCGTTTTCCATAAGGCAAACGCAAACCGCGCCCTATCGATTGTTCAATCAAGGTACGCGCATTAGCCGCACGCAGTGGCACGATGGTATACAAATTGGTTACGTCCCAACCTTCTTTCAGCATATTCACGTGAATCACCACTTCTGTGGGTTCATCCTGATTTTCAACGGCTAATAATCGGGTAATCATTTCTTCTTCAGCCGCGCCTGATTTACTACTATCGACCTGAATAATCTTACCTTTGTAGCGCCCTTCAAAAAATGCCGTAGACTCCATCAACTCCAGCAATTGAGCGGCATGCGTGGTATCTCTGGCAATAACCAGCATAAAAGGCTTAACAACAAAGACATCATTTTCATGGGCATAAGTCAGTAATTCAACTTTAGTGGCCTCATGCACACGGATACCATCCATCAACTTTATGCGTTCAATTTCGTCCGCTGTATATTGAGTCGGATCAAAGTTGCGTTGCGTGACTACCGCCGGTTCTTTCACAAAACCATCATCCATGGCGCGTGCTAAAGGATAATCAACCACAACATTTTTAAAAGGCACGGGGCCTTTACTGGATTCCGTAAACGGTGTGGCGGTTAATTCAAGCCCTAATAGCGGCTTCAATTCATTAAGTGAACGCACGCCCGCGTCCGCTCGATAACGATGAGACTCATCCATTAATAGCACTAGATCAGGGAGTTCGGCTAGATAATTAAAATAACTATCCCCCAGAACTTCTGATAAGCGTTTAATTTTTGGAGACTTACCGCCACGCACTTCAGAGTTGATTTTTGAAATGTTGAAGATGTTAATCGAGATTGAAGCAAAAGTATCGAAGACTCGGCCTTTTACCTCGTAATCATCACCGGTCACAATTTTAGGGGTATTAATCGCAAACTCAGCAATCCCCTTGAATACGTACTTTTTGGTATTGGGGGTAAAGTCGGCAATCAGTTTGTTGTATATCGTCAGGTTGGGTGCCAAGACAAAAAAGTTAGAAATACCGTGCGCTAAATGCAGATAACTGATAAAGGCACCCATCAAGCGCGTTTTACCCACACCGGTTGCGAGAGCAAAACACAACGACGGAAAGTCACGCTCAAAATCGGAGAGCGTTGGAAACTCGGTTTTTAATATCTCTAATAATGCCGGCACATCGCGATTGGGATGGAGCATATCCGGTGCGACGGCAATTGCTTTTTGCAAGGATTCTAATGATTCGCGTTGGGGTGTTCGTAAACTTAAACGTCCTGAGATAATCTGCACAATACGCTGACTCATAGATCGTGCTCCTGATCGGGTAAACGAGCGGCATACAACGTTAGCTTTAATTCTATATCAGCAATATTTTCATAAACCGGCTTTTTCCCGGATAGCTTCTCACTTTCTGCGAGAATCACATCCACCCCCGAACCGCGTCTATCCATTAAATATTCACGACCTAAACCTGAATCACGGACAGGATAATAACGCGAAAATAAACTTGATAAGACTTCATTACGGGGCATGGACATCATTTGCATGGTTTCAACCGTCATTGAATTAGGCAGGGCACCCGGTGAATATATCTCTAACCTGTCCGCAAATAAATGTAAGCGAATACGGCCATTACTCACCGAATAATCCCGATGCACCACCGCATTCACCACGGCTTCAAATACGGCACGTAAACTATATTGCGGATAATCAATACGCCCAAACACCTTTCGAGCAGGTACCTTCATATTCAAGCGTACAAAATCAAATGCATCCCAGATTTGCCTATCCAAAGGCCCTTCAAAGTCTTTAGCGTCCACTTGATCTTGTGGATCATTAATCAAACCACTATAAGCAACGGCTTGAATATAAGCGGAATAAAACCATTGGGTCGGTTTTAAGGTGCACAACAACACACCCGCTACACTTAAGCGTGATTCACCCTCATCATCTGCACTTAAATGTAAGCGCCGCATTTGTAAAGCAGGATCACCTTCGTTAGTCTTTAAAAAATTCCGCATTAACAAGGCATCCGCATCGGAAAGCTGAGTATTGGGCACGGCTAATTCTTCAAACCGCATTAAACGCGACTGACTACGCTGTTGAAACAATCGGGCTAAGACTTCAGGTTTCATTTCTCGCTTGGCATGAGCCACCCGTTTAAAATAACCATTCGGACTTTTGTGTACCATTAAACTACGCAACACTTGCACGATAATCACTGGCTGTAATTGCCCTGCACTATCCGGCAATTCAATGTGTTGCGTCATAATATCCAAAGGGGGATCAATCCTGTTTTGACACAGTTCAGCTAACCATTTTTCAACGGCATCTAAAGCATCATAAGCAATACCGATGACGGCTTTACTATCATCCACACCTAATATTAAAGTGCCACCATTAGCATTCGCCATCGCCGCTAATTCATCCGCTAAACTATCGGGGTGC
>CAIPPE010000323.1 GCA_903866825.1 uncultured Methylococcaceae bacterium
TAATACTATCTGTAAAATTATTATAGGAGATATAACCATGAAAATAGACGAACATGCAGAGCAATTAAAATCTAAGGCTGAAAAAATTATAGATTTTTCTCCGCAAGAAATCAGCAGTATCACCCCTGATGAGATTCAACGTTTATTTTATGACTTACAGGTGTATCAAATTGAGCTTCAAATGCAGAATGACGAACTTCAAAAAACGCAATTTGAGTTATCTGAAGCCAACAATCGCTTAAACTTTATCTACCATTCTGTTCCGGTAGGTATTTTAACATTGGACTATCAAGGTTTTATTGAGAAGCTAAACCGTGGCTTTGCGGAGATGTTGGATACGACTCAAAATAAACTTTTAAAAAAGCATTTTTCAAAACTCATCTATGAAGAGGATAAAAATATATTTATCCAACGCTTTGATCCTTTTTTTAAATCTCCTCTGAATAAAAGCATTCAATTGCGCTTACAAACGGAAAAGAATACCGTTTTCGATGTGCTGATAAAAGGACAAATTGATGATGGATCAGATTCTTTTAATAACTACGCTGATCTTAAGCAAAGAAAACTTGTTATAGCGGTAACCGATATCAGTGAAGTACTTAAACATTAGCGCCAAGATCGCCATTCAATTGTCATTGCCCTGTTATCCAAAGACATCGCAAAATTAATCCACTTGATATTACCGGTGATCGATTTATGGATAGTAATGAAGCTGAAAAACACCCCATTCGCTATATAGTTGGTATTGGTGCTTCTGCAGGTGGCTTAGAAGCAATAGAAGCCTTTTTCAAAAACATGCCTGCCAATACCGGGCTTTCATTCGTTGTTATCCAGCATTTATCGCCTCAGTATAAAAGCTTAATGGCAGAATTACTGTCCAAACACACTGCCATGCCGGTTGAGCGTATCGAAGATGGTGTGCGACTCGAGTCTAATAGAGTCTATTTAATCCCCCCCAGAAAGAATGTCACCGTTTTTCACGACCAGTTATTTTTAAAAGAGCAAGATCCCAGCAAAGGCATTAACTTACCGATTGATATCTTTCTTCGCTCACTGGCCGAAGATGCTAAAGAAAGAGCCATCGGAATCATATTATCTGGCACCGGCAGCGATGGGACCCGTGGCATAAGGGCTATCAAAGAATTCGGGGGGATGGTCATGGTACAGGATGAGCATTCAGCTAAATTCGATGGTATGCCAAAAAATGCCTTCGCAACAGGGTTATCCGACTTTAATTTACCCCCAGAACAAATGCCTGAGCAATTACTCGCTTTTGTTAAACATCCCTATGCGACATTACAGGAAAAAACCATAGCGCCAACCGACGACACGGACTTAAACAGGGTTTTTTCGATATTACGTGAAAAATGCAAAATAGACTTTACTTTTTATAAACCCAATACTGTTGTGCGACGTATTGAACGGCGCATCAGTATTAATCAACTCAATGATCTCGCCGAATACTTATCCTATTTACAGGCTAATCCGCATGAAGTCACTGTGCTATATCAAGAATTACTCATTGGAGTAACCAGTTTTTTTCGCGATGAGTTTGTATTTGATGAAATTCGTGAACACTGGCTTAAAAAGATCGTCAAACTGTTACAGGGCGATGAATTACGAATCTGGGTGACTGCCTGCTCCACGGGTGAAGAAGCTTATTCGCTAGCCTTGCTATTATCTGAATATCGCGAGCAATCCGGGCATTATTTTAGAGTAAAAATTTTTGCAACAGATGTTGACCAAACCGCAATAGAAAAAGCCAGCAACGGTAAATATTCAGAAAGCATTATTGCCGACATCCCTCCTAAGCTGTTGTCAAAATACTTTTTACGTCGAGAAGATTATTTTCAGGTAAGTCAAAAAATTAGGGAAATGGTCGTTTTCGCTCAGCATAATTTAATAAAAGATCCACCGTTTACCAATATTCATATTCTCAGTTGCCGGAATGTATTGATCTATTTGCAACCCGTGCTACAAAAAAAGATATTGGAGCTGTTTAACTTTTCTTTAGTTAAGGATGGCCTGTTGGTTTTAGGCACCAGCGAAACGATTGGTGACATGGCTGAATATTTTGATGTCGTTAGTCCTAAATCCAAACTGTATCGTTCCAAGGGAAAACAAAAATCTCTTGGGTTTGCGGCCTCTGCAACTTCTCTCTTAAATTATTCATCTTATTCTTCCTCAAATAGCAGGAGTAACGCACTCATTGCCCAACATGAAGACCGAGTGCTGGATCGATTTATTCGATGTATTTCAGACGATGTATTGCCTTTTACGATCTTAGTCAATGAAAGCATGGAAATTTCGCATATTTTTGGCAATCCTAAGGATTATTTAAGCTATCCCAGCGGAAAACTGGTTAGCACCGTTAACAAAATTGTTAAAAAAGACTTATCTATTCCTATTGCTACGGGCATCCAAAAAGTATTAAAAGGCACTACTGACATCGCCTTATCTAACATACGTATTCGCGAAGATGACCGTTTAAGGACCTTTCGACTTCAGTTCAAATTGCTACTTGGCAAGAAAAGCCAGGAAACACTGGTCGCTGTGATGATCAGCGAGACCGTGGAGTCTGCCAATTTTGTTGAATCGGAGTTAGTGACCTACGATGTCAACCTTGATGCGAAACAGCGAATTTATGATCTTGAACAGGAATTACAGTTTACCCGCGAAAACTTACAAGCAACCGTAGAAGAACTGGAAACTTCGAATGAAGAATTGCAGGCAACAAATGAGGAACTCCTCGCCAGTAACGAAGAATTACAAAGTACCAATGAAGAACTGCAATCAGTCAATGAGGAGTTATATACAGTTAATGCTGAACACCAGGGCAAAATTGTCGAACTAACGATGCTCAATAATGATTTAGATAATTTATTTAACAGCACCAATATTGCAACGCTTTTTTTGGACGAAAACCTGGATATACGCCGCTTTACACCTAAACTGCAAGCAATCTTCCACATTTTGGACAGTGATTTAGGACGGCCATTTTTTCACTTAACTCATACAATCAAAAATCTGGATATCCTGGGTATTGTCAAAAATGTTAACGACGCTCACACTAGTTTTGATCAGGAAATTCAATTAGACAACGATAGCTGGTATTTGCTGAGAGTTATTCCTTATGCAGTATCGGCTAAAATAAATGCCGGAGTCATCCTGACGTTTGTTGACATTACGCAATTAAAAAAGGCTCAGAATGAATTGCATAAACGGGAGCAATCAGAAACCCAGCGCCTAGCTAAGTTTGTGCAATTTTCAAATGATGCTGTTATTTTAATGGAATTGGACGGCACCATCATTACCTGGAATCAAGCCGCTCAAAAGTTATATGGATGGAGTGAGCAGGAAGCTTTAAAAATGAATTTTAATAACCTCATACCGCCTGAAGAAAAACCCTTTGCCCCAGAGCGAATTGCTAATCTTAAAACAGGCAAGACATTACCTTCTTTTCTAGCGAAACGCCTACATAAAAACGGTCAAGTCATCCATGTACTAGCATCAGCTTGTATTTTCTATCCCGAAAATTCTGTTCGAGAATTAATAGCCTTGACAGAAAGAGATTATTTTTTCGAGCACCAACAAGAAAAAATTCAATGTATGAGTTGTCTGCAAAAACTTGCTTCGATTGTTATGGATACTGTAGAGGCTGTCATTATGTTTGATGTCTCAGGAAAAATTGTTGCCTGGAATAAAGGCGCAGAAAAGTTATATGGCTGGAAATATGATGTTGCCGTCACCCTATCAATCAGCAATATTGTCCCCGAAAATCAATTAATGCTTATGCAGCAAATTATTAATCAATTGGTTGACGGTAAGGTTTTGGAGCCAATTAATATGCAACGCTTAACAAAAAATCAGGATGTTATTACTGTCAGTATGAATGCAACCGTTTTGGGGAATCAGTCAGGGGAAGCGTTATTAATTATATCGACTGAACACGACTTAACTCACGCTCACCCAAAAACTCAATCGCCAGGGATTTAAAACCATTGGTGGATTCCTTCGTTAATTCACGGAATTGAGGGTTTGCAGTTATCCATTTCAATCAAGGTTTCACACTATGCGCAACATCATGTAAAAAACAAATCAATAACACACCCGCTGCAATCAAAGCGATTTGCTGTAATGATGTCTTCATATCTGTTTTTTTATGTAACGAAGGTATCAAATCCGCAACGGCTATATAAATAAAGCTTGACGCAGCCAATGCTAAAAAGTATGGCAAGGTATTATGCAAATCTTCCAGGCTAAAGTAAGCTAAAACTCCTCCCAACACCGTCGTCAAAGAAGCTAATACATTATAAAAAAGGGCTTTACTGCGAGAATAACCACTATCTAATAAAATGGCAAAGTCACCGACTTCTTGCGGAATTTCATGAGCAGCAACGGCTAAGCTAGTGACTATGCCTAATTGCACATCCGTTAAGAATGCCGCCGCGATCAAAACCCCATCCACAAAATTATGAATACTGTCGCCTAAAATAATCAACGTGCCGGCAGACTTTGCGCTCCCGTGAGCATGACTATGTACATGTGAATGACTTGATCCATGTTCATGTTGTCCTTCATCACCATGTGCCTCACAATGCCCGAAATGGCAATGCCGCCATATCAGTAACTTTTCCAAAACAAAGAAACCCAGTATTCCCGCCAATATCGTGCCTGATAACGTCTGAAACTGTTCCGGCTTTACTTGTTCAAATGCTTCAGGTATCAACCCCCAAAAAGCCACCGCCAATAAGGCACCTATTGCAAAACTGATACCATGCGGTAGCACTGCTTTTCTAAGATCTTCTCGCAGCAATAAAAAAATAGCCGCAGCCATTACACTTAAAACACCGCCAACAGCTGTAAAAATAATAATTAACGCCAATAAATTCACTTAGTTATTCCATCCAAATTAACGTGGCCATCCGCCCAGTCTGACTATCCCTGCGATAAGAATAAAAACGTTCAGATTCGGTAAAAGTACAAAATGCTCCCCCGTAAATACCATCAATACCTAATGCAAATAATTCAATCCGTGCCAATTGATAAATATCAGCCATCCACTTATCATTACCCCATTCTTTAAATGCACTTGCATAATCAGTCGACTTGTCTAAAAAAGCATCACGAACTTCACTGCCAATCTCAAAACAACCAGGCCCAATAGCAGGCCCTAACCAGACTAAAAAATCTTCTGGATGATAGCTTGTTGACTTCACTTTTGTTTTTAAAGTGTGCACTGTATTACTAATAATACCCGCCAACAATCCTCTCCAGCCAGCATGAATCGCCGCGACTCTTAATCCATCTTTAGAACAAACCAACAAAGGTAAACAATCTGCCGTCATAACCGCACAGACAACACCAGTAACATCTGTAAAACTCGCATCGGCCTGTTCCGGTAGTACAGCTATATTGGTTGCTTCAACTGCCCTTGAACTGTGTATTTGGTCTAACCAAACCGGTTCAGAGGGCAAAGTCAAAATCTCTCTAATAATTTGTCTATTTTGCTTAACTAGCTTACTGTCATCTCCGACATGCTGGGCAGGGTTAAGACTCAAATACTGACCCTCACTAACACCGCCTGTACGTAACGTAGTTGCAGCATGAATGTTGGGGGGTGCCGGCCAGTCTGGCACTATATAATGTTCAGTCTTGCTCATTATCTGCTAGTGCGGCTAATAGGCGAGTCATATCTTCAGGTAATGGTTGAACCCATTCACAATATTCATGGGTAACTGGATGCTTCAAGCCCAATTTTGCCGCATGTAAAGCCTGTCTTTTAAAGCCGCGTAATTCTTTCTCCAGCCATTCACTGCATCCAGCTGGCATCTGAAAACGCCCGCCGTACACTTGATCACCCACTAATGGATAACGAATATGAGCCATATGGACACGAATTTGATGCGTACGGCCCGTTTCTAACTTTACTTGTATAAACGTATGTCGAGTAAAACGCTGCTCGACACGATAATGAGTCACCGAATCCTTACCAGACTCTCTCACTGCATAACGTTTACGGTCAGTAGAGTGTCTGGCAATCGGCTCATCTACCGTACCTCCAGCCGTCATCCTTCCCCGAGTGATTGCCAAATACTCCCTATTAATAGCTCTGTCCTGCAATTGCTGAGTTAAGCTATTATGTGCCTGCAAAGTTTTTGCAATCATCAACAAACCACTGGTTTCTTTATCAATTCGATGAACAATACCTGCACGCGGCAAGGTGTCCAAATTTGAATCGTGATTCAACAAAGCATTCAGCAAAGTGCCACTCCAGTTTCCAACCGCTGGATGCACAACCAAGCCTGCTGGCTTATTCACAATAAGCAGACTTTCATCTTCAAAAATAATATCTAAAGGAATAGGTTCGGCTTCTGATGAAATAACAACTTCTGCCTCAGCATCCAGCACTATTTCTTCACCTCCTTCTAGCTTATCTTTAGGCTTAAGCGCTAAACCATTGACCTGTACACGCCCGGATTTAACCCAGGATTGCAGTTTACTGCGCGAATAATCGGCAAATAATTCTGCAAGCACTTGGTCCAAACGCATACCTGCCATCTCATAAGGTACTTCTGCTGTTAATCTTGTCATAACAAGTTCTTCTGAATAACCCATTGTTAAGTTATACTCACATAAATAAACAACCACTTTTTAAGTATCGCCGTTTATCCTGCGAGAAAACCTCTAATATTACAACGTGTCGTTAGTACTATGCGATTAATTTTTATTAAATTTTTATTTATTTGCTGCTTAAGCATTTCCCTTGAAGGCTGTTCAACATTCAAAGACCTTTTTTCCAGTGACTCAAAAGCATCTGATGAAAATGAATATGCTGACTGGAATGCGGAGAAGTTTCGAACAGAAGCTAAAAAATCTGTGGATACAGGTGGTTATGAAAAAGCAATTAAACTCTACCAGGCACTAGAGTCTCGATATCCTTTTGGTGAAGACTCTGCACAAACGGAACTAGATATTGCTTACGCTTATTTCAAAAATAATGATCCGGATTCGGCAATCGCTGCTGCAGACCGCTTCATAAAAACCAATCCTCGAAATCCTGCCATAGATTATGCGTATTATTTAAAAGGTCTGGTTAATTACAATCGTGGAATAAGCTTTATCGATCGTTTTTTACCCTCTGACACGTCCCAACGCGATACTGGAACTTCAAAAGATGCGTTAAAAAACTTTGAAGAACTTGTTCATCGATTTCCAGAAAGCAAATATGTACCTGACTCTAGATTACGCATGATCGCTCTAACCAATAACATAGCGATGCACGAAGTACATGTGGCTCGTTATTATTTAAAACGAAGAGCTTATGTAGCAGCTGTAGACAGAGCATCAACTGTCATTGACAAATATCAACGCGCTCCAGCGGTTCCTTATGCCTTACTTGTATTAAATGAGGCCTATACGAAGCTAAACCAACTTGATCTTGCCAGCGATATTAAACGTATTTACGACCTTAACTATCCCAATGGCCCAATAGTCCTTGACCAGGCAACCTCAACAACCTCTCATAAAATTTGGGATTTTATCGGCCTAGACAAATAAATTTTGGCTCTGATCCTATCGCACTATAATATAGTGCGATAGGATCAAGAACATTTCAAACCACTCCCTAATCTGCATGAATCATTTTATAGTATTCACTAACCACCGTATCAGGACTTACAAAACCATCCAGCCTAAGCCAAGATTTATTGGGTGCTGATCGCATCAAAATAAGAGATGCGTGTTTCATCTTGTCGCCTTTATAAGCTTTAAATGCCTTTTGCAGAACCAGACTAGCTTCACGAGTTCCCGTGTAAAAATCCCAGCTTTCTCCTGCTGAAAATTTCTTTCCATATTCAATAAGTGAAGCCGGCGTATCATTTTCTGGATCAATAGAAATACTGATCAAATGATACTTCTGGCCGTCCTTAGTCAACTTCTCCTGTACCTTTGAAAACACATGACTGAGCATTGGACAAATTGCAGAACAAGAAACAAAAACAAAATCTAGAATAACTGGACGCCCGTCATCTAGCTCTTTAACAAAATCTAGTTTTTGACCATCCTGTCGAATCACTTTGACATTAGGAATAGTATAATCCGCTGTTGAACTTTGAAATTGCGGTGCCTCATCTTTCTGAGCAGCAACCTTAGATGTCGTATCAGCAATCGATAAATCTGACGCAAAGAAAATTATAAAACAAGCAAAGACAGCAAGCAGTTGCCGTCGAAATGCTACGCTTTTTGTTGGAGAACTGTAATACATCGTTATGAATCCCTTATTTAATTATAACTAACTACTTTCTAAAATACACTCGTTAAACAAATATACCTGCCGATTGTTCAAAGAAAAGAGAAATAAACTATTAACACAATACTTCTGCAAATTTGTCCGTAGAGACAACTAAAGCGTCAATCATTTCTGCACCCTGAGCAATATGCCCGGCATTGGGCAAAACAATATACTCCGCATGAGGCATTAATTGATGCAGCCTCATACCCGCTTCTATTGGACACACAAAATCCTGTCTCCCATGAATAATAATAGTTGGTATAGTTGATAACGTTGCACAGCCAGCCAATACCTGACCTTCATTTATAAAATATTTATTTTTGGCATAATGCAATTCCATTCGCGCTTGTTTAACCATTTTCTCGGTTACATGATCATTTTGACTAACTGGATGATAGTCCTTACCTAACGCAACCTGCCCTCCCCAAGCAAACCATTCTTTTGTAACACGTCGTTGAGCAACTTCATCATCACCCCATAGGGTTGCATACAATCCTTCGACCAAATCATCCCGATTCACGCTAGGTATACTTTCAAGCAAACTCAACCATTGCTCTGGATAAATCCGATTAGCACCATCTTTTGCGAACCAATCCAAATCCTGTCTTCGGACTAAAAATACGCCTCGGATTATCAACCCTGTAACAAATTGATTGTATTGTTGGGCATATAATAAGGCCAAAGCTCCTCCCCAAGAACCACCAAACAACAACCATTTGTCTATTTTTAGATTTTTTCTAATACGCTCCATATCATCAATCAAATCCTGAGTTGTGTTATTTTCCAAGGCACCAAAAGGCAATGATAATCCGCAACCCCGTTGATCAAAAAGAATAATACGATAATATTCCGGGTTAAAAAATCTTCGATGATCTGGCTTAGTCCCCGAGCAAGGTCCACCATGTAAAAAAATAACCGGAATTCCATCTGGATTCCCACTTTGCTCAACATAAACAGAATGCTGGCAATCTGTTTCAAGAAAAAAATGATTATATGGGTATATCTCAGGATATAAAGTTTTCATGACTTAATCGACAGGGGCGGAATCAACTCATAAAATACAACAAATCCAGTTTGAAGCTTGTATCGAGTTATCAGCCATTAACAAAAAATATTGCGTAATATAAACAACAAATATTTACAGAATTACTCTGGCTTATTCAAAATTTCCAACACCTTATCAGTTGCTTTTTGTTTAGCCTGATTCTTAACAGCACTAGGCGTATTTGCAACAGTACTCTTTAAATTATTAAGAACATCCTTACCTGCAGCAACTGCATCAGGATGCTTTTTAATAGCATTAACCAGGGACTTTACTGACTCAACGTTTTTTGAAGCATTAGGTACTTCAGCTGTAACAGCCTCTTTAGTTGACTGATCGGCTAAACTACCTACAAGATTTTGCTCCGCGAAAACAGCACTGGAAAAGAATAAAAATGTACTTATAAAAACTAATCGGTTGCGCATATATTCATTATTTGTTAGGTTGACTTAAGGGATTAGTATACAACAAGGAGCCTTAAATACACATAAACCAGTGATTTCAAAATACGAATAATGGTCTTTATATCAAATTATAGACTTTGCTTGTAAATCAGCATGATATGAGGACCTAACCATGGGTGCGCTTGCAACCTGCTTAAATCCCAATTGTAATGCGAATGCACCGTAGTCATTAAATTGCTCAGGAGTTACATAACTTTTAACCGGTAAATGAGATTTAGTAGGCTGAAGATATTGGCCCAACGTTAACATTGAGCATCCATGAGTAACCAAATCTCTCATCACTTGGTGCACCTCTTCCTTTTCTTCACCTACACCCAACATTAAACCCGACTTAGTCGGTGTTTGCGGCTGCGCTTTAGCATACTTGGTCAGTAATTCAAGCGAACCCAAATAATCAGCACCTGGGCGAACTTGTTTATATAACCTGGGAACCGTTTCTAAATTATGATTAAACACATCACAAGGCTCTTCTGCCAAGATGCCTATGGCTTTATCAATTCGACCACGAAAATCGGGCACTAAAATCTCAATCTTTGTACGGGGGGTTTGCTGGCGTATCTTATTAATACATTGAGCAAAATGTCCGGCACCGCCATCTCTTAAATCATCCCGATCGACTGAGGTAATAACAACATATTTTAATGCCATCGCCTGAATAGCATCCGCCAAACTCTTTGGCTCATTTGGGTCCAATGGCAAAGGCTTACCATGAGCCACATCACAAAAAGGACAACGGCGAGTACATAGATCTCCCATTATCATAAAGGTAGCTGTGCCATGCTGGAAACATTCAGACAAATTCGGGCAAGCCGCTTCTTCACAGACCGTATGCAATTTATGCTCACGCAATAAATTCTTTATCTGGGTAATCTCATCACTGGCGGACAACTTTACTCGTATCCACTCTGGCTTGCGCAGAACTGTTTCAGAATGCTCAACCTTAATGGGAATTCGTGCTAATTTTTTAGCGCTACGCTCATGTGATTCTGGAGTAGATCTTGAAGGTGCTTGATTAGTCATGACAACAGCGTTGAAGTGAGTGCCTGAATTACAGAATCAGCAAGTTGCTTTGAACTTACCCTGACACCCAAATCAGACAGTTGAGTGACTTTGAGGCCGGAATAGCCGCAGGTATTAATATAATCGAAAGGTTTTAAATCCATATCATTATTTATACTAAGCCCATGGTAACTACAATTCTTTTTTATTCTTAATCCGATAGACGCAATTTTAGCATCATTTACATAAACGCCAGGCGCTTCAGCTTTAGACATTGAAAAAACCCCATAAGCCATTAATGCACTAACAACCGATTGCTCTAACGCAGTTACCAACTGGCGAACATTTAAATTTAATCGTTTAATATCTAATAACGTATAAATAATTAATTGACCTGGACCATGATAAGTCACTTGACCACCCCGATCAGAATTAATTACTGGGATACTACCCGTATTTAGTAAATGCTCGCGTTTACCATTTAATCCAAGGGTATAAACAGGGGTATGCTCTACTATCCATAACTCATCGGGCGTTTCTGCATTGCGTTGCAAATTAAAAAGCTGCATCGCTTGCCAGGTAACTTCATAATCTTGCAATCCTAAGTGACGAGCAATCAAGATTAAACGGCTGTTAGCCAATCATAGGATATTATAAATAACAAAACCGAGGCTAATTACAGCGCCATTAAAACATGGGGGTGATCGGTTAAATCCTGATAAATAGCGTCCAACTGTTGCTTACTAGAAGCCTCTATAATGATTGTTATCGCCATAAAATTACCGTCTTTACTCGGCCTTGCACTCACTGCCCCCTCAGTAATAACAGGAACGTGTCGGCGAACAATGTCTACTACTAATAAATCTAGCTCAACATCCGCCTTACCCATCGCTTTTATAGGAAATTGACACGGAAATTCAAAGAGTGTTTCTTCTTTCATGATAACGATTTTTTATACGATTGAAAAATATCGTTCATAGCATACCATACTGACCCCGGCTTACCATCGGATACTGGATTAGAATCTAACTCAACAACAGGCACAATTTCACGCATTGAACTAGCAACCCAAATTTCACTTGCATATTGAAGCTCGTTAAAAGAAATCTTATCTTCAGAATAAGGAATATTATTTTTCTTTGCCAACACTAAAATAACGTCACGGGTTATTCCCGGCAATATCTGATGATCTTTAGGTGGTGTTTGCAGAATACCATCGATTACAGCAAAAACATTACTAGCAGCCCCTTCTATAAGGTAACCGTCTTTTACTAATAATGCCTCAGCACAGCTTTGACCAATAGCCGCTTGTCGATGCAGGATATTAGCCAATAACGTGATTGCTTTAATATTACAAAACTTCCAGCGCGTATCATCCATGCTTATCGCTTTAATGCCCTGATTTAATCCTGCAAAAGGCTCCAGATTCGAAGACATAGCAAAAACAGTCGCTGGCACATTCTCTGGAAATGCATGATCTCTTTTAAGACCAACACCTCTCGTAATTTGTAAATAAACAGACTGATCAATACTTGCATCTAACAATGGCTCTAAAATAGCCGCCCATTGGTCACGATTGTAGGGATTAGCCAAACGAATCCCAGCCAAACTATTTTCCAACCGCTGCAAATGATCCTGAAAATGAAACAAATGTCCCGAATAAGAAGGGATTACCTCATAAATTCCATCACCGAACAAAAACCCACGGTCTAATACAGACACTTTCGCCTCATCAAGAGGCAAGTACTGCCCATTCAAATAGACAGTCTTATTTTCCATCTTCAGATTTTTCCAGCATCATCAAAACACTTTCAGAAAGTCTCTGAAATATATTACCTTGTTCCACTGACTTCAAAGCCACTAAATCTTTATCTGCAATAACAGCGTCATTCAGAGTCACTTTGACTGAACCTAACTTAGCACCTTCTTCCACAGGTGCAGTGATTTTTTTGTCGACAGTAACCACCGCCTTAAGATCTTTATATTGACGACGAGGAATAGTGACATAAATATCTTCGGCTAATCCTAAAGAAACAACTTTACTTTCTCCTTTCCAGATTCGGGCTTCATTTAAACTTGTTTTGCCTTGATAGAGACGATGAGATTCAAAAAACCGGAATCCATAATTTATCAAGGTTTGATTCTCGTTAGCGCGTGCGTTAGCATTTTTCGCCCCCATGACCACAGATATCAGACGCATCTCTTCCCTCAAGGCAGAAGCGACTAAACAGTAACCAGCGTCATCAGTAAACCCGGTCTTCACACCATCAACTGACTCATCACGTGAAAGTAATTTATTACGATTCTGCTGAGTAATGTTATTAAAAGTAAATTCTTTCTGGGAAAACCAGCGATAGTACTCAGGAAACTCTTTAATTAATGCAGTAGTCAATGTGGCCAAATCACGCGCAGTCGTGTAATGATCATCAATTGGCAATCCATCGCTGTTCTTAAAGTGACTATTGACCATACCCAACCGCTTGGCATGCTGATTCATCATATCAGCAAAGGTATCTTCATTACCCCCAACATGCTCTGCTAGCGCAACACTGGCATCATTACCGGATTGAATAATGACCCCTTTTAATAAATCCTCAATCTTAACCTGATTACCCAACTCCACAAACATACGTGAACCTGAAGTCTTCCAAGCCTTTTCACTTATAGTAACCAAATCATCCAGATGTAAATGCCCGCTACTGAGTTCTTTAAATACAACATAAACGGTCATAATCTTGGTTAAGCTAGCAGGAGCAAGTCTAACATCCACATTATTTTCTGCTAAAACCTTGCCGGTATGAAAGTCTTGTAAGATATAGGCTGATGCGGCTATGGTTGGCGCAGGAGGAGTCGATATTTCAGTGTTTTCTGCAAAGGCATTAGACAAAAATACTAATAGGCCAAAAAATAAAAATAGGGGAGATTTTTTAAACGGGGTCATGGCTCATTTATGTCTACAAGTAAAAATATTTATTTACATTGTAGCATGTGGGCGCTGAGTTTGTTTGGATTCAGTAACAAATTGTGTATCTGTAATTCCAATTTCTGTTAATTGCTGATTGAGTTGATTGGCTGTTTCTGTTGAGCTTATCGGCCCTATTTGAACCTTATAAAGCGTTGACCGTTTATAACTGGACGATCGAATGTCTGGCTCTGGCAAATTTGATGCGGTTATTTTATCCCTTAAGCTCATTGCTTTTTCAACACTACCAAAACTACCAATCTGCAAGTATACATGCTGCTCCAGAGCAGCCGCAATCTGCTGTATCTCAGGTAAAGCCTGACTCGTTGAAATAGACTTGATTTCAATTGAACCAATACCATCTTGTGCCATATCCAGGTTTTTCGCTGCGGCATAAGACAGATCCATCTCTCTATTTCCACTAAATGGCCCTCTATCATTAATTCTGACGATAATACTGCGGTGATTTTCAAGATTAGTTACTTGAGCATATGAGGGTATAGGTAACGTTTTATGAGCGGCTGTCATGGCGTTCATATCAAAGATTTCGCCGGTCGCTGTTCTTTTGCCGTGAAAGCCTGGACCATACCATGAAGCAACTCCCTGTTTTATATAACGAGCAATTCGAGGTAAAAGACTTTCTTGTTGAGTACTAGCGACCTGCTTATCGCTTGCACTCTTGTTTAGTAACGCTAAATACTGACTTGTTTGATATGAAACTGAAGCTTGAATAGTTTCTATATTTTCGGCTTGTTGCTGAAAATCAACGCCTGTTGTTTTCAATCGTTCTGTAGTACATCCAACTAGGGTAGTTAATACTATTGAAATTAAGAGTCTTTTCATGGGAATGTGCCTTTTTCATTTAAAATGGATTGGCTTAATTGATAAACAGCCATCGCATATAAAGGACTATGGTTGTAACGAGTGATAACATAAAAGTTGTCTAAACCAACCCAAAGCTCTTCACTTGTTTTTTGTCCTAATACTTCCTGCTCATAAGCCAGCAGCTTCACTTTTGTATTGAAAGGTAAGGTCCTCGATATTTTTAAGTTGAGCGATTCTAACTGGTCAATCCTTAAATCCGGCTTAAGGTCCTTGCTTAATACGTATTTATAGCTTTCTCCAGTTGCGCTTACTGGTATTGCAATAGCTTGCCCAACTTGCCACTGATGTTTAATAAAATAGTTTGCAACACTTGCAATAACATCGCTGTTGTTATGCCAAATATCACGTTGCCCATCGCGATCAAAATCAACCGCATAATTCCTAAAACTGCTAGGCATAAATTGTGGTGCCCCCATGGCTCCAGCATAAGAGCCAATAGGACCTAAAGGATTGAGATGCTCCTCACGACACAACAACAAAAAGCTTTCTAACTCACCCAGAAAGAATTGACTACGGGCCGGATACGCGAATGCCAATGTAGACAATGCTTCAAGCACCTTAAAATTACCTGTCTTTTGACCATAAAACGTTTCTACCCCAATAATTGCAACAATTATCTCGGGGGGAACGCCTGTCTCCCTTTCCACAACAGCTAACGCAACCGCATTTTCTCGCCAAAACTTTATACCTCCTTTTATACGTGCATCTGTTAGGAATATCTTTCGATACTTATACCAAGGCAATCCTTCCGCTGGGGTTGAAATTTTTTTTAGAATATCCTGATTTATTTCGACAGCCTCAAATAATTCATTAAGCTCAAACTTATCGAATTGATGCGACGTTACCATTTTATTTATAAAGGCATTTACTTGATCCGTATCTTTTATATTGCCTGAACAAGCCATAAGCGACAGATTTAATGTCAATACAATAGATTTTAAGCCTAACACTTTAATTAACTCTCTATTCATATAATGATTAACGAAATTTTTTATGCGTGTGAATTGACATTAAAATACCAAAGCCAGCCAACAAAGTGACAATAGAAGTACCTCCATAACTAATGAGTGGCAAGGGCACACCAACCACTGGAAGAACACCAATGACCATACCAATATTAACAAAAACATAAACAAAGAAAGTAAATGAAAGGCTACTAGCCAATAGCCTGCTGTAACTATCCTGAGCTTGAGAGGCAATATATAAACAACGCACAATGATCAATAAATATAACGCTAACAAGCCTAGGCACCCAACCAAACCAAACTCTTCAGCAAATACAGCGAATATAAAATCGGTAGAGCTTTCTGGTAAGAAATCCAATTCTGATTGAGTACTACCCAACCATCCTTTGCCATAAACACCACCAGAACCTATCGCTATTTTTGATTGAATAATATGATATCCACGACCCAGTGGATCAGCCTCTGGATTTAAAAATGTAAGCACCCGATCACGTTGATAGTCATGCATGAAATGCCAAATAATGGGGGTCAAAGCAGCCAATCCAGTAACAATAGCCGCAATAATCCACCAGGAAAGACCTGCAAAAAACAGCACACCTGCCCCCGAACTAGCAACCAATAAGGCAGTACCTAAATCGGGTTGCTTGGCAATTAGTAAAGTAGGAATAATGATAAGAATGACCGCTATCAACAACTGTTTTGCTCTAGGAGGTAGAGGATATTCAGCCAAATACCAGGCAACCATCATAGGCGTTGTAATTTTAATCATTTCTGAAGGTTGAAAGCGAAAGAAACCTAATTCAAGCCAACGTTGTGCACCCTTACCAATCTGCCCCATGATTAACACGGCAATCAGCAAAATAATCCCCAATCCAAATAAAACTGAGGAATAACGCTTGAATTGATACGGATCAATATGAGCTAATACTATCATTAAAGAAAATGCAAGCCCCACACGACTCAATTGGCGCATTAATACATCCATACTTTGCCCACCAGCACTATAGAGAATAACAAAACTTAATATCGATGTAAGTAGCAATACTATAAATAGTGGGATATCTATATGCAGTCTCCTAAGAAAATTCCCCAAAACTGAAGGCGCTTCAAACTGCTCATGACGTGTTTCAGTTTTCATATTTTTCCTGTAAGAATTGCTTAATAACCTCACCTGCTATTGGAGCAGCAACCGATCCGCCATGCCCACCATTTTCAACAACTACAGCAACTGCAATCTGGGGATCATCAACCGGTGCAAAAGACACAAACAGTGCATGGTCCCGATACTTAAAGTCGATGCTATTTTCATCATATTTTGCATTTTGTTTAATACCTAATACCTGTGCAGTCCCTGTTTTCCCAGCAATTTGATAATTTATATTTTTGTTAATGCCTTTAGCGGTGCCATGATCGCTATGAACAACATTAACCATACCTTGAACGACCGAATTAACGTTCTCTTGTTTTAGGGGAATAGTATAATCACTATGTTCAATATCTAAGCTAGTACCTTGCGCACTGACCATTTTATCGACTAGAAAGGGTGTAATGACTTTACCATTACTTGCTAATGTAGCCGTCGCTTTTGCCAACTGTAAAGGAGTAACTTGTAGATAGCCTTGGCCTATACCTGTTATCAATGTCTCTCCAGGATACCAGGCTTGATTTTTTCGTTCGCGCTTCCACTCACGCGACGGTAATAAACCCGACTTTTCACCGACAAGATCAATACCTGTTTTTTCTCCAAAACCAAATTTATGTAAGAAACTATACATATTATCTATACCCAACGCAGAGGCCAGGCGATAAAAATAGACATCACAAGACTCAGTAATAGCCCGAGTTAAATTAACAGCACCATGACCATTTTTTTTCCAGTCTCGATAACGATGAGACACACCCGGTAACTGATAATAGCCTGGGCAAAATAGTTTTTGCTCAGCACTAATCACATCAAACTCGAGTCCGCCCAAGGCAATAAAGGGCTTCATTGTAGAACCAGGCGGATATAAACCTCGCAACGCCCGATTATAAAGGGGTTGGTTTTCTGAAGATTGTAATGCTTGATAAGCATCATTAGCGATACCCACCACAAATGGATTAGGATCAAAACCCGGACGACTGACAAACACCAAAACGCCTCCGGTTTTAATGTCAATCGCTACCACAGCACCATTAAAAGAACCTAAAGCCTCATAAGCTGTTTTTTGTAAATCGATATCTAATGTTAAATAAAGATTTGCCCCTGACTCAGGATTAACTTCTTTCAATGTGTTAAGTAAACGAGCCTGAACATTCGTTTCTATCTCAGCATAACCCGTCTTACCATGTAATTGACTTTCATAAGAGCTCTCTATCCCTAACTTACCTATATGTGAAGATCCACGATATTCAGCTATCGGCAAATCTTTCATTTCGGTCTCATTAATACGCCCAACATAACCAATAACATGAGCCGCTAAATCACTATAAGGATAATGCCGAACGAGTTGCCTGTGAATATCGACACCGGGAAAATATGGCCTGGCAACTGCGAACTTTGCCAACTGCTCATCATTCATGCTAACCAGCAAGGAAGAACTCACAAACCGTTTTTGGCGTTTCCGCAACTTTTGATACTGCTCGACTTCCTCATCAGATATATCAAGCAGTTTTTGCAAACGCAAAAGAGTATCGTCCATGTTACTCACTTGCTCCGGGATAATTTCCAGACTATAGGACGGCATATTTTCGGCTAAGACTTTACCCTTTTTGTCTAAAATCATACCTCTCGTAGGAACTAAAGGAACGATCTTAATACTATTGTCCTTTGCCAATGAAGAATAATGTTCATGTCCGGCAACTTGCAAATAGATAAGCCTGATAATTAAACCGGTTGTTAAGAGACTAACAACAATGAACGCAGCAACAATCCTGTTAATGAATAAGCGCCTCTCCGATGAGTGGTCTTTGATAGCATATAGACGCGACATATGTTACTAAGTATTTTTATTTTACAAATCTAAACAAACTGACAAAACGCATTAAGCCGTAAACTAATGGCCAGCATATCGTACCGGTAAAGACAGGCAACCAGAATGAAGCATGCAACTGTGCTGGATGCTGAAGATTCTTTATAAAAAAAAGCAATAACTGAGACAATAATAAACAGAAAAAAATGAACAAGCCTTGCTGGAAAAAAGGAAATTGACGCAAACGATTATGAAACTTAAGACACATGTAAATAATAAGTGAATACGCCAAAGCATATTGACCCAGTAAACGACCGGTTAGCACATCAGTCAACAACCCAAAAGTCCATGCATGGAAAATACCGACTCTTTCTGGTAAATTTAATGCCCAATAAACCAAAACTAAAAGCACCCAATCTGGATTTAACAAAGCCATTTCTTCCGATAGCGGAACAACCCTTAAGCACATTGCTAAAGCAAGAGTTAATATAATTCGGAAATAACTGACGTGATTATTTAACCTCATCAGAAGACCTCTCTTTGGTGGTTATTGACTTCGTAATGAGAGGAACCGACACTGATTTACTCCAAACTATCATTAATTCCCTATTGCGATCTAATAATGCTTTTGGCGTTGCCGTAATAGTAGCAAACGCTTTATTAGGTTCTGCTGTGAACTCATCGACCACAGCAACCGGATAACCCTGAGGAAAAGTTCCCCCCAAACCCGACGTTATTAGTAAGTCACCAGGTCGAATATCAGCGTTACTGGGCAGAAAAGGTAAAACCAATCGATTCATCTGACCACTACCCATTGCAATAGTTAACAATCCATTTCGATTTACCTGGACAGGAATCGCATGATTTGGATCAGTAATCAACATAATCTCAGACGTAAATGGCAATGCTCTAAAAACTTGCCCTACAACTCCGTTGGCATCTAACACTGGCTGTTGGGGATGAACACCAAAACGCGTCCCTTTGTTAACTACAACGATATGTTCATAAGGCGCCATATTAACCGATAATAATTCGGCCACCAGTACCTGTTCACCTAATTTAAAAGAGTTTTCTAATAGCGCCCGTAAGCGAATATTTTCATTTTCCAAGGCCTCAAACTTAAGTAAACGAGATTGATGTATGATCTGTTCTTCACGCAACCGTTCATTTTCCAGTTTTAATGCCTGATATGAGCTAATTGAATGGGCCGCCTGCTCAACTATAGCTGTGGGCAAATCGACCAAATATTTTATTGGATCAACGACAATTGAAAGTGTGCTACGAACTCCACTTACTTGGGAAGTTCTATACTCAGTGACAAGTAAAATAGTCGATGCAATAACGGCTACCAATAAGCGCGTATTAATTGATGGGCCAGTGGTAAATATAAGTTTTATAGCAGCGCCTCGTATCGGTTAAAAGATAGTGTAACTCCGATGAAATGAAAAATAAGTTACAACCACAATTATCAACTCTAAGAAGATTTTACTCTAGGGAGAAGGTTGAAAGTCCCTTTCTATCTAATAGCTCTAGCACCATGCCTCCTCCTCTCGCAACACATGTTAATGGGTCATCTGCAATGTGCACTGGCAAGCCTATTTCTTCTGAAATAAGCAAATCGATGTTTTTTAATAAAGCCCCACCCCCAGTTATATAAACCCCCCGATTTGCCACATCTGCCCCTAACTCTGGTGGCGTTTGCTCCAAGGCGACTTTGACTGCACTAATAATACCAGCCAAAGGTTCTTGTAAAGCCTCCAGAATTTCATTGCTGTTTAAAGAAAAACTTCTAGGCACGCCTTCTGCTAAATTTCGGCCTTTAACTTCAACCTCTTTAACCTCCTTACCTGGATAAGCAGAACCAATAGCTATCTTTATTTTTTCAGCAGTGACCTCACCAATCAAAGTACCGTAGTTTTTCCGCACATAATTAATAATGGCCTCATCAAAACGATCACCGCCAATACGAACAGAGCTAGAATAAACGACGCCGTTCAAGGATATAACAGCCACTTCAGAAGTACCTGCACCGATATCAAGCACCATTGATCCACTTGGTTCATCGACAGGCAAACCAGCACCTATGGCCGCAGAAATTGGTTCCTCAATTAAATAGACTTCACGCGCACCAGCCATCGAAGCTGATTCTCGTATTGCTCGACGCTCAACCTGAGTTGATCCTGAAGGCACACAAATTAAAATCCGAGGACTGGGCCTCAACAAACGATTTTTTTTGTGAACTTTCTCAATAAAAAAACGCAGCATGCGCTCAGTAATAGCAAAATCAGCAATAACTCCATCTTTTAATGGGCGTATGGCAGTAATATTGTTGGGCGTACGCCCCAACATCAATTTTGCATCAGCACCCACCGCCGCGATTGTCTTTGCGCCACGAACCTTATCTTCTTTGATAGCAACAACAGAGGGTTCATTCAGTACAATTCCTTGACCAGGAATGTAAATCAGTGTATTGGCCGTTCCTAGATCTATAGAGAGGTCATTAGAGAAAAGACCGCGAATTCTTTTGAACATCGTTACCTGTTTCCTGTAGGGAATAAAAACCGTGATACTTTATCAATCAAGCTGGTATTTGGGCAAGATATAAGTATCGTATTTGTAGTAATATACTAAGCAATGGCTGAAGGTACAAGGTTAAAAGATGATACCCTCTGACTGAAAACTTCAACTTTTAACTTCAACCCCTTTTCTGTTGTCTTAACTTACAATGTTAACAGAATAGCAATGAATCAAACCGAATTAAAAGGGAGACAAACATGTCGTTAACGGCAAATGATGTAACTCAAATTGCACACTTGGCGCGTTTGGGAATTGATAAGCAAGATATCGTGTCTTACACGAAAGATCTATCAGGCATATTGGACTTAATGACTCAAATGAGTGAACTCAATACTGATAATGTAGACCCTATGGCACACCCGATGGATCAAGCGCAACGCCTAAGAGCCGATAGCATCTCGGAACCAGACAATCGCGAAAAATTTATGTCCATTGCGCCACAGGCAGAAGCAGGACTTTATCTTGTGCCCAAAGTGATAGAGTAAAGGAAACCTATAAAAATGCATACGAAATCATTAACAGAATTGGCCCATGGCTTACGTTCGGGCGAATTTTCAAGTGTAGAACTCACCCAACATTTTTTAAAGCGAATTCAACAGCATCAAGATTTAAACGCTTATATCACCGTCACTGAAGAAATTGCCTTACAAAATGCTATTGCTGCAGATACCCAGCTCGCTAACGGACAAGTTGCAGCTCTCACAGGGATACCGATTGCCCAAAAAGATATTTTCTGTACCTTGGACATCAAAACAAGCTGTGGTTCAAAAATGCTAGATAACTTCATTGCTCCCTATAATGCCACCGTCATTGAGAAATTTAATCAAGCCGGTGCGGTACTGCTAGGTAAACTCAATATGGATGAATTTGCCATGGGTTCATCGAACGAAACTAGTTATTACGGTGCTGTTAAAAACCCCTGGAACGTTAACACCGTTCCTGGTGGCTCATCAGGAGGCTCGGGTGCGGCAGTTGCCGCACGATTAGCGGCCTGTGCAACGGGAACCGATACCGGGGGATCTATACGCCAACCAGCAGCTCATTGTGGTATTACAGGGTTAAAGCCTACTTACGGACGCGTATCCCGTTATGGCATGATTGCGTATGCCTCCAGCCTGGACCAAGGTGGCCCCATGGCGCGTAGCGCGGAAGATGCGGCCATACTTTTACAAACCATGGCTGGATTTGATCCCAAAGACTCCACTAGTGTGGACTTAATCGTACCTGATTATAGTGCAGGATTGAATAACTCTCTGGCTGGATTAAAGATTGGCTTGCCTAAGGAATTCTTTAGCAACGATTTAAACAGTGATATGGCGGCAACACTTGAAACCGCTATTAATGAATACCGTAAGCTAGGAGCAGAAATCAAAGAAGTATCCATGCCTAATCTTAAACTGGCTATTCCAGCTTACTATGTTATTGCACCGGCAGAATGTTCAGCGAATTTATCCCGTTTTGATGGCGTTCGTTTTGGCTACCGCTGCGAAAATCCAGTGGATTTAACTGATCTCTATACCCGCTCTCGTGGCGAAGGCTTTGGTAAAGAAGTAAAACGGCGCATTCTGATGGGTACTTATGCTTTATCCACCGGCTATTACGATGCTTATTATGTTAAAGCACAAAAAATTAGGCGACTCATCAGTGACGACTTTAAAAATGCCTTGACCGAAGTCGATGTCATCATGGGGCCGGTGACACCCACTCCGGCTTTTGGCATTGGTGAAAAAATAGCGGATCCCATAAAAATGTACTTATCGGATATTTATACGATTGCTATCAATCTGGCTGGCCTACCTGCTTTATCTATTCCCGCAGGCTTTATTAACGGCCTACCGGTAGGTCTACAAATCATTGGTAATTACTTTACCGAAGACCGTTTATTGAACATTGCTCATCAGTATCAACAGGTCACCGATTGGCATCAACACACGCCTAAAGGCTTTGAATAAGGAGATAACAATGGAATGGGAAACAGTAATCGGCTTGGAAATTCATACCCAACTCGCCACACAATCAAAAATATTTTCCGGTGCTTCAACCGCATATGGTGCTGAACCCAATACCCAGGCCTGTGCCGTTGATTTAGGCTTACCCGGTGTTTTACCTGTGTTAAACGAAGAAGCGGTAAGACTGGCGGTCATCTTTGGTATGGCGATTGAAGCCAACATTGAGCCTTATTCGGTGTTTGCCAGAAAAAATTACTTTTACCCTGACTTACCAAAAGGCTATCAAATTAGCCAAATGGATCATCCTATCGTGGGACAAGGTCACTTGGATATTGAGGTAGACGGAGAAACTAAACGCATCGGCATTACTCGTGCTCATCTTGAAGAAGATGCGGGCAAATCATTACATGAAAGTTTTCATGGCTTAACGGGTATCGATTTAAACCGTGCAGGAACACCGTTATTAGAAATCGTCTCAGAGCCGGACATGCGTTCGGCTAAAGAAGCGGTTGCCTATATGCGCAAATTGCATGAACTGGTTCGTTATTTAGGCATCTGTGATGGTAACATGCAAGAAGGCTCTTTCCGTTGCGATGCCAACGTCTCAGTACGCCCCAAAGGTCAACAAGCATTCGGCACACGCGCAGAAATCAAAAACATTAACTCATTTAAGTTTGTTGAGAAAGCCATCAATCATGAAATTGAACGGCAAATTGAACTGATTGAAAATGGCGGTAAAGTAGTTCAGGAAACCCGCTTATACGATTCAGTCAAAGATGAAACCCGCTCTATGCGCAGCAAAGAAGAGGCTAACGACTACCGCTACTTTCCAGACCCTGACTTATTACCCGTGCTGATAGATGAATCGTTTAAATCGCAAATTAAAGCAAGTTTACCCGAATTACCTCAGGCTAAAAAACACCGCTTTAAAACGGACTACCAATTAGATGATGAAAGCGCCACTATTTTAACGACTTCACGGCCCTTAGCCGATTACTTTGAATCCACGCTTAAAACATCAAAATCTGAGCCTAAATTGTGCGCCAACTGGATTACCGGTGATTTATCGGCTGCGCTCAACAAAGCAGGACTGGAAATTACAGACTCCCCCATTAGTGATGAACGCTTGGCCGGTTTATTAACGCGTATTAGCGATAATACTATTTCAGGAAAAATTGCTAAACAGGTCTTTGACCTGCTTTGGCAATCGATCGCAACAGCGGATGAAATTATTGCAGAACAAGGCTTAAAACAAATTACTGACACAGGTGCCATTGAAGCCATCATCGATAAAATTATTGCTGATAATCAAGGTCAGGTTGAACAATACCGAAGTGGTAAAGATAAAGTATTCGCTTTCTTTGTAGGTCAGGTCATGAAAGAAATGAAGGGTAAAGCGAATCCAGCAGAAGTGAATAAACTGTTAAAAACTAAACTGCAAGCTTAGAAACAGCTTGATTGGAAAGCAAAAAAACGGGAGCCTAGACTCCCGTTTTTTCAATTAAATAAGCATTACATTTACAAATGGTAAGCTGTTTCACCGTGCTCGGAAATGTCCAAACCTTCACGTTCGACTTCTTCACTTACTCTTAAGCCAATCACGATATCAATTAATTTAAAAGCGACAAAAGACACAATGCCTGACCAAACTATACTAGTACCTACCCCCCAAAGCTGGCTAATAAACTGCGTTGAAAAGCTGTATTCAGCAACACCATTAGCAACATAATCCCAAACTCCTGTACCACCTAATGCTGGGTTTGCTACTACTGCAGTTCCTAACGCCCCAATAATTCCACCAATCCCATGAACACCAAATGCGTCTAATGAATCATCATAACCCAGGAGGCTCTTCAGACTTGTCACAGCAATGAAACAAGCCACCCCTGCAACCAACCCTAATACGATAGAACCCATTGGCCCTGCCCAACCACAAGCCGGAGTGATTGCAACTAAACCAGCAATCGCTCCAGAAGCCCCTCCTAACATACTTGGTTTACCCCGAATAACCCATTCAGCTCCACTCCAAGCCAATGTGGCAGCGGCACTTGCTAATAATGTGTTAACAAAAACCAAGGTAGAAAGACCATTAGCTTCTAAATTAGAACCCACATTAAAACCAAACCAACCCACCCATAACAAGGAAGCACCAATCATTGTCATAGGCACACTATGTGGAGCCAGAGATTCTTTGTTATAACCAATACGTTTACCAACTATCAAACATCCTACCAAACCAGCAATACCAGCGTTGATATGGACAACTGTACCGCCCGCAAAGTCCAACGCACCTTTTTGAAATAGAAAACCTGCTGTCGCACCTGCAGTCGTACCCGCTGCTGCATCAGTATAGGCATCAGGACCTGCCCAATACCAAACCATGTGAGCAATTGGCAAATAAGCAAAGGTAAACCAAATTACCATAAACAATAAAATCGCTGAAAATTTAACACGTTCAGCAAAAGCACCAATAATTAACGCTGGAGTGATACCCGCAAAAGTTAGCTGAAATGCGACATAGATATATTCGGGAATATAAACACCTTTGGTGAAACTGGCAGCCATCGAATCTGGCGTTATACCTGACAGAAACAACTTACCAAACCCACCAATAAAAGGGCTACCTTCTGTAAAGGCTAAGCTGTAACCATAAAGAGCCCATAATACGGCTATCAAGGAAAAAATAATAAAAACCTGCATTAATACAGAGAGCATGTTTTTGGCACGTACCATACCGCCATAAAACAATGCCAAACCTGGAATAACCATTAGAATAACAAGAACAGTTGCCACTATCATCCAGGCCGTATCGCCTTTATTAACACTAGGAGCTACTACCGTAGCAGGATCAGCCAAGGCAAATCCGGCAAAACTCAACAAAGCAACAAAAATAAAGCTATTAAATAAATGTTTCATAATTCCCCCAATCAAAGACTAAAGCGCTTCATCGCCGGTTTCACCGGTACGAATACGAACAACCTGCTCCAAATCAGTTACAAAAATCTTACCATCACCGATTTTTCCAGTATTAGCTGCTTTAGTAATCGCCTCAACGGCTTGTGCCAGCAGTTGATCAGCTACGGCCACTTCAACTTTTGCTTTAGGCAAAAAATCCACTACATACTCAGCCCCACGATAAAGTTCAGTATGTCCTTTTTGGCGGCCAAAACCTTTTACTTCTGTCACGGTCACACCCGAAACCCCCATGTCGGAAAGTGCCTCACGGACATCATCCAACTTAAACGGTTTAACAATAGCTGTTATCAATTTCATTTGATCCTCTCTCTTTAGTTTTAAAGTAACGATTCGAGATTAAAGAAAGCAGAGACTGTGCCAAATACAATTTCATCATTATTTTATTACCCAAGCACATTCAAAAATGCACTATCCTTAAGGTAATAAATAAATCGTTAGTAGCATAAAACAAGAAAAATCCAGAGAAACGCTTAATTATCACCCCTACATTCCTAATTATGCGCACCGGATCAGAGCAATTAAACCATTTAGACCCATATTGGTGCACTTATACATCTAATCTGGTAGAAAGATCATGATTGATAAAATCGATCAAAAAAACGCTATTAATACCAAAACACATTTATAAACAGGTCTTCAAAAGAATTGTTAGTAATTACTCGTCTGATTCGATTCCCAACTCCTTTATCTTCCGCGTCAAAGTATTTCGACCATAACCCAACAAAATTGACGCTTCATGACGCCTGCCATGAGTAAAATCAAGAGCTGCTTTAATTAAAATCGCTTCAACGGTGGGTATTGTATGTTTCGCAACTTCTGGTTCTTTTGAAAGAAGCTGCAGATCAACCCAATTTCTAAGTAACGTTTCCCAATCGGTTCCAGCATTATCTTTTTCGATTGGAGCACTCAGTAACTCAGGAGGCAAATCATGTAAATGTATTTCTCTACTAGAGGCCATTACCGTTAACCAACGGCAACTATTTTCTAATTGCCTGACATTTCCAGGCCATTCTAGAGTACTTAAATAAGTCTCTGCATCAGGTTTCAAAACCTTATTCTCAACCCCTAGCTCCGAAGCGGCCTGCTGCAAAAAATGGCGCAACAACAAAGGAATATCTTGCTTTCTCTCACGCAAAGCAGGGATATGAATTCGAATGACATTTAAGCGATGAAACAGATCCTCACGGAAACGTCCCTGCTCAACCAGCACCTCAAGATTTTGATGCGTTGCTGCAATAATACGTACATCAACCTTTATAGCTAAATGAGCGCCAACAGGATAAAACTCACCATCGGCCAACACTCTTAATAATCGGGTTTGTAGCTCTGCAGGCATATCACCTATTTCATCTAGAAATAGAGTTCCCCCATTGGCCTGCTCAAAGCGCCCTGCTCGCCGTGCTTGAGCGCCAGTAAATGCTCCCTTCTCATGCCCAAATAGCTCAGATTCCATCAAGTCTTTTGGAATCGCGGCCATATTCAAAGCAATAAAAGGACTTTTAGACCTAGGACTATGTCGATGCAATGCCTTAGCAACTAATTCTTTACCTGTACCTGACTCACCATTAATAAGCACAGTAATATGTGACCTTGCCAAACGACCTATCGCCCGAAAAACCTCTTGCATCGCTGGCGCCTCACCAATAATTTCTGGTGTTGGCTCACTACTAACGTTCGCAGAACGGGAAGCATCATTTTGCTGCTGACGTCCGTGTAAACAAGCACGCTGCGCAAGACTAACAACCTCCTTAATATCAAAAGGTTTAGGCAAATATTCGAAAGCCCCTCCATGAAAAGCAGATACTGCACTTTCCAAATCAGAATGCGCTGTCATTACAATCACAGGCAAATTAGGATGGCTCAATTGAACTTTATCCAAAAGCTCTAAACCATCCATACCGGGCATACGAATATCAGTTATCAGTGCATCGGGTAAATCACCGCTTAAAGCACTGAGTAAATCCTGTCCCGCTGAAAAAGTACGAGTGATAATATTGGCTTTTTGTAAAGCCTTCTCAACAACCCAACGAATCGATTTATCATCATCAATAATCCAGACAGTATCAGGCTTAGTCATGACCTACTCCCATTGGCAAAAATATTGAAAATATAGTATTTCCTGGCTGACTATTGCACTCTATTAAACCGTTATGCTGAGTAATCAAGGCTTGCGCAATTGACAAACCCAAACCAGTTCCTTCTGCCCGACCAGTAATCATGGGGTAGAATATTTGATTCATCATACTGGCATCTATGCCAGGCCCGCTATCAATAATGTCACATTTAACCGCTAATTTATAACGTTTACGACCAATATTCATATGCCGATGTATACGCGTTTTAAAAATTATCCTCCCCTTTCCCTCCATGGCCTGCACGGCATTTTTAGCAATATTTAAAATTGCTTGAATAAGTTGATCCTTATCCGCAAAAATTTCAGGAATACTGGGGTCATAATCATTTTGGATACTCAAACTCCCGCTCGATTCTGCTTGAACTAATTGCCTTACTCGCTCCAATACTTCATGAATATTGATGGATTTTTTGTTCGGCAACTTATTTGGCCCTAACATTTTGTCTAACAAACCCTGCAAACGATCGGATTCGGCAATAATAATTTGGGTGTACTCTTTTAGATCTGGATCATCCAACTCCAAATCCAGCAATTGCGCTGCCCCCCGCAACCCACCTAAAGGATTTTTGATTTCATGAGCCAATCCTCTAACAAGCAATCTAGCTGTATTCTGCTGTGTCAATAGCTGTTCTTCCTTAGAGATACGTAAATGATTATCGACTTGTTGAAATTCCACCAATATCTCATTCACTTTCTCATCAACTAATAATGGTGTAGCGCTAAAATTAGTTGTTACATTATGCGGCATCCGACTTAAGGTCAATGCACGATCAACTAAAGGTTCAGACATCGCTAATGACTGCCTCAGATTGATAAGTAATGCAGGATCAGATGCCTTAAATAACTCATCAGCACTTTGCCCTACTAAATGATGAGCGCTATCAGCAAACAGAATTTCACCTGTTGTATTAATAAAAGTAAGTATTAATTCACGATCAAACAATAATATTGCAGTATTAAGATGATCCAACATTCGTTTATACATTGTCGTTTTAATCAGTCCTTTTTGATATAGCGATTTATTCCTTTTAATGAAGCAATTAATAGACCAAGCTTAAAGGGAATGGAGCATTTAGAAATCTTTTATCATTATACCCACAATAAATACAAAAACGCACCATAATGGGTCAAAAGATTGCCCACCAATAACATTTATTTATTAATTAACCAGTTAAAATCGGCAATATTAAGGGCATAAAAAACCCCGCTAAGCATTGAAGCTTGCGGGGTCTTTAAGCTCTGGGACTGTCTGAAACAGACCTACAAGCTATAGTACAAATCGTATTCAGCTGGGTGAGTACTCATACGTAAACGAGTCACTTCTTCCATCTTCAACGCGATATAGCCATCGATTACATCATCAGTGAAAACACCACCTTTTTTCAAGAACTCACGATCCACATCTAATGCTTCCAGCGCTTGATCAAATGAATGACAAACTTGCGGGATAAGCTTCGCTTCCTCAGCGGGTAAATCATACAAGTCCTTATCCATAGCCTCGCCAGGGTGGATTTTGTTTTGAATACCATCTAAACCAGCTAACAACATAGCAGAGAATGCTAAGTAAGGATTAGCTGTTGAATCTGGGAAACGCACTTCGATACGACGACCTTTTGGGTTGTTAACAAAAGGAATACGAATTGACGCAGAACGGTTACGAGCTGAGTAAGCTAACATAACAGGGGCTTCAAAACCTGGTACTAAACGCTTGTAACTGTTAGTAGAGGCATTAGTAAAAGCATTTAATGCTCTAGCGTGCTTAATGATGCCGCCAATGTAATACAACGCTGTTTCTGACAAGCCGCCGTATAAATCACCGGTAAACAGATTAACACCGTCTTTAGCTAAAGATTGGTGCACGTGCATCCCGCTACCGTTATCACCCACTAATGGCTTTGGCATGAACGTAGCCGTTTTGCCATAAGCATGAGCAATATTAGCTACTACATATTTTAACTCTAAAACTTCATCTGCTTTTTTTACTAGCGTGTTAAATTTAACACCAATTTCACATTGACCTGCAGTAGCAACTTCATGATGATGCACCTCAACAACCAAGCCCATCTCTTCAAGCGTGTTGCACATTGCTGAACGAATGTCCTGAAAAGAGTCCACAGGAGGTACTGGAAAATACCCCCCTTTAACACCTGGACGGTGACCTGTGTTTCCATCAGGATACACTTTTTCTGAGTTCCAACCCGCTTCTTCAGAATCAATTTTATAAAATGAGCCACTGATATCAGTGCCCCAACGAACATCATCAAAGATAAAAAATTCATTTTCTGGACCAAAAAACGCAGTGTCTGCAATACCGGTTGATTTTAAATATTGCTCTGCGCGCTTAGCTAACGAACGCGGATCACGCTCATAACCTTGCAAATTTTTTGGCTCGATGATGTCACAACGTAAAATTAAAGTGTTATCATCAAAAAATGGATCAATAACTGCTGTTGTTGGATCAGGCAATAAAATCATGTCTGATTCATTGATGTGCTTCCAACCTGCCACAGAAGAACCGTCAAACATATTACCTTCTTCAAAGGTATCTTCATCAATAGTATGAGCAGGAAATGTAACGTGTTGCTCTTTACCACGGGTATCAACAAAGCGAAAATCAACGTATTTAATATCGTTTTCTTCAATCAACTTTAATACTTTTTCTACAGACATTTAAATAGTCCCCATTGTGTTAGTTGTTATTGTTATTGTTATGTGTGTGTTTTGCCAAACATTATAAAGATACCATTTTTCTTGCTCAATTAGCCACTAAAAAAGTAACAAGGCTATTTAAAGTATAATAAATCAAAAGCACTAACAAACATTTGTTAAGACACAACAAATTATAGCTTTTTGCACACTTTTAAATCAAAGCATCATTAAATACGCACCATTACGGATCAAAAATAAATAAAAATTTTTGCATAATTAAGTAACACATTGTATTATAAAGATATAAATGATTGGCACAAGTCCTGCTATCGTTATTTCAGTGTTCTTTGTCTAGTTACCAAAGGAGTTGTTATTTAACAACAGAGCACCATTTTTTAAGTCATTAAGAGGAATTAAAATGAAACAACTACCTATAAGCAAAAGCCAGGTAATCATCGCTGCTGCGAGTGGACTTTTGTCACTTACACTTAGCGCAACACAAGCCCAGGCTGCAGGTGCAATACCATCACTGACAGGTTACGACATTAATGAATCCAGCTTCTTGAAAGATAACGGAATAACAGTCAATGGCAACGCTAATGCTGGCATTACCTACAATGGTAACAACCCTACCAATGGCTTTAACGGCCCGGTTACTTTTGGCGATCGATCAAGCGAATTCCAGTTAAACCAATTAAACCTGTCCATCCAAAAAGCGGTCGCTACAGAAGGCGATAAATGGAGTTTCGGCGGTCGTTTTGATGCCATGTTTGGTACTGATTCCATCTTTACCCAAGCCTACGGCGTACCAGCTTTCAACCCCAATTCGCCTGGACAAGCACTTAGCAGAAACAACTGGGATTTAAACATTTTAGGTACAGCAGGCAATCGCTTTTACGGCATCGCTTTACCCCAAGCTTATTTAGAAACCTACGTCCCTGTCGGCAATGGTCTAGATGTTAAACTGGGCCACTTTTATACACCTATTGGGTATGAAACTGTACCGGCCAATGAAAACTTCTTCTACACCCATGCTTACACCATGCAATATGGCGAACCTTTCACGCACACTGGCGCATTGGGTAACTATGCGTTCAGTTCAAACTGGTCAGCAATGGGTGGCGTTACAACTGGCAGTGCAACCGGTGGCTGGGACGGCGGCTTTAACCAACAACTAAGCAACTGGAGTGGTATCGGTGGCGTAACCTGGACTAGCGATGACAAAGGCTCATCTGCTAATGTCAGCGGTACTTATGGTGCAGCCTCATCATTAAGCAGTCATGCATGGGCGCTATACAGTATCGTATTAAAACATAACTTTACTGACAAAACCCATTTCGTACTACAACATGATCACGGCTTTGCTAATGCAGTCTATGGCGCAGATGGGTCTATTCAAGATGCACAATGGTACGGCGTTAACTCTCACCTGTACTATGATATAAAAGACAACATATCAGTCGGCATGCGTGCTGAATGGTTCCGCGATCAAAATGGTTTCCGAGTAGCTCAAGCTGGTCGTATAGCTGGCGCTGTTAATGGTAGCGGCTATAGTTACGCTGGCCAATATTATGGCGCAGCTGCAGCCAGCTATTACGAACTTACCTGGGGCGTAAACTGGAAGCCGGTGACATGGCTGAACTTACGTCCAAACGTCCGCTATGACCGTGTCGATGGAACCCAAGCAGGCACTGCTTACACCCCATTTGGCGGACATAATGACCAAGTCTTATTCTCTAATGACTTTATTGTTACCTTCTAAAGATAACAACCGCTCTATACCGCTTTAAAAATGCGCCTTCGGGCGCATTTTTTTGCTCAAACACAAAGCGTTACTTTCTATTCGCTGACAACGCATCATCCTGGTGCAAAATAATATCAATGCACCAGAACAATTCACCAGATAGACTTGTGCTTACTAGTAACTAACATCAACAGTTGGCTATTCCCAGACTAGAGCACTTAATTCAGACAATTTTAATAACTGGTTCAATAATTGCTATAAATTTATAACAAACAAACCAAACTCACTAAGATACAGGGGAAAATTATGACTGGAAATGCCGCCCGCATTCAAGCTGTCCAAAACATCACTAACCGTCAACCAATGCCCGTTTCAAAGCCAGACTCGTTGGCTAATCTTTGGGCTAGTGATGTATTTACTCTCAGTAAAATGAAAGAAAGCCTGCCTAAAGAAGTTTTTAAATCAGTCAAGAAAACAATCGAAACTGGAGAAGCCCTGGATGTTTCAGTTGCAGATGTAGTCGCCTTAGCCATGAAAGATTGGGCCTTATCAAAAGGTGCGTTATATTATGCCCACGTCTTTTATCCTTTAACCAATGCTACCGCAGAAAAACACGATGGATTTATTTCTGTCCAGAGCGATGGCTCGGTTATCTCTGAATTTGGTGGTAAAGTATTAGTACAAGGCGAACCTGACGGTTCATCATTCCCTAATGGTGGCATCCGCTCTACATTTGAAGCACGTGGTTATACAGCATGGGACGTAACCAGCCCAGCTTACATCATGACCACCGATAACGGTTCAACACTTTGCATTCCAACTGTTTTCGTATCTTGGACAGGTGAAGCACTGGATAAAAAAACACCTCTACTTCGCTCTAATGCGGCCATGAACAAAGCGGCAAAAAGAGTACTTTCCTTATTGGGCAATACTGAAATTGCTCCGGTTAATTCAAGCTGTGGAGCAGAACAAGAATACTTTCTGGTCGATGCAAATTTCGTCAATACCCGCCCTGACTTGCTGTTATCGGGCCGTACCTTATTAGGCGCATCGCCTGCCAAAGGCCAACAATTTGACGATCATTACTTTGGTGCTATTCCAGAACGTATCCAGGTATACATGCAAGATGTTGAAGAACAACTCTATCGTTTAGGCATTCCAGCAAAAACTCGCCATAACGAAGTAGCACCTGGCCAGTTTGAAATCGCTCCATTCCATGAAGCTGCAAATGTCGCCACTGATCATCAACAGCTCATCATGACTGTGTTAAAAAACACAGCCAAAAAACACGGACTCGTCTGTTTGCTGCACGAAAAACCATTTAAGGGTATCAATGGTTCAGGCAAACACGTTAACTGGTCAGTGGGTAATGCTACACAAGGCAACTTACTCGATCCTGGCCACACTCCACACTCAAATACTCAATTTTTGCTATTCTGTGGCGCAGTAATACGAGGCGTACATAAATACGGCCCACTGTTACGTGCCGCTATCGCCTCAGCCAGTAACGATCATAGATTAGGCGCGAATGAAGCACCTCCAGCTATCATGTCGGTATACTTGGGATCACAACTAGATAATGTTTTTGAGCAAATTAGCCAAGGTAAAATCACTGGTTCATTAAATGCAGGCATAATGGACTTGGGTATTTCCACCCTTCCCACTTTTAACAAAGATGCTGGAGACAGAAACCGTACTTCTCCTTTTGCATTTACGGGCAACCGTTTTGAATTCCGTGCCGTAGGCTCAGGTCAATCGGTTGCAGGCCCATTAGTTTCAATGAACACTTTATTAGCTGATTCACTTAACTGGGTTGCTGATAGCTTAGAAGATCAATTATCAAAAGGTAAGGATCTTGATTCAGCCATATTGTCTACACTCAAAGAAATTATCGACAACCATGGCGCTGTTGTATTTAGTGGCAATGGTTATTCCGCTGAATGGCATAAAATAGCTGTTGAAGAACGTGGTCTTGCTAACCTCAAAACAGCAGCTGATGCACTCCCTGTTTTAAAAGAAAAATATATCGAAGAGTTATTTGACAAACTCGGCGTTTTATCACCCGTTGAATTAGCTAGCCGCTTTGAGATTTACGCTGAGCAATACATTCTAGCTATCGAAGTTGAAGCCAAATTAGTCGTCAGCATGGTTAAAACAGGGATTTACCCAGCTGTACTCAAATACTTATCAGATTTATCTTCTACATTAAGCAGCCTGAAAAGTAATGGCATTGAACTGGATAATAGTCGCTTAACACTGATTAGTGAGCAACTAAATTCATTAACAACAACTGTAGATACATTGAAATCAGCTATTGCTCAGCATGATTTTGAGAGTATTGAAGAGCACTTGCAATTCAGCGCAAAAACCATTCGTCCATTAATGGATGAAGCACGTAGCTATGCTGATGCGCTTGAAAGTGAAGTATCTGATGAATTATGGCCATTCCCAACTTATCAAGAAATGTTGTTTATTAAATAATTAACAACATCAATAGTAAAGAAACACGGTCGCCTATTAATAGATAACCGTGTTTCTCGTATTATCGTGCGCGATACTGTGTGAAATTGAAAGCTTTTAACCTAAACTCACATTATTCTTTAATAATTTCACGTAATACAGAGGTCGCATAACTACCTGCTGGAAGAGTAAAAACTAATTCCAATACTTCTTCTGGAATAAATTGCCACTGTAAATCACTGACATTAACCCGCAATGCCCGTCTATCAGTTTCAACGCCGAAAGCAACTAATCCTTCAACTAATTGTGGATAAGCATCAGCAATACACTTCTCAAGAGCCAATACATCACCCGAAACACCGACATCTCCTTTGCCGAATAAAGCACCTGTAGGATGAATTTCTTTTTCAGCTAAACGTCGAATGATTTCAGGATCCGACTCACTTGATTTAAAACTACTATTTGATAAATCAAAGACGTAAGTATCACCCTTAAGCGGTTGATTCCAATTTTCATGGTCAACCCGATAAGCCAGGATTTGATTAAACAAATAAGACCGCACCGCTGATAAATATAGACTGCGTTGCTCACGTCCAACCTTAGCCCCCAGAAACATTACCAGCGCTTTATTGACGTTTTGCCCTTCGTTGCCAAACCGTTGAGAGCCATAATAGTTGGCAATGCCATTGTTCTTCATGGCCTCTAGTTGCGCTATTGTTTGATCTTTATCACCCTGCCAATCCCGAACCCTCAGCTTAAAACTATTACCCGATAAGACACCACGCTTTAACTTACGGGCATGGCGTACACTTTGCAGTACTTTCATGCTGTCTGTTTCAAACACTGCCCAATCGGGATCGGCTTTACCCGGCAACCAAACACTAAACCATTGTGTGGTGATGGCATGACGATCTTTTAATCCCGCATAACTGACATCACGCTGCCGAACATTTGCAAACCTCGCTAACTGCCTGGCGACATACTCTGTATTTTCGCCTTTCTTTTCTATTTGGAGAAACGCATGTTCACCGCTTCCTGAAGGTTCAAAAGCCAAGTTTTCTTTAACAATAAAGTCCTCTGGTAAAGACCGTATCTTACCGGTACCCGCAGGTTGACCATAGACATAAGGCCAAAGAGGCATTTGAATAGTTTGCATCATTTGATTTAGCTAATCCTTGTGGGCAACAAACTCACTGCCATTAAGTTAGAGGAATTCAGTAGGATTGACTCCATGATAATCGTGGCTAAAGCCACTCCTGCAATAAAACCTTAACTTGAGACAGTAAGGCAAAGGTGTTTATTTTTCAATCAGCGCCACTGCTTGCACAGCAATGCCTTCTTTACGACCTTCAAATCCCAGCTTTTCTGTTGTGGTTGCTTTAACATTGATACAATCAATATCTACTTTTAAATCGTCAGCAATATTGGCACACATTGTCACAATATGCGGTGCCATTTTAGGTGCCTGCGCGATAATAGTAATATCAGCATTAACTAATAAATAGCCTTTCTGTTGCACGATCTGATAAACATGGCGTAACAATACCCGACTATCAGCACCTTTAAACTCTGGATCTGTATCAGGAAAGTGTTTACCGATATCACCTAATGCAGCAGCACCCAATAAGGCATCACATAAGGCATGTAACACCACATCTCCATCAGAATGCGCTTCCAGACCTTGTTCATAGGGAATCTTAACCCCGCCTAAAATAACATCACCGCCGTCTTTAAAACGGTGTACATCATAGCCCATACCTACTCTAATCATGTTGATGCTCCATATAAAATTGCGCTAATGCCAAGTCTTCGGGCCGAGTAATTTTGATATTGTCGGGGCGACCCTCAACAATCTTTGGCTGTAAACCTTGTAATTCAAGGGCACTCGCTTCATCAGTGATGGCTGGATTGCCTTCCGCTATTTCCAGCGCCAGCTTTAAACTGCCATAGCGAAACATCTGTGGCGTCAAAGCTCGCCAAATATGACTTCTGTCCAAGGTTCCTAGAATACTCCCACTCTGTACATTTTTTAAGGTGTCATGTGAGGATAAAGCCAGAATTCCTCCTACCGCATCATCAGCTAATGAATCGATAAGAAAATGGATATCTGTTGATGTAATACAAGGCCTGGCAGCATCATGAACCAAGATCCAGTCATTATCAGAGGCTAAATCCCGTATTGATTTTAAAGCCGAAAGCACTGAATCTGCCCGTTCTTTTCCACCCGCTGCGGTGATAACCTTGTCGTGGGCTGAAACTTCGAGTTCAGGCCAATAAGGATCTTCTATCGATATTGCAACCGCAACAGCCTCAAAAACACCGGCGCTTAACAAGCGGTACAACGTATGTTCAATTACTGTCTTGCCCGCTAACTCTAAATATTGCTTAGGTCGATCTGCATTCATCCGCTTACCGACCCCCGCTGCAGGCACCACAGCCCAAAATTTTACTGAATCCATTTTAAATCTTCTTAACTAAGTTACTCAACAGCCTACCCAATTGCTATAGGATAGTTAAATTGGCGTTGCTATCAAAAAAGAAAAGGCGGAAGACTAAGAGTATCATTCACTATTAATCTTCCGCCTTTTATCTGTGTTCAATTTTATTCAAGAATCTGAAAAAAAGTCTCTCCTTCCCTAATCATCCCTAGCTCTTCCCTGGCTCGTTCCTCTAAGGTTTCCCGTCCATTTCTTAAATCCTCCACCTCTGCATAAAGGGCTTTATTACGGGCACTTTTCTTTTCAACTTCAATATTCAGTTCATTAAGCTTCTGCTGATAAGCCATGACTTGCTTAACTCCCCCGTTGCCAGTGGCATACCACAGCCGATACTGCAACAAACCAATCAACACAACGACAACAGCGAGAAGAATCTTCATAACTTTAAATTAAAATTAAACAACAAAGGATACAGGAAATAAATAACTATATCCTTTGCTTACACCCTAAAAAATCTTAAAGCTTTCTAAATGCACTATGACCAGCGTATTTGGCCAAACTACCTAACTCTTCTTCGATCTTCATCAAACGATTGTATTTAGCAACACGATCTGAACGACTCAAAGAACCGGTTTTAATTTGGCCTGTGCCAGTTGCAACGGCTAAATCAGCAATAGTCACGTCTTCAGTTTCACCAGAACGATGTGACATTACAGCGGTATAAGACGACTTATGTGCCAAATCTATCGCTGCAAACGTTTCAGTTAACGTACCAATTTGGTTTACTTTAATTAAAATTGAGTTAGCGATATCTCTTTCAATGCCTTTTTGTAATATTTTTGGGTTAGTTACAAATAGATCATCACCCACTAATTGAATACGATTACCCAATTTTTCAGTGATTAATTTCCAACCATCCCAATCATTTTCGTCAAAACCATCTTCAATACTGATAATTGGATAACGATCTACCCAATCTACAAAGAAATCAGCCATTTGCGCTGAACTGTAAGTTTTGCCCTCAGAAGCTAAATTGTAAATACCATCTGAGTAGTATTCAGAAGCTGCAGCGTCCAAACCCAAGTAAATATCAACACCCGGCTTGTAACCCGCTTGTTCAATCGCTTGTAAGATAACGCTAATGGCTTCTTCGTTAGAAGATAAGTTAGGTGCAAAACCACCTTCATCTCCGACAGTCGTTGCCAAACCTTTAGATTTTAATACTTTGCTCAAGTTATGGAATACTTCAGCACCGTAACGGATCGCTTCACGGAAAGTAGGCGCACCTACAGGTAGAATCATGAATTCCTGTAAATCAACGCTGTTATCAGCATGTGAACCACCATTGATAATGTTCATCATTGGTACAGGCAAAATAAATTCACCTGACTTGTTAAAGTGACGATATAACGGTTGACCGGCTTCTTTTGATGCCGCATGAGCCGCTGCCAAAGAAACCGCCAACAATGCGTTAGCACCCAATCGTGATTTACTTTCTGTACCATCAAGATCAATAATCACTTTATCAAGGGCCGCTTGATCATTAACATCTAAACCGATAACCGCATCACGTATTTCAGTTTTAACATTGTTTACAGCGTTTAATACGCCTTTACCCAAATAACGTGCTTTATCACCATCACGTAATTCAATAGCTTCGCGCTCACCAGTTGAAGCACCTGATGGAACCATTGCGCTACCTACAACACCTGAAGCCAATACGACATCTGCTTCTACAGTTGGGTTACCACGTGAATCTAAAACTTCTCTTGCACGAATATCTACTATTGCAGCCATGTTGTTTCCTATAAGGTTGTTTCTATTAGAGTCTGTGCTTTAACAGCTCTATCGATGGTTAATAAAACTTCTAATAATTCTTTCATTCTATATAAAGGCCAAGCGTTTGGACCATCACTTAGTGCTTTAGCAGGATCAGGGTGAGTTTCCATAAACAAACCAGAAACACCCGCAGCCACAGCCGCTCTCGCTAACACAGGGACAAATTCACGCTGCCCACCTGAACAACTTCCTTGTCCACCGGGTAATTGTACTGAATGCGTTGCATCAAATACCACGGGACAATCGGTTGCTCTCATCACCGCTAACGAACGCATGTCTGAAACCAGATTATTGTAGCCAAAAGACACACCACGCTCACACACCATAATCTGTTGATTACCCGTTGACTTGGCTTTGTTAGCGACATTAGCCATATCCCAAGGAGCAAGAAACTGACCCTTCTTGATATTAACAGGAATGCCTTGTTTAGCGACCTCTTGAATAAAGTTAGTTTGTCTACACAAAAAAGCCGGTGTTTGCAACACATCCACCACACTGGCGACTTCGGCTAAAGGCGTATCTTCATGTACGTCTGTTAACACAGGCACACCAATTTGTTGCTTGACTTTAGCTAAAATCTCTAAGCCTTTCTCTATCCCCAAACCTCTAAAACTTTCGTGTGATGAACGGTTAGCTTTATCAAATGAAGACTTATAGATAAAAGGAATATTTAATTCAGTAGTTAACTCTTTAAGATATCCCGCTGTATCCAGCGCCAATTGTTCGCTTTCGATCACACAGGGTCCAGCAATTAAGAAAAATGGCTGATCCAGCCCGACTTTAAACCCACATAATTCCATTAGTTTGAACCCTTTTTATGTTGAGAAGCTGCTACGACAAAACCTGAAAATAAAGGATGTCCCTTTCTGGGTGTTGACGTAAATTCAGGATGAAACTGACAAGCCAGGAACCAGGGGTGATCTGGTAACTCGATTACTTCAACCAAACGACCATCAATTGATTTACCAGAAAAGCGCATCCCTGATTTTTCAAGTTTCTCGACATATTGATTATTAAACTCATAGCGATGACGATGTCTTTCAGTTATAACATCCTTCTGATACAAGCCAAAGGCTAAAGAATCAGACTGCAGACGACATTGCTGACCACCCAAGCGCATGGAGCCACCCAAATCAGAGTTTTCATCACGTATTTCTAATTGACCACCCTCGGCCATCCACTCAGTAATTAAACCAATCACTGGATACGGCGAATTGGGCAAGAATTCTGTACTATGCGCACCTTCAAGTCCAGCTACATCACGAGCGAACTCAATCACCGCAACCTGCATCCCTAAACAAATACCTAGATAAGGAATTTTGTTTTCACGGGCATAACGAACCGTTGCAATTTTGCCTTCGACCCCCCGCTCACCAAACCCACCGGGGACTAAAATAGCATCCACATGCTTTAATCTGGCAACGCCCTCGTCTTCAATCACTTCAGAGTCAACATAATTAATATTGACTTTAGTCCGTGTAGAAATACCGGCATGAATTAACGCTTCATTTAATGATTTATAAGCATCTGAATGATCGACATACTTACCAACAATAGCAATAGTCACTTCTTTGACCGGATTGTTTAAAGCATCAATTACCTTGGTCCACTCCGATAAATTTGCAGGCAATGCATTTAATCGCAGCTTATTAACCACTATGTCATCCAAACCTTGCTCATGAAGTAATAAGGGAATGCGATAAATAGTATCTGCGTCAATCGCAGAAATAACTGCCTTCTCTTCTACGTTGGTAAATAAAGCAATTTTACGACGATCTGAAGCGGGAATAGGCTGCTCAGAACGACAAATCAGAATATCAGGCTGAATACCAATCGCCCGTAATTCCTTTACCGAATGTTGAGTCGGTTTGGTTTTAATTTCACCCGCGGACCGGATATAAGGCACTAGTGTTAAGTGAATAAACAAGGACCGTTCATGACCGAGTTCAAAACGCATTTGCCTAATCGCTTCCATAAAAGGCAATGACTCAATATCTCCGACAGTGCCGCCCACTTCTATCAAAGCGACATCAACGCCTTCTGCACTCAGATAGACACGTCGTTTGATTTCGTCAGTAATATGCGGAATAACCTGAACCGTAGCCCCCAAATACTCACCTTTACGCTCTCGACGTAACACACTGTCATACACTTGACCGGCAGTGAAATTGTTCTTTTTAGCCATCGTGGTTTTAAGAAACCGCTCATAATGACCTAAGTCCAAGTCTGTTTCTGCACCATCTTCAGTAACAAAGACCTCGCCATGCTGAAAAGGACTCATGGTGCCCGGATCAAGATTGATATAAGGATCTAACTTGGTCATAGTGACTTTAAGACCACGAGCCTCAAGAATTGCAGCCAGCGATGATGCAGCAATGCCTTTGCCCAGCGATGACACAACACCGCCGGTAATGAAAATATATTTTGTCATTTAAAATGTTTTGGATTCAGAGGAAAACTGATGACAGCTCAAGAAAATCTTAACTATTTTAATCGACAATGAACCTGTCGTCATTGTCTTTTATAAAGCATTAGTCAGATACCTTAAGCTAAACTGGTTAATTCACCCTAATTTCAAGCAATAACAGCTTTCTCGCATTCCAAAAATAAACGAATACACCCATCTATTTGTTCACTGTAAAACTCTGCACTAACCCACAAACCACCCACAGCAGCGAGCTTATTATCCAAAAATACCAACGGTATCGCCTCTCTTTCCCAAGGTGGAACACCCACTTCCTGGAACAAGTTTTTCAAGGCATGAGATCCCTGTCGACCTGGCAAACAAATTTTCTCCCCCCCTTTGCGGGCCTTTACCGTAATAACTGAACTTTGCCACTGAACTACTGAAATACCTGCTGATGAAGGCTGACAGGATAAACTCTGACCTGAAGACAGTCTGACAGATCCTGCTCCTACAGGCCAATGACTCTCTAAAATAGGGGCAAGTAGGTCACCTTTTAAACAATACAATTTATCTCGATAACGCCGAACGCAATAACCTTGCCCTGATAACTTCGGAGCACTATCCGTTCTTGCCGAGATCACTTCAGCCTGCAGTCTCTCAATAAATGCTTGTGACGGCATTTTTAAGTTAAGTGTCTGAAACCATTCTCTAATAACCAAGGCTTGTAAAGAAGGCTTGCATACTAGCAACTGACTCATACAAAGTGTTTGGTCAGTCTTATTAAATATATCGATAAATATAGATTGAGCCTGTTCAGAAATCAAAACCTGCGCATCAGCACAATGTCTTGCCGACCGAGCCACCGTTTTATCACACTGGGGCCAGCGCTGTTTTAATAAAGTTATAACTTCATTGCGTAAAAAATTACGATTATAAGCGCTACTATTATTACTGGGATCTTCAACCCACTTAAGATCATGGGTTTGCGCATAATCATTAATAGCCTGTTTTGTAACGTCAAGTAACGGTCTCAACAAAACTCCCTGACCAAAAGCTATGCAGTGAGGCATTCCTGATAAACCACGCAAACCACTTCCACGCATTAATTGCAATAAAACAGTTTCTAGCTGATCTTCCCGGTGTTGAGCGACCAAAAGCACATCATTATCCGCCATTAATGACTTTAACGCTTGATAACGGGCATTTCTAGCGGCTTCTTCAGGGCTTTCTCCCTGACCAGCCTCAGCATTGACACGCAATACTCTAAAGCCAACGCCCAAACCCTCTGCTATATCCTGACAATGCCCAGACCAGGATTCCGCCTCAACTTGCAAGCCATGATGGATATAAACCGCAATTAACTTAGTTTTAAGGACTGAGTTACACGCACATAAATGTAATAAAACATGAGAATCAATCCCGCCACTGTATCCAATATAAACACGGGGTGCGTCATAACAATGTACTAATGCATGCTCAATGGAATTTAGCGTCAGCAGCTCTGTCATGCCCGATTCAAATCGCTCAAGGCCAGTTGTTTGTTAAACAGACCTTGAGCACAGCCATTACTTTTTAATCTTGCTTTCAATAAACGGCCAGGCATGAGTTAACCATTGTTCTTTTAAGTACAAACTAACAGGTACGATTTGTTTAGCAACACGCTTCACAAAACCCCAGACTCTATCGGCAACAGACGCCCCAGGGCTATCCCGCCATTCTAAATACCGCGAACCGAATCCTTTAACAAACACAGTCTGATACAGCCACATTTCGGTAATAGAAGTCACCCACATAAACATGAACGAAACGCCCATACCCATACCGGCAAAAATAACCAGCCAGGCAAAAACAGGGTGAATTTTGGTCAGCCACCAAGACATAATATCTGCCACTAGGAAAGCATAAGGCATTCCGATAGCAATACATTTATATTGCATGGTAGTCGTCTCAGCAAAGTTAAAAATCAACCCCACAAACATGAAGATAAAACTTATGCCAAATAAATGAATATGAGATACGCGCGTTAGCGATGAAAAAGTCGCGCCGGTATCCTGTGCAGTGTAAGGCTTTAAGCCCTCAAATTCAGTAAAATTAGGAATGCCCGACGCCTCTTTGTTATGACACATAACACAGCGGGTTTGGACTATTGCTTCAATTCCATCACTTTTATAATTGGAAAGGTCAGCACCATCTCTGACCCAATCCATTATTTTGAAACGCTCCTGTTCAGGCGCATTTTCTTTCATGGAGCCATTCAATTTTTGTTCAAGCACGGTCCCCGAGCGGTTACCATAATAGCTATACACGATATCATCGACGGATAAACCGAATTTCCCATCGGCCATACCATGCGTAAATAAAATTTGGATTAGCGCAAAAAGATAGCCTATTCCAACAGCGCAGAGATACCCTGTAAACAAGACTTTAAGCGGTGTTTCGTGATCTTTTAAAGCGGTATATTTTGAAGTCATTGGTGTCAACTTTATGAATAAACTGGACTGAATATTAAGATTTATAGCACATTTCACACCATTCATTAATAATCTTCTTACATTAATGAAAAAAACCGGCATAAAACTGCTAACACATTCTAATCAAACAACATTAAACAGCATACATTTTAAAATACTCAAATCACCCCTACAGAAAAAACAAGAGGGCTCTGTTATTTTGGTGCAAAACACACAGTCATGCACAAAACAAAGCACCGAAAATAGCCAAATTAAGAACACAGAAAACCACTGCTTAATTACCCGGACTCAAATAAAGACCGGTAAGAAACATACATCATGGTAGATGTCAGCATATATAAAACAGGCGTTAACAACGGTGTTACGGTCATGCAGAGCATTGCTTGAGCCGCTAAAAAACCAAGCATTTTATAAATAGCCTGCTGATTTCTTCTCAACATCACATTACCCTGCTCTCTTGCCTGACTCCAGGCATAGTCTTTGAATAACATCAAAGGGTAACTAAACCAACTCGCAAAAGTTGTTAACATTAACAAAGTAAATATTAAAGTAACATTCGCATAAGCATAAATCCAACTGGCAAGCTCTCGTGTATGACGATAACTCAGCTTTTCTGGTGTTAATTCCCAATAAAAAAAGAATCGACTCACCTTATAAAACTCACCCAAGAATAAATAGGCGACGACCATAAATGCAAACCAAAAGATCACAATGGCACCTGCGGCTAGAACCGCTAAAGGCAGACTTTTTCTCAACGCCCAAGGCAAGCTAACCGGATTTTCTACCGTATATTTAAGATCTATATACTTGGCAACACCCACACCCACAAACAAAGCCGTCACAGAAAACAAAATACCAAGCAGTAAAGACGCTTTGCCAAGGGGCATTAATACCCCCACGAGCACCGTATAGCCAACCCAAACAAAAGGTCCGCAAGTAATAAACAGCAGAGATTGGCGCAGCCAATCACTGAAGCTTTGCTTTTTCACAATGAAATCCTGGAAATCCCTACTGCTTTACGTAATTCTTTGATAAACGGCACACTGACAGCTCTGGCTTTAAGCGCACCTTCCAGTAACTGTTGTTCAATATGCTCAGGCGCTTGCATCAATGCCTCATAGCGCTCCCTTGCTGGCGTAATATGATCATTAATATGTTCAAATAAAACCCGTTTCATTTCTCCCCAGGCAATCCCCTCAGCATAACGCTGACGTATTTCAAGCACTTGCTCTGTCGTCGCAAACGATTTATAGATACTAAAGAGTGTGCAATCATCTGGATTTTTAGGCTCGCCCGGCTCTAAGGAATTGGTTTTAATTTTATTAATCAGTTTCTTTAATTTCTTCTCAGGCTCAAAAAGAGGAATCGTATTGTTATAACTCTTGCTCATCTTCCGACCATCTGAACCCAACAAGGTTGCACCGTGTTCATCAATCACCGCTTCAGGCAAGGTAAAATGCTCCCCGTAGATATGATTAAAACGCGCCCCAATATCCCTCGCCATTTCAATATGCTGTATCTGATCTTTACCGACCGGCACTTTATTGGCATTAAACATTAAAATATCAGCAGCCATTAATATCGGATAACTAAATAACCCCATATTAATGCCTTTATCTTGATCGTTTTCACCGCTCTGCTCATTTTCTGCAACCGCCGCCTTATAAGCATGCGCTCTATTCATCAACCCTTTAGAGGCCACACAGGTCAGCATCCAGGCTAACTCCATAATCTCAGGCACATCTGATTGCCGATAAAACACCGCATTGGATGTATCCAAGCCTAAGGCTAACCAGGTTGCTGCAATTTCCAGACTAGACTGTCTGACGCGGTCTGGCTCCTGACATTTAATCAAGGCATGATAGTCTGCGAGAAAATAAAACGGCACCACATTCTCATCTTTGCTCGCGGCGATAGCCGGTCTAATTGCACCGACATAATTACCTAAATGCGGCGTGCCTGTCGTAGTAATACCTGTTAAAACGATTGCTTTAGTCATATCATCCATCTATTTATAATTATTGTGCGCGGAATATTACCTAATTTCCGCCAGATAACCAACCATATAACCCTCTTCGGCCGTCACTAATTGCGTCATAAGCGTCTGGTTTTCTATTGATTCATCGCTATTGATGACACTAGCCACTTTAAGATAATTAGGCGTGTAACCAAACACCCGTTGCTTGCCATTATCCAAGGGCTCACTATAGCCTTCCCATAAGACTGGAAACGACTGGCCGATATTTTCCTGGCAAAACGCCTGCTTCATGGTGTTCGCTAAGCTATGTAATTGCTGGCTACGGCTTTTTTTAATTTCAGTCGCTACGGGGTTGGGCAGAGTCGCTGCTTTAGTGCCTTCTCGACTTGAGTAAGTAAAAATATGAATATGCCCAAAGCCAATTTGCTTAATAAAATCGTAACTGTCTTGCCACTCTTCTTCGGTTTCTCCCGGAAAGCCAACAATAATATCAGTGGTGATATTAAAGTAGGGGATTTGTAAGCGTAGCTGTTTAACGATAGTAGCAAACTCTTCTGTTTTACAGCGCCGCGCCATTCTTCTCAGCACAGTGTCCGAGCCACTTTGTAACGGTAAATGCAAATGCGGCATCAACCGGGGATTCTCAAACAACGTAAAGAAATTGTCAGGCAATTCCCAAGGCTCTAAAGAACCCAGCCTTAACCGTGGAATAGTCGTTTCTGTTAAAATGGCACTGATCAAATCAGACAGATTATTGCCTAAATCACTGCCATATCCCCCTAAATGCACGCCGGTTAAAATCACTTCAGTAATACCTTGCTGATGTAGCGCGTTAATCTCATCAAGCACCGCTTGCACCGGACGACTCGATTCTTCACCCCGCGCAACCGTCACAATACAAAACGTACAGCGATAACGACAACCATCTTGCACCTTAACAAACGCACGTTGTCGCCCACGTGTAAACAAAGAGATTTCACCGGGTTCTGTCGACATGGCCGGCATCACTTCCATGTTTAACTCGGTTAAAGTCCTTTCTACCAATTGATCTTTATCTTTATTGCTGATGACCAAATCAACGCCCATCAAAGACGCGGCTTCTTCCTGATTTAGGGTCGCATAACAACCACTGACAACCAGCTTGGCCTGCGGATTATCCCGATGGATACGACGTACTAACTGCCGCGATTTTCTAGCTGCATCCTGAGTCACTGCACACGAATTGATCACAATCAAATTAGCCGCCTCTGCCTGACGCGTTATTTGATGCCCAGACTTTTGAAACGCCTGAGCCCACGTTTCCAATTCGGCTTCATTAAGACGACAACCCAGTGTTTTAAGGTGAACTTTCATCAATTACCCAAAGAACCAATATCCCACTACGATTGCAGCGAAAATACCTGAAAAATCGGCTATTATCCCACAAACAGCAGCATGACGAATACGTTTGATACCGACAGCACCAAAGTAAATGGCCAGGACATAAAATGTCGTTTCAGTACTGCCCTGCACAATCGAAGCTAACCGCCCCGCGAATGAATCCGCTCCGTGGGCCTTCATGGTATCAATCATCATGGCTCTGGCGCCGCTACCACTAAATGGCTTCATCAATGCCGTGGGTAAGGCATCAACAAAACGACTATCCAACCCCACAGAATTTACACCGACTCTCACTAAGTCAGCCAGTAAATCCAATGCGCCACTGGCTCTAAATACCCCAATCGCCACTAACATCGCAACCAGATAAGGCACTATTAATATAGCCGTTTGAAAGCCTTCTTTTGCACCCTCGATAAACGCATCATAGGCATTAATACCTTTATACATCGCCCGGACAATAAAACAAATAATTAACGAAAATAAAACCACGTTACTGATAATAGACGATTGCTGAAGCATTTGTTCTTGCGACAAGTTAGAAAAATAGGCCAACAAACCACCTACTACAACAGTAAAGCCACCCAGATAAGCCAGCACCACTTTATCGAACAGGTTTATCTTTTGCACGAGTGATACCGAGAATAAACTCATCATTGCTGACACATAAGTGGCAATTAAGATGGGTATAAACACATCCGTGGGATTCGCTGCACCGAGCTGAGCGCGATAGGTAAAAATAGTCACTGGAAATAACGTAACCCCTGCTGTATTAATCACTAAAAACAGGATTTGCGCGTTAGTAGCCGTGTCGTGTGTAGGATTTAATGTTTGTAACTCTTTCATGGCTTTTATGCCCAAAGGGGTTGCGGCATTATCCAGCCCTAAGGCGTTCGCTGCAATATTCATTACAATTGAACCTAACGCAGGATGACCTTTTGGTACTTCGGGCATTAACCGGCTGAATAAGGGTGTAAGACCCCGGGTGATTATCTCAATAAAACCGCTCTTTTCCCCGATCTTCATAATGCCTAACCATAAGGCTAAGATACCGGTTAAACCTAGAGATATTTCAAAGGCTGATTTCGATAGCTTGAATAGGGATTCTACGATCTGTGCGAAGACCTGCTGATCGCCTAGAATTAGCAGCTTAAAGAGCGCGGTGAGAAAAGCAATCAGGAAGAAAGAAATCCAAATGATATTTAGCACGTTAGGGGGGAGGAGAGAATTTGATTTAAGGTCGGATAGATGAAGTAATTATAATAGCTTTATCCGATAGAATGAGAGTTGTTAACGTTCGGCAACACGAAAGCTTGAAAATGGCGCTTGTGACAATGTTATTAAGCTGGGATACTTTGGCAAAGACAGTTGAACTTTCTATCTGTTTTGTATTAATGTACGACTGCATAGTTGGGCGAGCAACTACACATTCGTGTTTCGCGACATCTCATTCCAAAAGCAAATAATTCGAATATAAAAATGCCTCCTAAGATTAAAGAACTAGTTCGTGATTTAGAAATGGCTGGTTTTATTAATAGAGGTGGCAAAGGTATCATAGAAACTATGAACACCCAAACGGTAGCCGAATTACTATTTCTGGGCACCTATCAGATGATGCTAAACTCTATCAAATTCGCGAGACAAAGAAAAAGATTGTGGAGTCAAAATAATGAAAGAAAGTGACCGCTATATTAAAATTGTTGAATGGCCTGATGAAGATGGATGTTTTGTTGGCTCTTGTCCCGGAATAACTGATGTTACGTAGCTACATCTGAAAAGGTGTATTATTTCAGTATGGAAAAAATAAAATTAGAACTCTACACAGACTACCTGATATGCAATAACGGATTCGCAACGGCGACCGGGTTGTCGGCCATGATAGACGGGGA
>CAIPPE010000324.1 GCA_903866825.1 uncultured Methylococcaceae bacterium
AGAAGACAGGATAACGACATCTTTACGCGCCCAATCGGTATTACGATGCGTCGCCGTAGGATCTTCCGCAAAATACCCCGTTCCCTTGCCTGAAAACTGCGCACCTGAATGCCCACACCAATCAAAATAGCGTTCAGCAGAACGATCATACGCTGCAATTAACTCGGGTGTTTCTCTAAGATAACCCTTCGCAGCAAAGATTTCGGTCAGGGTTTTATCTGCAATATCCCGTGACCGGATGGTAATAGTCGAGACTGCTATTTTGCCTTTTGTATTCGCTTTAATTTCGAGTGTAATACGCCCCGCCTCTTCTTCACCTGAGGGGGTAAAATCCAGTCGGGTCAATAGATAGGCCATCGGTTTTCCAGCCACGTTAGCCTGAAACAACCAACCCCGTATGGCATTATTAATAAAATATCGCGCACAAGCAGGCAATAACTGTTCTAAATCATCTTCAGAAAACCGGAAGGTATCTTCATTCATGGCTTTTTGAAGCGTAGAAATCTGTGCAGCGTGGCCTTGCATGGCCAGGCCCGCTTTATCGTATAAGTCTTTTAAAAAACAAAGCTCGGCAGGACTGAGCTTTCTAAAGGCTATTTCCGCTTTATTACCAAAGCGCAGCTGATCTTTTAAAGCTGAGAGTGTGGGAAACTCATCAACCAAGGCTTCTACATATTGGCGCTCAATCTGAAGTTTCATAAGTTCACTTTAGTAATGAATTAGCTATCGAAACGGTGCAGTAACACTGATAAAAATCATTCCATCAGTATTACTGTCCATGCCTAAGGGGGAATAACGTGTCTTGCAATCAATAATGATTAAATAGCGCCCACAGAAGCATCTTTAACAACGATAAAAGTATTTGCTTCAGCTTCTTCATAAGAAACTAATTCTGCTTTTATTTTGTAAGTTTTGGCTGCTGCATAAGCAATAGCGACTTTATCTTCAGCTGATTGGCCTTTCAGTTCACTTTTTTCAATATAGAGTTCTTCAAGCAATTCATTCCAGACCAGGCCTTGTTTGAAAGGTAATAAACCGTAAGTAATACCTTCTAATTCAACTTTTAAAGCTTTTGATATATTCTCAACATAAACTAATGCAGTGGCATCAGGCGCGATATCCGCTTTATATTTTTCAACAAAAACCGGCAATAAGTCCAAGGTTGGCAACAAGCCATTAATGAACTTAATCTTGTCATCTGCTACAATCAATGCAGAGTGAATAAACAACGCTTCTGGTGGCTTACGATCGGTTGTTGATCCTTCACGTAAAGCCCCTTCTTTTAAAACCAGATCCCCTCTATAAGCATAAACTCCGGCATCACTGGTTTGACCATTAACCAACGTTACCGTTAATAAGCCTTTTTCTTGATACGTTTCTAGTAACATTGTTCGTTTCTCCCAATCAATTAAAGTAAAAAATTACTGAATCATTTAATGCATCGTGTTTTTTTGAACAAAAAAATCCACTAACGCTAAATGTCCAGGCACATCAAATAGAATAAGCACTCGATCAGGCATCATGCAGCCAATGTGTAATGTCATATTAACCCCTTTTTAATAAGGTTTAAGCAAAACACTTGCCAACAGTTGGATTTTAATTAATACAAGGATAGATTTAATGTTAAATTAAATAGGACAATGAGCTTACCAATTGAATTTATAGTAATTTTTTAAAATATTGATTATTAACTTTTTGAAATAGTTGTTACATCAGTCAGCATTGATAATACATAAAATCAAATAGATGTTGCAAACCTTACAAAATATTGAAAATAAACTGTGCTATTAGTAACAAAAAGGACTGAGAGAATTTAGAAGCAGGAAAAAGCGCACAAAGATGTTTTTGTGCGCTAAAGGTGGAGCAAAATAGCTTTAGCTGTTTTTACAGGCAATAGCTAAAACGATTGCACTCCGGCTTTTATTTATCTGAAAATCTTTAGTTTTTTTACTTGACCATGTATTGCGATATCGCCTGACACCCTGAACAAAAGTCTCTTTTAACTGACGAAGACAGGCACGACTCATTTTACCGCCTCCAACAAGTCCTTAACATCAAGATCAAGAATTTCCAAACCGACTTTTTTACAATAACGGATTTCTTTATTGGTTGGCGTTTTATTTAAAACCCAACCTTTATGTTCTGGATTAGCCCCGTAAATAATGTCACTCATCACCATCCGCTCTGAGTCTCTATTCAAAGGTACACCGACCAATAGATATTGCTTATCCTTGCGGTATTCCTTTAAAAAATCAGGGATTGCAAAACCACCCATCAACTCTGTTATGTAATCCACATAGTCTGCATCCGAAGCAATATAGTTGGCTTCTGGCTTGGGCGACCCCATCGGTTTAAATAGTATAGGCAATCTTTGATCAACCTGCTCCTGTGCAATTTCAGAATACTCCTTACCATCATATTGATAGATTCTGAAACGAAACTGACTTGCCGTAATTCTGGCAACACCGACAATC
>CAIPPE010000325.1 GCA_903866825.1 uncultured Methylococcaceae bacterium
CAGTTCCGATGGTTGCGCTTTTTATATTTAGCCATGCGGTTTTGTCGCTGATTCGTACACGGATAGAGGATGTAGCTTCAGAGCTTAAATAACCTTGTCGAAACAGAACAGATTTGTGTACCTGTTGACGCCAATTATCATTAGCAAGAAGAAACTTATGTTCAATTTCTATAGCCATTATTTATCCAGATTGTTATTTGAGTGGTTGTAAGTGAGTCAGAGTGTTTTAATCTTAATTATATATCTAGGAAATTTGATATTATAGTAAGATGATGTTTATTCTTATTCGAGTGATGAATATCATGCTTTATTTAATTGGCGAGCAATGCTAGAGTAATACTTTATTAAAATACTCGGTATTTTAAATGTAACAGTACTTATTATTAACTTTTTAACTTTATTAAGGATACTCAAATGGCTTTCGAACTACCTGCTTTACCTTATTCTAGCAATAGACTGGTACCTTATATCTCAGAAGAAACTTTAGAGTTTCATCATGGAAAGCATCATCAAACCTATGTAACAAATCTGAATAATCTTATTGTTGGTACTGAGTTTGAAGGACTAACTCTGGAAGAAATAATCCTTAAATCTTCAGGTCCTATTTTTAATAATGCTGCACAAGTCTGGAACCATACTTTTTATTGGAATAGTTTAATTCCTAATGGTGGTGGTGAACCAACGGGGGCATTAGCTGAAGCAATTGTTGCTACCTTTGGCTCTTTCGCAAAATTCAAAGAAGAATTTACTAAAACGGCTGTGACTACATTTGGTTCTGGTTGGGCCTGGTTAGTAAAAAATGCAGACGGTAGTTTAGGTTTGGTGAGCACAAGTAATGCAGGTACTCCCTTAACAACAGGACAAACACCTTTATTAACGGCTGATGTATGGGAGCATGCTTACTATATTGATTATCGTAATGCGCGTCCTAAATATCTAGAGGCATTCTGGAACCTGGTTAATTGGGATTTTGCTGAATCAAATTATTTAGCTTAATTCGCTTGGAGAGCAAACCTTCTGTCGATAATCACAGAAGGTTTGCTACTCTCGTTTTATTTCATTTCGACATTAATTTAATTAAGTTTAAACAATGCCTATTGTGATTCTCTGATGGTAACTTTTATTAAAAGATTAAGTTATTTATGGCTTTTGTCACCGGCGATTATTTATGCCGATATTTCAATTCCCAGTTCTATAAAACCTCCTCAAGGTAACAATCCATTAATTACGTTGCATGCAAAAGGTGATCAGATATATCAGTGTACTCTGGCAGGCGGCCAATATTCCTGGCAATTGCAAGCGCCTGATGCCAGGTTATATGATAATCAAAACCAGATAGTTGGTAATCATTATTCAGGTCCGGTATGGGAATATAAAGAGGGAAGTCGAGTTGTTGGTAAAGTGCTTAATAAAATCGATGTTGAGCCAGAATCTTCTATTTCGTGGCTGCTTGTAGAAGTTGTTTCACATAAAGGTGATGGATTGTTTTCTGGAGTGAGCTACATTAATCGAATTCATACCAAGGGTGGGCTATTGCCTAAGGTGATATGTGATTCAAATCACTTGGGTGGTGAGAAAAGAATCCCATATACAGCAGATTATATTTTCTACACTAAGAAAAAATAAATGTTAATGCTTTACAGGTTCTATATTCTGTATGACAGACAACTGAAGCTTCGGGACCTGCTTCAGCTAATAGGGAACCGTAACTACTCATAAATCTTCAGGGTCAATGATTACAATTTATTTCTCGCTGGATTCTTCTAAGAGTATTTGTTTTAAAAAAGGGATGGTTAATTTACGCTTAGCTGCTAAAGACGCATGATCTAGTTTTGTGAGTAGCGCCCATAGAGACGATAGATCTCTATTATTGTGAGTCAATAAAAACCGAACTGCTTTTGGCGTTATTTCAAAGCCCATCTGATTGGCTTTAAAAATTAAAGCCGTTACTTTGTCTTCATCAGATAAAGACTGTATCTTTAAGGTTAGGCCCCAGTTTAGTCGAGTTTTAAGATCGGGTAATTTAACTGCAATATCATTAGGGGGGCTGTTTGCAGACAATATTAACGTATGACCTTGGTCACGCTGCTTATTATAGAAATTAAAAAACGCAAGTTCCCAGTCTTCATGACCAACTATTTGGTCGATATTATCAAAACAAACAACATCAAACTCATCCAGGCCGTTTAGTATACTAGCATCTGGTAGCTCAGATGAAGATAAGGCAAAATAGAATGAACTGAGTCCCAAGCTTTGGGCCTGATGACAGCAAGCTTGTAGTAAATGGCTTTTACCCAAGCCAGATTCACCCCAGATATAAATCTGTTCTTGGGCATGATGGCTTATGCTTTTCTGTAAGTAAGTGACTATTTCTAAATTACTGCCAGGAAAATAATCATCGAAGGACTGGTCAGCTCTAAACTCGAATTGTAAAGGGATTTGCTTTATTAAAGCCATCCTTACTTCCCTGAAAATCGCACATACAACGTAGTGCCAAAAAACAGCATCAAGCTAAAAGTAAGTTCAAGTGAGGGGTATAAACGCTCAGAGTTAGCATACGTTTCAATCGCACCATGAATAAAATAGAATAAACTGATATAGCCCATCCATGCGCAACTTCTAGGGTTCCGGTTTAATAAGCCGCGTAGGGGTAATAACAAAGGTGTTACTGTGACTAGCAGAATCAGCGCAACTGGAAACCCTGAAGAGGGAGCCAGTACTGTATTCCATAGCATTAACAAAGCAAACAGTCCAAAAAAACCGATTAATGCTGTTGTGTAAAAATAAAGCGGTTTAATAGTCATGAGCCTTGGTTTAAGTCTGTTTTAGAAGAAGGGCAGTTTTTGCTAGCCGTGAGCCCAATGCTTGGCATAAGGTTTTTTCATGCTCGGTTAAACCCAGAGACTCAACAGCAAAGTGGCTTGCACCATAAGGCGTGCCACCCGAAGTGGTTTCTCTTAAAGCGTGTTCAGTATAAGGGATGCCTAATAACACCATGCCGTGATGTAAGAGTGGCAACATCATGGATAATAAAGTACTTTCTTGTCCACCATGTAAACTACCGGTTGACGTAAATACACAAGCTGGTTTGCCGATTAAGGCACCGCTAAACCAAGCGGCAGTGCTGTTATCAATAAAGTATTTTAGAGGGGATGCCATATTACCAAAATGGGTGGGACTCCCTAAGGCTAAGCCATCGCACTGTTTTAAATCGTCCAGTGTTGCATAAATAGCGCCTTTAGTCGGGATAGTGTCTGCGACTTTTTCGCAAACAGCCGATATATCGGGTACTGTTCTCAAAATAGCTTCAGCGCCATCTACACTATTGATACCGCGTGCGATATGGTTAGCCATTTCTGTCGTTGAACCATTGCGTGAGAAATAAAGAACCAGAATTTTAATTGTCATAGTGAATTGGCTTATAAAATAGAAAGAACGGCTTCGGGTGGTCTGCCTAAGGCCGCTTTTTCACCATAGACAACAATCGGGCGCTCAATGAGTATAGGGTGTTTTATCATAGCGTTAATCAGCGTTTCTCGATCAAGAGCCGGATTAGCCAGGTCATTTTCCTTATAAGCAGCCTCTTTTTTACGCATCAGTTCCCGTGGCTCTAAGCCTAATTGACCTAAAATCTCATTGAGTGTTTCAGCGCTGGGGGGATTTTTAAGATACTCCATGATTTCAATCTGCAAGCCTTGTTGCTGTAGCAATTGCAAGGTTTGACGTGATTTACCACAACGCGGATTATGATAGATTTTTATAGTCATAGTGTCTACATCCACAGGGCGTAAGCCTTTGATAAAATAAAAACGCTATAATAGCATTTTTAATAAACTGTACGCCTGAAAACCGCCCTGGTTTTAAACAGTCAGTGCTTAATGGTAAGAGATCTGAGTCCAAATTAATAAGGTAATGCTGTGCTAAAGACAATTTTAAACGAACGTATAGAAGATCGAGTTAAGCAATACTGGGTATTATCACGATTCGATAAACCGATTGGTATATTAATTTTATTGTGGCCTGCATTATGGGCACTTTGGGTAGCCAGTAGCGGTAAGCCCGATTATTACGTATTGCTGGTTATTTGCTTGGGCGTGGTCTTAATGCGGGCGGCAGGGTGTGTGATTAATGATTATGCCGATAGAGACTTTGATCCGCATGTAGAACGCACTAAGCAACGTCCTATTGCCGCCGGTAAAGTAACGCCTAAAGAAGCGCTTTGGCTGTTTGTTATACTATGTTTGATTGCCTTTGGATTGGTATTAACCTTAAATATTTTCACCATTGCGTTATCCTTTGTGGCGGCCTTTTTAGCGGGTAGCTATCCGTTTATGAAACGCTACACACATTTGCCTCAGGCTTACTTAGGTATCGCCTTTGGTTGGGCGGTGCCCATGTCCTTCTCGGCGCAAGTCAATCAAATTCCCACCGTCGCCTGGGTTATGTACTTAGCCGTGGTTCTATGGGCGTTGGTTTATGACACCATGTACGCCATGGTTGATAAAGACGATGATTTAAAAATAGGCGTTAAATCCACCGCCATTTTGTTTGGCGTGTATGAACGGCAAATCATGGCTGTGTTACAAGTGATTATTATTGGCTTATTAGTCCTGGTCGGACTGATGCAGGCCTTGACGTGGCCTTATTATGCCGGTGTGATCGTGGCGACCGGTTTATGTGTTTATCAACAAAAGTTGATTTTTCATCGTGAGAAGGCGCTGTGCTTTAAAGCCTTTTTAAACAGTAATTACTTTGGGATGGCGGTGTTTATCGGCTTATCGCTGAGTTACCTTATTTAAGGATTCCCTATGTTTCGCTTAAGCCAATACATGCGGGAACTGCTTGACCCGACGCCTCTTAAGCCCACCCGTAAGCCGCCAGCGCCCGTGGTAATTTGGAATTTAATTCGGCGTTGTAATCTGACCTGTAAGCATTGTTATACCACCTCTGCGGACATTGATTTTCCGGGCGAACTCACCACGCCTGAAATTTACACGGTCATGGATGATTTAAAAGCCTTTAAAGTGCCGGTGTTGATCTTGTCGGGCGGTGAACCTTTGTTGCATCCAGATATTTTTGCGATTTCACGTCGTGCTAAGGACATGGGTTTTTATGTGGCCTTATCAAGTAATGGTACCAAAATATCAACCGATAATATTGCTGAAATAGCCGCTATTAATTACCAATATATCGGTGTCAGTTTGGATGGTATTAAAGACACTCATGATCAATTTCGACGTGTTAAAGGCTCGTTTGATGAAGCCTTGACAGGCGTGCAATTATGTTTAGATAAAGGTATTAAAGTCGGGATTCGGTTTACCTTAACCCAAGATAATGCCCATGATTTTCCGGCTCTTTTACAGTTGATGGATGATTATGATATCGACAAGTTTTATTTGTCGCATCTTAATTACGGGGGCAGGGGCAATAGGAATCGTAAAGATGATGCCTTTTTTGAGATAACCCGCCAGGCGATGGATTTGATGTTTGATACCTGTTATGACTGGCTTAAAGCTGGCAAAGATCGCGAGTTTGTCACCGG
>CAIPPE010000326.1 GCA_903866825.1 uncultured Methylococcaceae bacterium
TAAACGTGCTACGTATCTGATCAACTAAGTTTAAGTCCATTTTTTTATGCTTTTGCCGCTTGATTCTGTAACGTTGAAAAAGACTTTATTTTAGCAGGAGTTTAAATTGGGAATTGCTGTCAAAAACAACTTGAACACACCCAGTTAGCCAAGCAATTTTAGCGTAGCTGTAATGTTGCAAAGGCGTCCAAATCTGCGACAGCAGCAGTTGTTCTTCGAATAAGTTCTAGATTACAGTCCATATCCATCATGCCGCCAATAGACAATGTAACTAGCATTGCTTCGAAGGAATAAATTAAGTGAGCTCGATATCTTTCAAAAAGATGATCAAAACCGGAATGCTCTATATCGTGATCTTTAAGGCACTGAGCATATAGCTTTATAAGCTCAATCTCATGTGAACGACGAGTTTCAGGACTTAAAGAGGTCGCCAGAAAATAGGCAATATCACCAATGCCCTCTCCAAAACGAACTAACTGCCAATCCAGTAATCCCGGCTTAGACTCATCCCAAAACAAATTTCCTGGGTGACAATCATGATGAACGAGTGTTTGAGGTGCGTCCTGAAGAAAGCGCATAACCCTTTTACGTTGTCGAGCATAATTCAAGGCTTGCGCACGAAGCTCTAATGGCACAATCTCTGCTGCCTTGTTTAAGCCACGCTTCATTAACGGCACAGCGAACACCGTACCTAAAAAATCTTCGAGACGTCTGACGGAACCACCTAACCAATGATATCGCTGTGCAAAATGTTCTTTATTCCAAAAATGAGCATGAAAACCAGCTAATTGCTTCACTACCGTAACGGCCTGAGCATATGTCAAAGCGTCACTTGGATTACCAGTAATAAAGCCAATATCCATCAAATCGGAAAGAACCAGCACAGCGCCTTTACCAAACTGGCTTTGCCCGGCTAAAAAATGAGGTAATCTGAGGGTTTCAGGACGAGCAACTTCATTATAAAAACGCACCTCTGTATGTAACAACCTGGGAAGAGCAGTAATTAACTTTGCTTGCCAAGCCAATGACGGTAACTTTACAAACCATTTCTCTGGAAATATCTTGGGTCTGTTATGCTCAACCTTGATACGGATTCGCGTCGTTGTTCCAATATCAACTGAAAGAATTACGACATTATCAACGATGATATCAGAATGATGTTTATTAATCACACGTTGAGCCCAATCGATACTTAAATCACTAGGCCGATAAACAAGGATACTCTGCATTGATTTATTATTTAAAGTTTTTATTACTATTGACTTAAAGATAGGCTTAAAATCAAGATCAACAATCTCTATATATCATAAGCTGCTTGATCAATATAAATATCAATCGGGTTAGCAGGAACTATCGTTGCGACCGGCAAATCATCACCCGCACGCCAGCCTTTAACCGCGTCCTGTTTATTCGCTCCCGTTACCAGAAAAATAAGATGCTCAGTATCGCTTAAAGCTTTAGCACTGATTGAAACTCGTTCTGGAGGTGGCTTTGGTGAATTATAAATAGCGTGCGCCAGCTCGTCAGCCTGATTGATGTGTCCGGGGAATAAGCTTGCTGTATGTCCATCTTCCCCCATACCCAACAACACCATATCAAAAGGCAGCGCTGCAGCCACAACGGCTTGATATTCTTTAGCGCCCAAATCAGGACCCAGTTCAGCAGGAATAGTAAATATCTGAGCTTCCGGAATAGCCACATGCTTTAGAAAACTTTCTACTGCCATCAGGCTATTTCTATCTTTATGATCAACCGGCAAACACCGCTCATCGCCATAGTAAATAGACCATTTAAACCAGTCGGCCTTTGCTTCAGCCAATAAACGATAAACCTTTTCTGGTGTACTACCTCCCGCCAGAACCAACTTAAAAGTACCATGATCAGAAATAGCTTTTTCGGCTGCTTTAAGAATTTGTTCATAGACCGCTAAGGCAACCTGATCAGCGGTTTCCATGATATGCCAACGACTGTTTTGCTGCATTTTATTTACACTCTGGTGTTAAAGAACTACGCCATGATTGAGAACTCTTTTCAAATAAGCGACTATCTTCAGGTCCCCATGAACCCGCAGGATAAGTCGCGATATAATCACGTTCAATCGCCCATGTTTGCAAAATAGGATCAACAATGCGCCAGGCATACTCGACTTCATCAAACCTTAAGAATAGTGATCTATCTCCTTTTAATACATCCAACAATAAGTCTTCATAAGCATCAATAGCTTTTTCATCCTGATTTCTAAAGCTGGCATCAAGACTGCTGGTACGGGTCTTCATTTCTAAACCAGGCTCTTTTACAGTCATTTCAATACGAATGCATTCTTCAGGCTGGATACCCAATAGAACCCAATTTTGACTCATACATTGCACATTTGTATCACGAAAGAACTGTAAAGGCGGATGACGAAAACAGATTGAAATAGTCGATTGCGCTTTCGCCATTCGCTTACCCGTCCGTAGATACATGGGAACACCACGCCAGCGCCAATTATCGATATACAGTTTAATAGAAGCGTAAGTCTCGGTAACGCTATTAGCAGGAATATTATCCTCCTGTAAATAGCCATTGACCTTATCTCCTTTAAGATGACCCGGAGCGTATTGACCTCTAAAGGCATGACCGTGGACTGCTTCTTTTGGAATAGGTCGAATGGACTTAAGAACCTTGACTTTTTCATCACGTAAAGACTCTGCTTCCATTGAAGCAGGGGGTTCCATTGTTACTAATGTGAGGAGTTGCAACAAATGACTTTGCAACATATCACGTAAGGCTCCAGCACTATTATAATAATCACCTCGGCCTTCTATACCCAATTCTTCAGAATGAGTAATCTGGATGTGGTCAATATAATTGCGATTCCATAACGGCTCCAGCATGACATTGGCAAAACGAAAGACCAACACATTTTGCACCATCCCTTTACCCAGATAATGGTCGATACGATAAATTTGCTCTTCGTTTAAGTAACGACTAATACGATTTTGCAATGCTCTTGCGCTGTCTAAATCATAACCGAACGGCTTTTCAATAATAACGCGTCGCCAACCCTCTTCCTCATTAAACAATTGATTGTCACTCAAGCGTTCCATGACAATACCAAAGTCAGCAGGGCTAATAGAGAGATAAAAAGCAATATTTCTTGGGAAGTTGATCTTATCATTCAGCGCTGCAGCTAAACCCTGATAACACTCAGGCTGACCTATATCGCCCTGATGATAATATAAGCGCTCAGCAAAACGATTAAAAATAGCTTCATCAAAATCATCTTTTGATTTTGCAATGATCATTTCTCTGACTTCACTGAGCCATTTGTTCTGATCCCAGGGTCTTCGACCTATCGCTAAAATACGCGTCCCTTTAGGCAAGTGATTAGCAGCATCCAGATGATAAAGGGCAGGCATTAATTTAATTCGGGAAAGATTTCCCGTTGCACCAAAAATTACATACGTACAAGCTTCCGCATTCATAGTAGGGACCTAGTCAATAATTAAAAAACAGACGCTACTTAAACCGTGTAAGTAGAGGACGCCGTCTTACCACCATGTCCAGTCCAATCCGTATGAAAAAATTCGCCACGTGGCTTATCTGTACGCTCATAAGTATGGGCACCAAAATAATCACGTTGTGCCTGTAATAAATTAGCGGGCAATCTTTCGGTACGATAGCCATCGTAATAGGCCAATGCTGAAGAGAATGCAGGCGTTGGAATGCCTAGCTCAATTCCTAAAACCACCGCTTTACGCCAACCCGCATCCGCTTTGCTAATTGCCTCTACAAAGAAATCAGCGAGTAATAAGTTTTCCAGGTCTGGATTACCGTCATAGGCTTTCTTAATGTCATTTAAGAACTGGCTACGGATAATACAACCGCCCCGCCACATTAAAGCAATTTCACCGTAATTTAAGGACAGGTTGTATTCTTTAGACGCTTCACGCATTAAACGGAAACCTTGAGCATAGGAGATAATCTTGGCGGCATACAAAGCATCGCGAATCGCAGTAATCATTGCTTGTTTGTCACCTGAGAAAGATTGGTCATGCTTAGGCAGAACCTGCGCAGCTCTAACACGCTCTGATTTTTGTGCAGATAAACAGCGAGCAAACACGGACTCACCAATCAGGGTCAAGGGAATGCCTAAATCCAGGGCATTAATCCCAGTCCATTTACCGGTGCCTTTTTGGCCTGCCGTATCCAATATTTTATCGACTAAAGGCAGTCCATCTTCATCCTTATAGGCAAGTATATTAGAGGTAATCTCAATCAAATAAGAACTTAACTCTCCTTGATTCCATTCTGTAAAAATTTCATGCATTTCATCTGCACTTAAACCTAAGCCTTCAGAAAGCAATTGATAGGCTTCACAAATCAACTGCATGTCACCGTATTCAATGCCGTTATGCACCATCTTAACGTAATGACCAGCACCATTATCACCGACCCACTCACAGCAAGGATCACCATCAACATGCGCACTGATAGCCTGGAATATTGGCTTAACAGTTGCCCAAGCCGCTTGATTGCCACCGGGCATAATTGAAGGGCCATGACGAGCGCCTTCTTCGCCACCCGACACACCCGTACCGATGTAATTTATGTTTTTTTCTTTAAGACCTGCAGTACGACGATTGGTATCCGTAAATAAAGAATTCCCTCCATCAACAATAATATCGCCTGCCGACAAGAGTGGAACTAATTTATCAATATATTGATCAACAACATCCCCAGCCTTAACCATTAACATGACAATGCGTGGACTAGCTAAGCTATCAACTAATTCTTCAAGTGAATGCGTTCCAACCACCAAAGTGTTCTTGGCCGGGCCTTCTAAAAACTCATCGACTGTACTGGTTGTTCGGTTATAAACGGCTACCTTAAAGCCGTGATCGTTCATATTTAGAACCAGATTCTGCCCCATTACTGCCAAACCGATTAAACCGATATTTGCTTTCATGTTTATCCTCTATACCATTAGTGTAAGAGGAAATATTATCATACTTTAAGAGCCAGATCAGCGATAGCTTCATGCCCATTCACTTGCAAAACAGGCTTTTTGTAGAAGATATACTGTCACATAATAAAATATTTACGATTTCTATTGACTGGAGACAGATAATCGGGTCTAATTACCCTCTTTTGTAGCACACGCCCAGGTAGCTCAGTCGGTAGAGCAGAGGACTGAAAATCCTCGTGTCGACGGTTCGATTCCGCCCCTGGGCACCATCTACAAAAATACAGGTAAAATATCTAAAGCCCAGGTAGCTCAGTCGGTAGAGCAGAGGACTGAAAATCCTCGTGTCGACGGTTCGATTCCGCCCCTGGGCACCATGATTTGTAAAAGTTCCGATTTAACCGGGTCCTTTTTAACCCTTGATTGCTTCTTTAGTATAGATTTTTATTCATGCTAAATCTTATGAAGTTTCAGCAGTAAATAGCAATATCATCTTGGATAGCCATAGTACCCATAATAATTGAATTTGTTCATATCTCTCGCTCTATCATACAGAGCCTCTTGCTGGCGTATCTGGTTTTTTATGGCTTCATCCTCTCGAATGACTTCTTGAGCCTCTCTAAAATCACCTTCCCTCAGTTCATGCATGACTTCAGCTTGCTCTTGGGCGCTAATATTGGCTAACTCCCTGTTAGCTATTTCGTCAACATAATCGTAGCCATAAGCCATTGCTGTACTGCTGGCAAAAATCATCATAAAACCCAATGTTACTGTTTTTTTCATAGGTAAAACCTCAATTAAAAGTTAATGTGTATTAAAAATCTATTTAGTTGATGATAATTTGACATATCCAAACTGAACAATTGCTGAATGATTTTTATCCTTACCTTCCCATCATGCTTTAAAATTGAAGCAGAACATCAAGTATTTATGTTAGAGTGGCTATTAAAGTAATCAATCTCATATAAGATTTAAAGTCATTTCCTGCCTATCATAATTCGCTAGATAATTTAGATGATCATATTAAGAATAACGTTGCTGTTATTTGTTGTCTTTGCAACTGTAACCAGTCAAGCAGATGAGGCTAACTATCCAGAATTAAATGACAGTGATGAACTTTCGCTGATGGGTGCATTGTCTGACTTTGGGCTGCATGACATGAAAGAAGAACGCTGGAACGCCTATGTTCAGGGAACTTATATATCGCAATGGCAACCCGCTTTCCCAGCGGCTTATAGTAATTACTATAACACCCCAAATTCTTTATCCAACAAAGCTGATAACAGTTTTACTGCAACTGTTACCCCCTATTTAAGCCTTAAAGCCTGGTCTGGAGGTGAGTTTTTTGCTGCTCCAGAAATGATCTCTGAGTTACCCTTATCCAACTTGAAAGGTTTAGGCGGAAGTATTCAAAACTTTGAACTTCAAAAAACAGGCTCAGAAAGCGCTACCTGGTATTTAGCGAGAAGTTATTACAAACATACAATAGCCCTGGGTGGAACTAGCAGTGAAATCAAATCTGCCCCCCTACAATTAGCAGGCAAGGAAGATAGTCGCAGAATTGTTTTGACTGCCGGTAGATTGAGCGTAATTGATATATTTGATAAAAATATTTATTCAGGTGATCTTCGCCACCAGTTTTTTAATATGGCTTTTATGGCCAATGCATCCTACGACTTTGCAGCAGATGCAAGAGGCTACACCCAAGGTTTAGCCGGAGAATTTTATTATGATAGCTGGGCCTTTAGACTCGGTCGATTCGCAGTCCCAACTGTTCCAAACGTGCTTATTATGGAAAATAACCCATTTAAACTTTATGGTGATCAAATAGAACTGGAACACAAACATGTTATTAACAATCATCATGGAGCCATAAAACTGCTTGCCTATAGAAATCGTGTCAATGCAGGTAAGTTCAGTGACGCCATTGCAGCCTATAAAGCTGATCCTGGAAAAAATGCAACAACGTGTCCAGCTGAAAATTACGGATCCCCTAATTCATTAGCTCCAGATATTTGCTGGGTCAGAAAAGCAAACATAAAAATGGGAGTCGGCATCAATATTGAACAAGGCGTTGCAGAGGACATCGGTGTATTTTTTAGAGGCATGTATTCAGATGGTAATACAGAAGTCTACAACTATATGTCTGCAGACCAATCTATCTCGCTGGGAACAGATGTAAAGGGTGCGCGTTGGGGACGAGAAAAAGATTCCGCTGGGCTTGGTTATGCACAAAGCTGGCTTTCAAAAGACCACGTAACCTATTTAAACATGGGCGGGATAGACGCCTTTCTCGGTGATGGCAAAATCAATTATAGCCCTGAACGAGTTGTGGATATTTATTATCAATTACACGCGGTGAAGTCTGTATGGCTGACAGCGGACTATCAACATTTAATGAATCCTGGTTACAACTCTGCTAGAGGTCCGGTTAACATTTATGGTGTTAGAGTCCACTTGGAGTTTTAGATACCTATGGAATACCCAGACGACAAAAATAATTTTCAAATCGAACACGCCATACTCCTTGCAAACAGTTATCAGCATTTGCTGCTTAAAGATCTGATTAAAGGAACAAACTCTAACCAGGAGTTGGCGTATCAATTATTCCATGCGCCCTTTGCATTGGTTAGCCATAACACCTCTATTGAACCGATATTTAATTACGCTAATTTAAAAGCACTGGAACTGTTTGAATTCAATTGGGCGGAATTTACTAAACTTCCTTCCAGATTATCAGCGGAACCTGTTAATCAGATTGAAAGAGCCAAATTATTAGCTGAAGTTACTCAGAAAGGTTATATTAATCATTATGAAGGCGTTCGAATATCAAGCACCGGCAAACGCTTTATGATTAAAAACGCAGTGGTCTGGAATCTTATTGATGCTGAGGGATTTTATAATGGACAGGCGGCCAGTTTTGGTGAATGGACGTTTCTTTAAATTCAATATACCGTATCGGTCCGATAATTGCCATGAATAGTGCCCAGTTAAAATGTCTTTCTGTATTCTCCGTCTTCGCTATTATTGGTTTTGGCCCCATTTCACCCGGCTGCTTAATCGGGATGTTTATTGTAATAACCCGACCGAACTGGTTTTTAAAGCTTGCGGACAATCTGTATGATAACTCTGTGACACAGGTCCCAATCATAAACACACCATCAAAAAGCTTACGGATTAAGTGTTTCCTATGTTTATTAACCTTGTTTATTATTGATATTGCGCCCGTTCCAGTCACCCCAGTCATTGCTTTTATTTTTATTCTGAGTCGGCCTCACTGGTTTTATCGAGTCATAAGAGGCGTTTACTATGACATCGGTTAAAATGTATTTTAAGAAAAGAAATCCAAACTTATTATCAATTTTTAAGGATATTACATGCACAAGCTAAAAACCGCATTAATCCAACTCCCAGTCATTCTAATGCTAGCGGGTTGTATAGGTCATCCCACCGTAGAATCAAAACTCAGCAACATCAGCACCGGAATGACTAAACTTCAAGTCTTATCCATAATGGGTATGCCTGATCAAGCCACCAGTGGGAATGGTACTGAAGATTTAACCTATTTACTTAACGAATCCGAATGGGACACCAAATCACCTGTTCCCTATGTAATACATTTAGATAACGGTAAAGTTGACCGCTTTGGAACACAGAAAGAGATGGTGCAATTTGCCCAGACAAGTCCTAAGGTTGGCAATATAAAAAAACCAGACATCTTTACTGAGTTTACCAGGCTGGATGAACAACGGAGAAAAAAACTGATTAATGATGATGAGTATTTTAGGCAAAAAACAAAACTACTAGACCAGCTCTAAAATAGCTATTCAAGAGTGCTGTATGTTAAATTCTAATGGGGGGGGACAACTTTGTAGCTCCCCCTAATTACAGTAATACACACTACTGTAATAACAGACAAATTGATAGTCCTTTACAATGCATTGAACGCTGAATAACATTACCCAATAACTAATACGCCTGTACCCCAAATTTCAACAATAATCTGGGTAAAATATCATCCAGATTGAGAACTTCTTGGTCAGTCAACTCAATCAAATTAAAGCTATACTTTTGATAAATCGCGATCTTTTCACGTTTGCGTACCAAGTATTTTTCATCATTCTCAAGCCCCCAGAACTCAATATAAACCTTACCAGTAGGAATATAGAAATCGCAGTACATTTCCTCTTCAATCGGTAACTTTCTCTCATAAGCGTGTACAATTTCTGCCATATAAAGCCAGTTATCAATTAACATTTCGGCTTTCGAACGAACAAAATGTCCATCTGTTGCTCGATGGGTAGCTTCAAATTTATGCCTAAAACTATCCATTTTGTCATTTTCGGTTTTGGGCTTATCGACCCCCTTGATATTATCCACGCTGTCCTTCAAGGCACTAATCCTTACAATTTTCTCTGGCCAACGGGCATAAGGAACACCTGATCGACTATCTTCTCCTTGTTCCGCGCCTATTTTCTTGCCTTGTTCTGTCACTATCCATCCTTTTAAGCCCTTTTTGATCCACCCTAATTCAGACATAACATAGTTAATCTTGTTAGCAGAAAGATTAAAATGCTGGCCAAGTGCTGTTGCTGTCAGAAACTTAGTTGCATCGACTTTAGTTTCGCTTAAATCTAGATCCTTTGGCCAAGCAACGTATTGACCAAATTTACCAGTCAAATAGATGCCTCCACGTTTTTCACCAGCTCCAGTTAGAATCCACTTTTCATCTTTCTTCTCAATCAAACCTTGTGAACTTAAGAGCCTAAAAAGCTGATCTTGTGGAATACTTCGCTCTTTAGCTAAAAGAGAAGTCGAAAGTCTTTTTTCTGCTGTCATGTAATATCACCTGTTTTTATGAGTAGAACTAATGTTAACCTTGTCTGGCAATTTGTAGATCAATATACTGTTCAGTGTGCGAACAGCAGAACTCTGCATTTTTACGATAATTCGAACACCCCCAAAAGTGTCCATACTGGCCTTTTCTTAGGCTTAAGATGCCTCCACAAGCGGGACAAATAGGTTCAACGTAATCACAGCGTCGATTTTCACAGACGTTAAATTGACCCTTGGTAAGCAAACTACCCCCGCAACGTTGACAGGCTGGTTGAGTATGATCACACCTTGGGTACTGACTACAGCCGAAAAAACTACCGTTTTTGCTATCTCTTGGAACCATAAAACCGACCTCGCATTGACTACAAGGAATATGAACAACTTTATCCTGAAACCCTGGGCCTTTGAATTCATCCTGCAAAACGGGGTATTGCTGTTCGATTAACTCTCTAATAAAAGGCGAGGGGTTATTCCCGTTGGTAATCAAATAAACATGGTGCCTTGCCCGAGTCAGGGCAACATAAAATAAACGCCGCTCTTCAGCATACTCAAAAGTTTCTGTTTGTGGTAACAGTAATTCAAGTAGAGGATGAGTTGTTTTCTCAGAAGGAAAACCGTTCTTACCCTTTTCAAGACCAAGCACTACAACATAATCAGCCTCTTTACCCTTAGACCCATGCACACTCATTATTTGAAAGGAAAGAAGTGGATATTGCCGCTTTAAATCAGCTCGATTTAAGCCTTCAAATTTAAAATGGAAACGAGCAAGTAATAATACGCTGACTGGTTGGGTAGATGATTTATGACTGATTGCGGTTAAAGCTGCATGTAAACCGATAGCATCCTGATTGGTTTTGATTAAGGATATTGCTGGATGCGCAACATTTGTATGGCTCTTTATCTGCTTTTTAATCTGGTTAGGGTTTTGTGTTACAAATCGGGAAGCCACTTCACCAATCTGGTTATTGAACCGGAAAGTCTTATCCAAAATACTGGTAACTGTAATACCAAAATGCTGTTCGAATTCTTTGGTCAAAGACACATCACTACCTGAGAACCGATAAATCGATTGCCAATCGTCACCCACACAAAACATGCTGCAATCTGAATGTTGCGCCATTAATGCTTTGAGTAATCGTGCACGACTGGCAGAAATATCCTGAAATTCATCAACCAATAGATATCTGTAAGGTGATTGATAACGACCAGATTCAGTATACTTAATAGCCCGACCAATCATGTCTTCAAAATCAATACTGGCGGCATCACGCAAATGTTGCTGATAGGCTTCATAAATTGGTTCAAATAAATGGGCGGCCGCAAGTATGCGCGCATTATCTTCGTGTGCAATCGATAGCCTAACCAGGCTTTTAATATCCAGAGAAGCCGCTTTAAGCAATATCAGGATTTGAGCCATTACTTCGCTGAACTCCGATACTTTGCCCATTTTGTTTAATTGCTTTAACAGTTGATTGGCGGGAATAGGATTATATATAACACCTGCTTCCAACAGTTTTTCGCTTAAAACATCTGTCAGCCTACCCTGCTTTTTTAGATAACTGAATGTCTCAATGAGTGTAGTATTGTATTTTTGATGTAACGCCCGCTTCCACTCCATACCGGCCACATAACTTTGCTGATCAATAAAGGACGGTGTTTCGTTCTGCTCATTGACAGCAAAATGCTCAATGTAAATATCGTAATCGGTCAGATAAAAATCAGGTTGATAAACTTTATAATCTGGCCCAGAAGTATTGACCTGATAATTAGCCTCATATTGATAAGCCACTCCTTGTCGATATAAAAAATTGGCAATTTCGCATTCTTCATAACTTTTAACCAATTCACCTTGTAAGGTACGCATATCGTTTTCCAGGATATAGGCGTTATATTCACCGAGACTCTTGAACTTATATTGACTTTTATAAGGATACATAAAGCGCAAAAAATAAGTCACTAGTCGGGATTTATATCTATCATCCTCAATAAGGTGTTGCAGTTGCTGCTCAACAAATTGAGTGCGAAGCTTAGGGTCTTCAGCGAACTTATCAATCAAGGGCACTTCACCTTCAACCTGAGCGATAATTTGCATTCCTAAGCCATGAAAAGTTTTGACCGTCATATTTTCAATAGCAAGCTTGGCTTTAATCCGCTCATCCATTTCTTCAGCTGCTTTACGCGCATACGCTAACATTAAAATCTGTTCTGGCTCAGCCAACCCGCATTTGATCAGATAACCCGCCCGTCCGATCATAGTACTGGTTTTACCCGTGCCAGCACCAGCAAGAACCAGATTATGCTGTTCGTTAATCACACAGGCCCGGCGTTGAGCATCAGTCAGTGGATTAGTTTCTATCTGGTCAAAAAATGTTTGAAACCTATCAAGCTCATGTACGACAAATGCTTGGTTAAGTCGCTCAAAGGCAAACTCACCCTTTGACAAAATTGATTCTATATTCTTAAGTTTAGCTAAGGCCTCTGGCTTTAAAAGACGACGGATATCTTTACGTTTGAGGCCCAATGAAAGGTGTTGATAGGACCTCAACCATTCCTGTACCTCAGTGTGACGGATGTATTTATGCCCAGAAAACAAATCATTAGCACCTAGAAACACTTGATTTAAAGCAGAATCAAGCTGTTTATTAAATTGGCTAACATAGCTGCGAATAGTGTTATTGATTTGTGACTTGAGCTGTAACGATATCTCTTTATCTACACCACCAAAACGAACAGCATCTCCATTCAACTGACGAAAAACCAATGTATTCCAAAACCAGCCAACTTCTATCAAAACGCCCGACACGAGACTTAAAAAATCTATTCTGTGTGTTTGGCTATCCGCATCAAGAAAAACCAAGCTCTCTTGATCAAGCTCCAAGGAGTGATAATGACTATTTGAGGCGAGCTGAACAGCCCAATCAGTCAACCGATATGACAGTGATTTAATACTCATATCTTGCCTGGTATTTACTCCTCGTCTTCCACCAACAGAGTCAATTGCTCATTAACAAAGTCACCGGTATTTTCATTACTTAACTTAATCATCAAGCGCACTTCGTTTCTGGAATCGGCTGAATTTAAGGCATCGTCATAACTAATAATTCCCGCCACATATAAATCATAAAGCGCCTGATCGAATGACTGCATTGAGTGTTCTCGTGAGTTTTTCATAACCTCTTTAATTTTATGAATCTCGCCATTGCGGATGTAATCCCTCATCAGCGGGGTATTAAGTAAAACTTCAATGGCCGGATAACGCCCCAGACCATCAGCACGCTTAATTAATTGTTGAGCGACAATCCCTTTCAGATTTAAGGATAAATCCAACAAAATCTGATCACGCATATCATCAGGAAAAAAATGTAATATCCGGTCCAAGGCCTGATCCGCATTATTGGCATGCAAGGTCGATAAACATAAATGCCCCGTCTCAGCAAAAGCAATCGCATTCTGCATCGTTTCACGGGTTCTGATTTCACCAATCAAAATAACATCTGGCGCCTGCCTTAAGGTATTTTTTAAGGCAACCTCATAAGACTCCGTATCTATGCCTACTTCTCGCTGCGTAATAATACAACCCAAATGCGGGTGCTCGAACTCTATCGGATCTTCAATGGTAATAATGTGACCGGAACTATTTTGATTCCTGTGCTTAATTAGAGCCGCTAATGAAGTTGATTTACCCGCCCCGGTCCCGCCGACAAAAATAATCAGGCCACGCTTCTCCATGATTAAGTCTTTTAGAATAGGCGGCAAATTCAGGGCATCCGCATCCGGTATCCTATTTTCAATCCGACGCAACACCATCCCAGCACAATCACGTTGCGTAAATGCACTCACCCGAAACCGACCCAACCCAGCCGCATTAATAGCAAACTGACACTCTTTAGTCGTTTCAAACTCCTTTTTCTGGCGCTGATCCATAATGCTTAACACCCAGCTTAAAGTCTGTTCAGCCGTCAACGAAACATCAGAAGCCGCTACTAAAGCGCCATCCACTTTCAGCGTCGGTGCCCGGTCTGCCGTTATAAACAAATCTGAGGCTTTCTTTTGCACCATCAGTGCAAGCAAAGCATTAAAATCCAGCATAGCCTAGCGGAACATTGTCTTATCAACCGCCTTAGTGGCTGCGGTTGCGGAAGAAACCAAACCTTTATCAACCAGGTCCTTCAGATTTTGATCTAAAGTTTGCATCCCGTCCCTGCGCCCGGTCTGAATAGCAGAATACATCTGAGCCACTTTCGCCTCTCTAATCAGGTTTCTTATAGCAGATGTCCCTACCATGATTTCATGTGCAGCAATACGCCCTCCACCTATCTTTTTCATCAAGGTCTGTGAAATCACTGCCTGTAATGATTCGGATAACATAGATCGAATCATGTCTTTCTCTGCCGCCGGAAAAACGTCAATAATACGATCAATCGTCTTGGCGGCAGAAGAGGTATGCAAGGTCCCAAAAACCAGATGTCCCGTTTCAGCCGCTGTTAAAGCCAGACGAATTGTTTCTAGATCCCGCATTTCACCCACCATGATGACATCCGGGTCTTCACGTAAGGCGGAGCGTAAAGCCTCATTAAAACCCAAAGTATCTCGATGCACTTCGCGCTGATTGACCAAACACTTCTGGCTGACATGGACAAACTCAATCGGATCTTCAACCGTCAGAATATGTGCAAAATCATTGCAGTTAATATGATTGATCATTGCCGCAAGGGTAGTGGACTTCCCTGAACCGGTCGGCCCTGTCACTAAAACCAGGCCGCGTGGCTTTCTAGTGATTTCTTCAAAAAACAAGGGTGCGCCTAATTCCTCCAACGATAATACCTTGGAAGGAATGGTTCTAAAAACACCAGCAGCCCCTCGCTCCTGATTAAAAACATTAACCCGAAACCTGGCTACCCCCGGCAGTTCAAAAGAAAAATCGGTTTCCAGATGTTCCTCATAATCTCTACGCTGCTTATCGTTCATAATGTCATACATCAAGGCATGCACAACCTTATGCTCCAATTCAGGAACATTAATGCGCCGCATATCGCCATCCACCCGAATCATGGGCGGCAAGCCCGCCGATAAATGTAAATCCGACGCACCATTCTTTACTGAAAAAGCCAGCAACTCAGCAATATCCATTAATATCCCTTAAGCCAATGATCAAAAAATATCCCGCTCTATAAACCCGCAGCGGTTAAATATAAGCGATTGAAATCTCCGCCCCATAGCAACGCAATCCAACCGGCTGCTGCCAGATAAGGGCCAAAGGGCAGGGGATTGTTCCGATCATGTTTGCCCAATAGAATCATTGTCACCCCGATAATTGCGGCCACCAGCGAGGCCAATAGAATAATCACGGGTAAGTATTGCCAACCCAGCCAGGCGCCGAATAACGCTAGTAACTTAAAGTCACCATAGCCCATCCCCTCTTTACCTGTCAGCAACTTAAACACCTGATAGACGAGCCAAAGGGTCATATAGCCGGCAATCGCTCCAATAATACTGGAAAAACTGTCTGTATAGACACCCAATACACTTAAAAATAAACCCACCCAAACCATTGGCAGCACCATAGTATCAGGTAACAACTGATGGTCTAAATCAATAAAGCTCAAACCAATCAACACCCAGGTCAGTAACAATGCAAAAACTGTTTGCGGACTATCACCAAAATGCCAGGCCACTACCGCTGACAAAAGCGCTGTCAAGGCTTCAACTAAAGGATATCGTATAGCAATAGGATGCGCACAGGCTGCACAGCGCCCTTTTAAAAGCAGATAGCTCAGCACCGGAATATTTTGATAGGGCTTAATCGGGGTATTACAAAAGGGACAACGCGATAAAGGCACTGATAAATTAAAGGTCTCATCTATTTCCTGAGACTCAATTTCCAGAAAAGCTCTACATTCCTGCTCCCACTCACGCTGCATCATAATCGGTAAGCGATAGATCACCACATTAAGAAAACTGCCTATCAGTAAGCCGAGTATAGTCACCAACGCGGTCAATAAATAAGGATCTGCTAATAAAACCGCTAATTGTTGAATCATTATTTAACCTTAAAGACCAGGCTTATAAATAGGCACCGGCATGGCAGGTGCTGGCAGCAGGGTAGGGGACATTAACGCAGGCCTTGGGGGCAATGTCACAATCAACTCTTCATCTAAACGCCACATAGCACCTGTAGCAGAATCGATAAAGAATCCCAGGAAATTGCTGACATTGCCCAAATACCAGCCATTTAGATAACTCGCTAAGCGATAGCCCTGGCTTTGATAGCCTGTCTTACTAAAATGCACACTGTAATCAGCGCTGGTAAAATAACCCGCACCACTGGGCAAGATAATAATCTGCGGGGTTTTTCCTCTCGCTATTTCCACGTCCTGACTGTTTTTAATCACAAACTCTGCCGGGCCAGAATTGTTATCAATAAAAACCGGCCAGGCCGAGTTACTGACCAAGCTGGCACAACCCGATAACATCGCAGCCACCATCAACACACCGATTAATCTATTCATTCGCTTATCTTCTTGGGTTAGGGTTATCCCACTTATACCGATCCAGACTGTCCTGATTGTTATATTCCTTAAACGGCTGCTCCAGGATGTAACCCTTATGCTGCTTATCTGGATTCGTGTAGACATTTAAGCTCTCACCACCCGTAGCGTTAGGATGAATACTGTTATCACGCATAAACGCCTCTGTTAATCCTTTGCCATCCGGCGGTGTGGCAATAATATGCGGCTTAATAATAATCACCAGCTCGGTACGGGTACGGGTTTGCGATTCTTGTCTAAAGAAAAACCCCAATATTGGCACATCACCTAAAAAGGGCGTGGTAATCAGATTATTCCCCGCACCTTCCTGAATCAAACCACCCACCGCTACCGAATTGCCATCTTTAGCCATTACTGAACCGCTAAACGATTTTTCATTAACAGTGTCAATCTGTTGAGGAACCAGATTAGCCGCCCCTCCTAGGATAGAAGAGGTACCCGGCACCAAAATAGTTGCCCCGTTTTTAATGACATTGGATTGTTCAACCACTATTTGCACACTAACTGTTTTATCCGCATTAATACTGGGTGTCAGCAACAAAGTCTGCCCCACTCGATACTGCGTATAAACAGGGGTCGGCGGTTGAATGATAGTCGCACTACTGGTTACTCCACCTAAAGTAGTTGTGCCCGGCGTATAGCTGGTCAGAATGGGTATTTCTGAGCCCACAAAAAATCGACTGATTTCCTGGTTAGCGGTCAGTAACAACGGCGTTGCTAATTGAGTGACCCGGTTTTCGTTTTCAGCCAACTGCAAACGTGCTTCAAAATTATTACTCACCACCGTCGCTAATAATGCGGGGCCAAATGCCGCACTGGCAGCACCATTGGCCAGCGCACTTCCTGCTCCCGCACCACCTCCTGCAATCCCCCCTAAACCACCCAGATTAAAATCACCCTTTTGGACATTAAAATCAAACAAGGAATTAAAACCATTGGATAAATCAATTTGTAAAACCTTAACCTCCATCAACAACATCGAGCTCTCAACATCTAACTGCTTAGCGACTGATTTAATCTCGTTCATCGCATCAATATCACGCGTTCTCACCACGACCCGGTTTTGATCCTTGATTACCCCCACATAAATAAGAGCTTCATGACGCACGCTGGTATCAATCAGTTCCTGACTTTCTGAGGCATCTCCCGTCATGCTATTGGCGATACCAGTGACCTGATTACCATTTAGTCTGTCTAAAACATTGGAAACTGCCCGGGTCTGATCATCAAAGCCCTGATTCTGCCCGCCGTTACCCTGCACACCATTCATGCCTTGTTGGGCATTTATTCCTTGCATACCATTAATCCCTTGCGTTCCCTGAATACCATTAATTCCTTGTGTGCCTACCCCACCTTGAGTAGTTCCGCCTACGCCAACACCACCCGTATTAACCCCGCCGGTATTTGTACCGCCTTGAGTGCCTCCAGTTCCTCCAGTTGTCGAACCGCCCACTGTGGTATTCACCTTAGAGCGACGATCAACCATATCAAACCGTTGAAAGCGTTGCTGCAAGTCCATCATTAATTGAGTTTGATTGTTTCCATAACCCATCCTGACCCGGGTTGAAAACAGGTTTTGTATCGAATCCGCCAAATCCAGTACATTCCGTGCATTTTTCATGGTAAAAACTTCAGTCTCTTCCTTTTTAAATTCGACGGTCTCCAGGCGGTATTCCTGGACCGTATAGATACGCACAATGTCAGTCTCGGGATCACGCTGATACCAAAGATTATAAGTCTTCGCAATGGCATCAATTACATCCATCGCCGTTACCTGACGCAAAAAGATTGTAATAGGAATGTCAGCTGCTTTCTTGGAAGCGACTACATTCAAACTTGATTGCTCTGTTAATACCTTTAAAGCATCCCCGACTGACACATCCCGAAAATCGATCTGAGCAATGATTGTCTCATTAGTCGGTCTTGGAATATCATGCCCTCTATGTCGAGCAGCATCCCCCAAATTTGGCACCAACAAACCGAGCAAGAGAATTAAAATAGAAGAATGAGCATTAAAAAATAATCGGGACATAGCTTGAATAAATTATCTTAATATTAATGTTTTATTAATAGGTGAAATCATCATGAGTTTTACAAAATATTTATGTATTTCGATAACCTGAAGCTCGACATCCAATTGAGTTTTAGCACTAGAAAAAACCGTAATAATATCGTTCTCGCGGGCAGAGAAAGTTTTATCGCCAATTTTTAGTAAAGTAGTTGATTTCAGGCCTGCGTCATTACCCAGCAAACTGGCCATCAGCCTTATTTCTGGCAGCACAGGCTGTACTACAGCACCCGTATTCCCCGTCCCTTTAGCCTGAGCCATGCGGGTTAACGCCTCTCTAAAACTTTGAGTCATCAGGGTGGGGTCTTGAAGTTCAGCTTCCTTACCTGTTCCTGCAGGCAATGATTCTGCCAATAAAACCGGCACCCAAAAGCCCAACATGAAAAGGCTGAACTTTATAAAATTCCCCGTCATTTAGGGCTTCCTCCTGCTGCTGCAAACATCGCCACCAAAAAAGCAGCATAAACAAAACCGACTACGCCACCCACCACAATCGTCATGGTTGGCGCTATTAAACCCACTAAACTGGCGATAGCTTCTTTTAACAAATTATCGTGATACTCGGTCATTTCCAGTAAAATATCATCCAGGGTTCCCGAGTTCTCACCCACCCGCATCATTTGCAACATCAAGGGCATATAAGCTGACTCCACTTCCATCTGATCCGTTAAACCGCCCCCCTGCATCACCTTGTCACGGGCAAAGGCAATTCGTCCCGCCATATACTTATTCGCATGTAACTTTTCCATGGTCTCCAGTGCTTCATACATCACCACGCCACTCCGTAACAACAATCCCATAGCCCGACAAAACAACACCGTTCCCGACAAACGCAACACATGACCAATAACAGGTAATTTTAAAGCCAGCCTGTCAATCCACCATCGACTCGGTGGCCAGTTATAAAGCACCACAAACACTACGATGACTGTAACAAAGCTACCTACCACCACCAGGCCGTTCGCGACCACCCAGTTAGACGTATCAATCAGCGCTTTAGTAATTGGAGGCATCGGCTTACCGGTTAAGGCCAATACTTTTTTAATTTCTGGCACCAGATTGGTCAACATAAAAAAAACAATTCCTATCGCCATTAACAAGGTAAAACTCGGATACCTCAGGGCTTTTAATATTTGACCTTGCAATTCACGACTGGACTTAACTTCTCTGGCCGCTTCATCCATCACGGTATTTAAGTTTCCAGTCTGCTCACCGACCCGGATCAGCTGAATCGTAAAATCACTAAACGCCTTATGCTCACGCAGCGCATCGGTAAACGAATGCCCTTCCTCAATACGCTTGCTAATATTCACCCAGGTTGACCGGGCACCCAAGCGGCAATGCTTAAGGGTTAAAGCCAAGGCATCCATTAAACTAATGCCACTCCGCAACATCACCGCAATTTGATGAAACTCATGCTCTATATCAGCCTCATTAAAAGCTCGATAAGCCATAGGATTTAAACTAAACGATGCTCCTGAGCCTTTACTTTTAACTTCAGTAATTTTAATCGGCAACAAACCCTGAGAGCGCAACGCTAAAATAGCCGCCTCTCGACTCTCACTTTCGATGGAATCGATACTTTGCTGGCCCGACCTATCGCGGGCGGTATAATTAAATACAGGCATTAATCAGTTACCAGGACGAAGCAATTTGCACCACCTCAGACACCGACGTCATGCCAATCAACAACTTGTCCACCGCATCATCCAACAAACTTTTCATACCCGAAGCCCGCATCTTCTGAACCAACTCATTTTCACCTTCACCGTCTGCCACCGAGCGTGCCCAGTCTTCACGCAGTTCCAACACTTCATACAACCCTACCCGACCGGCATAACCCTTACCACCACAATAAATACAACCCGCAGGATCATGAATCTCCCGACCAGCCAGTTCAGGACGATTAATCGAAATAGCTTCTATCTCCAACAGCGGTCTGGCAATCCGGCAATGCGTACATAAACGCCGCAATAACCGTTGTGCAACCGCCAGCCGCAAAGCCGCTGCCACAAGATAAGGCTCAACCCCCATATCATGTAAACGTGTAACAGTCGCCGCCGCCGAATTAGTATGTAAAGTCCCCAGCACCATGTGTCCGGTCAAAGCCGCTTTAATGGCTATATCCGCCGTCTCTTTATCCCGAATCTCACCAATCATCACCACATCGGGGTCATGCCGTAAAATACTCCGCAGGGCTTTAGAGAAGCTCACTTTATCCGCAGAATCCACCTCACACTGCGCCACACCATCAATCTCATACTCGATAGGATCTTCAATGGTGATAATATTTACGCGCCGCTCTTCCAATAACATTCGAATCGCAGCATATAGAGTGGTTGTTTTACCACTCCCCGTCGGGCCGGTCATAATCATCAGGCCTTGAATCCGCCGTAAAAAAACCTCAATCATGGCCTTGTGCGCCGGATCAAATCCCAGGTTTTCTAACGTTAAAGATTCCGTTTGCACCGCCAGCAAACGCATGGTGATTCGCTCACCGTATTTAGTCGGTAAAGTCGCGACCCGCACATCAATCCGACGGCTCCCAGAAACAAACTGATGTGCAAAGCGCCCATCCTGGGCCGCACGCTTCTCGGCAATATCCAGTTGCGCCATCACCTTAAGCCGACTCACCAACTCCGTATAAATAGCCGAACTAATATGACTATAAAGCTCTAACTGACCATCCACCCTAAAACGCACATTAGCGCCGTTATAACTCGGGTCAATATGAATATCCGAGGCCTGCCGCATATAGGCCGAATATAACAAGGCATCGCCGGTATTCACCGCATTGGCTGTTTGAGGGGCCTGTGCAGCAGGTGTCGCCGCCGGGGCTTGAAACGCTTGCCGACTATTACCATAGACCTGCTTAAGCTTAGCCTCTAATTGCACCGGATCGGCAGCCCACAAACAGACGGGCTTTCTTAACAGCCGCTGTAAAACCGTAAGCACCGCATCATTTTCAATATCAGCACACACCACATGCGCAAGGCCATCCAGCTCAATAAATGGCAACACTTTTTGCCGATGGGCGATATTAGCGGGTAGCTTTAAGGCCGTCGCCGGATCAATACGTAAACTTTGCACATCTAACTGATGATTTTGGGGCGTAATTCCGACATGATCAATCAAGGCCACACCCACCGACAACCGTGATGATTCACTCTGCATCCAGACAATCCGCACTTTACGGCTAAACTGCCGATGCTGCGCCTTGATATTAATCACTACCTGCGCATCAACCTTCAATGCAGAGCAAGCCTCTTCCAGCGTTAAACCCAGACCTCCCACACTACTATCAACAACGCGTGCATTACAGTGATTCAGCCCGTCAGCCAAAAAAAGCACCGCACTCCAGCCGCTGACTAACTCACGCGGACTTGAGCGATTTTCAAAAGTTACAGCCATAGGGTCAAGGTCCACTCCTGTAACGCACCTTTATAGGGATGCATGGATAATGACACCCGTAACGCCTTAATGTCACTCGCAGCCAAGGTGGCCAAGGCATGGTAATTATCCAGATAGGTCCCGA
>CAIPPE010000327.1 GCA_903866825.1 uncultured Methylococcaceae bacterium
AACATCTTAAGAAATCACAAATACAATTAAAATGTTTTGAAAAAAACATTAGTAGCATGTAATTTTCAAAGGGTTATATTTATTTACAATGCCTTACAGCTTTTGGCTTTCATCAAATCAGCTAAAGGGAGCACTGTAACAAACTGTTACAATTTGATCAATTATGGATGCTTTTTAACACATAATTTCTATAAGTGTTAGTAGAAAAATAAATAGGGTGGGTAAACTACCCCGTCTTAATTGCAGATGATGATATAAGTTTTTGATAAATTAGAATTTATAATTTATCTTCTCTATAAAATATTCCTTTATTTTTTCAGGATTTTAGTTTTCTCCGAGATAAAGTTGTCATAATTGCTGTGTTACAATGTTCAGTGATATGTTTGATAATGTTTAACTGTTTGTGAAGAATTAATTACGATTTATGGATAGCAATCAATACCCTTTTGATCCCAGTTATGGCTACTCGCTTGAGCAGTTGCTTGAGATAAAAGTGCAAAACGAGCCTAAAGATTTTGATTTGTTTTGGCAGTTGCGATATCAAAAAGCTTTAGAGCTTGATCCAGTCCTGCAGACAAAAATAATATCCGAAAATAGTTTCGGATGGCGGGTATTTGAAATTAGCTATAAGTCCGCAGGTGATTTTCTTATTCGGGGTTGGTTATTGTTGCCAATGTTGGGTGAGGTAAAGCGAGGTTTCATCGTTGGACATGGTTATGGCGGGCGCGATGGGCCAGACTTTCATTTTCCTTTTAATGATGCAGCGTTGTTTTTTCCCTGTTTTCGGGGGTTAGCACAGAGTGCAGCACCTTTTATTTCTTCGGACCCTTATTGGCATGTGTTACATGATATAAACGACAAAGATCGATATATTATTGGTGGCTGTGTTGAAGATTTATGGTTAGCTGTGAGCGCCTTATTAACCTTGTTTCCACATCTGGCAGGGAGTTTGGGTTATATGGGGATCAGTTTTGGTGGAGGTATTGGGGCTTTAGCGTTGGCATGCGAAACACGCATCAGTAAAGCCCATTTAAACGTGCCTACTTTTGGTTATCAGTCTTTGCGTTTAAAACTGGCTACTAATGGCAGTGCCAATAGTGTTCAGAAGTATTATTTGACCCATAAAAAACAAGTTCTGACTGTTTTGCGCTACTTCGATGCCGCTTTTGCTGCAAAACGGATCAAGATACCGATGCATTGTGCTTGTGCAATATTTGATCCCTGTGTTGCTCCTCCAGGGCAATTTGCAATATTTAATGCTTTAAGCTGCGAAAAATATTTGTTTGTTTTAGAGGCGGGACATCATCAATACAGTCATCAGCAGCAGCAAGACTCAGCTTTGATGCTTGAGCTAGTTACTTTTTTTGACTCATTAAGTAGTCGACACCCCCAGATTGAATTATATGTTTAGACTCATTCTTGTAAATATAATATTAGGAAACCCCAGATGAATCGAGAGTATCACAAATGGTGGAGTCCTCAGTTGCAGCGAGATATGGAGCTATTGGTATTCGGGCACGCAGGTGCCAAGGTGTTGGTTTTTCCATCGCGGTTTGGACGTTTTTATGAATATGAAAAACTTGGGCTGGTTAGATCTTTGAATGAAAAAATTCAGCAAGGTTATTTGCAGCTTTATTGTGTTGATGGCATCGATGCCGAAAGTCTTTATTGTCATTGGGCGCATCCCTCAGGGCGAATCAACCGGCACATCCAGTTTGAAGAATATATATTGAATGAAGTTATTCCTTTCATGCATGATAAAAATCCGCATGAGTGTGTGATTTCTCATGGCTTAAGTTTAGGGGCTTTTCATGCGGCTAATATAGCGTTTAGGCATCCTGAGCTTTTTAAGAAATTAGTGGCATTCTCAGGTCGGTACGACCTGACTTTAAGCGTAGAATTTTTTGATGATCTTTTTGATGGCTTCTATAATGAAGATATTTATTTTCATACCCCCAGTCATTTTCTGCCCAATTTAGAATGTTCACTTCGATTGAAAAAGCTAAGAGAAATGGATATTATCCTGGTTATTGGTAAAGAGGACCCCTTTTTAGCAAATAACGAACATCTGAGTTCAGTATTGCACCAAAAGAATATAAATCATCAACTGATTACTTGGGATCATCGGGCTCATAGCGGGTATTATTGGCGACGTATGGCAGCACTTTATATCTGATTAGTTAGCCTATTTCTAACATATTGTTTTGAAAAAGCAAAAAAACTCTTTATAATGCGCGGTTCAACGGAGCATTCCGCTCCTCCTTGCTTTACCTTCTTTTTAAGACAGAGAAGGGAGGCTTAACCGAAAGGAAAAATAATGCGACATTATGAAATTGTCTTTTTAGTCCATCCGGACCAATCTGCTCAGGTTCCTGCAATGCTTGACCGTTATAAGTCAATTATTGAAGCGTCATCAGGTAAAATTCACCGTTTGGAAGATTGGGGTCGTAGACACCTCGCTTATCCAATCAGAAAGATTCACAAAGCACATTATGTGTTGTTGAATGTTGAAGTTGATCAAGCAACATTAGAAGAATTAGAAAGTGGTTTCCGTTTTAATGATGCTATTTTGCGAAGTCTGACTTTATCACAAAAAGTAGCTATTACTGCACCGTCTATTATTGCAACGTCTACAGCAGAAGAAAATAAAGCGGCTGAATCTCGTGCAAGAGATGCCGCTGCAAGAGAAGCTGTAATCGTTCCGGCTACAGGTGATGTTGATTTAGATGATGTTGATTTAGACGATGTTGATTTTGACGCTGAAGATATCATCGTTGATTAAACTTTTTAACTTATTGGATTACGGAAACTATTATGGCACGTAACATTAGACGCAAAAAATTCTGCCGCTTCAGTGCTGAGGGTGGCACTGAGATCGATTATAAAGATCTTGATCTGTTAAGCGATTACATCACTGAAACAGGAAAAATTGTTCCTAGCCGTATCACTGGGACCAGTGCAAAGTATCAAAGACAATTATGTGTTGCCATTAAACGTGCGCGTTTTATCGCATTACTCCCGTTTTGTGACGCACACAAATAACAAACAATAATATAGCGGGAGAGGCAGTGAATTTTTTAGCGACGTATATAATGCGAGGCAGGATACAAGCCATGATAGTGGCTTCATCGCTTGCATTGTTGTCTCTAATGATGCCTCCCGTCAGTGTCTTAAGTTCTGCCACTGTGGCACTTGTCACTTTGAGATTAGGGGCCTTCGAAGGATTAATTATCCTGGGATGTTCTACTTTAGCAGCAAGCATATTAGGTTACTTCGCAACAGGTAATTTCCAGTTCGCATTTTTATACGTTCTGGTTTTGTGGTTGCCTGTCTGGCTGATTTCAATCATCTTAAGGGAAGGTCGGCATTTATCGCTGGCGGTTGAAATTGCCACACTACTGGGCGTATTAGGTGTCATCGTATTTTATTTGTTTAGCACTGAGCCATCCGGGATTTGGAGCGCTGTGCTTACTCAGATGATTCCAGTCGATGCACCGATGGCTGAATTTCAGGATAAAATAAATATTTTTGTTCATTACATGACCGGGATAGTTGCAGCAGGCTCTGTATTGGGCTTGTTGTTTGGTCTATTTTTAGGTCGGTGGTGGCAAGCGAATCTTTTTAATCCGGGTGGTTTTAAGCAAGAATACTTATTAATGACTACTAAGCCCTGGCTATCAATAGCCAGTGTCGTATTAGTAGGTGCTGGTTTTGTGACTACTGGTGAAGTATCTGAAATATCCTGGAATATAATTATTCTGCTGTATATTTTATATACAGTTACTGGAACGTCAGTATTGCATACCTATTTTGCAAAGTTGAAGTTATGGCGTTATATGGTGCCAATGCTCTATATCACCCTTTTTTTGATACCGCATTTGACGTTGCTGGTTGCCCTGGTTGGTGTCAGTGATCCGTGGCTGGACTTACGAAAAATTAAATCGAATCAACATACGCCTGATGGCGTATAAATAATCGGCTAATAACCGAAAGGTGAGGATTAAAAGATGGAAGTTATTCTTCTTGAAAAGATAGCAAATTTGGGTAACCTGGGTGACAAGGTCACTATTAAAAACGGTTACGGCAGAAACTATCTTGTACCACAAGGTAAAGCGGTTGCAGCTACTGCAACTAAAATAGCCGAATTTGAAGCGCGTCGTGCTGAACTTGAAAAAGCCGCACAGGATAAACTGGCTGCTGCTCAAAAATTGGGTAATGAATTAAGCAAATTACAAATCGCTATCGCTCATAAAGCGGGTGATGAAGGCAGATTGTTTGGTTCTATCGGTACTCATAATATTGCTGAAGCGATTACTGCGGCGGGCATTGCCATCGAAAAACATCAAATTCGTTTGCCACATGGTACTATTCGTCACTTAGGTGACTATGCAATTGACATCAATCTACATTCTGATGTTATTGTAACTCTGACTATTAAAGTTACAGCTGAAGCATAATTTATAAAAACGCAAGGTTATAGGGTGTAAGCGTTTAGCTTGTTAAACCTTATACCTTGTATCTTGCGGTTTTAAACGATGCGATCTTTATATACTGTCCTGTTTTATCTTTTAGTTCCCTTCATACTGTTGCGCCTGCTTTGGCGTAGTCTTAAAGCACCGTCTTATCGAAATCGATGGCGAGAACGGTTCGCTTTTTATAATCAAGAATTTCCTGATAACGTTGTCTGGTTTCATGCCGTTTCCGTGGGTGAATCTGAAGCTTTGTTTCCTTTGCTTCGACAAATTCAAAAGAGCTATCCAGAGATAAAACTGTTAGTCACGACGACGACTCCGACGGGTTCAGATCGGGTCAAAGCGGTGATGCAAGATAGCGTAATCCATGTTTATCTCCCGTATGATATGTCGGATACCGTCAATCGGTTTATCCGTTGTTTTAGGCCAAAGCTTGCGGTGATCATGGAAACCGAAATATGGCCCAATCTTTTTGCGGCGTGTGGTGCAAATGCAATCCCTTTATATCTGATTAATGCGCGATTATCTGAAAAGTCAGCGCGTGGTTATCAAAAAATTTCCAGTCTGGTTCAACAGGCCTTGAGTCATGTCAGCATGATTGCCGCCCAGACTAATGAAGATGCACAGAGATTTATTAGTATCGGTGCAGAAGCAGAAAAAGTAAAAACTTTAGGCAATATAAAGTTTGATATTAATGTGCCTGTAGATATTATTGAAGATGGAACTCGGCTAAGAAAGACCTTGTTTCCCAATCGGTTCGTATGGATCATCGCAAGTACTCATAAGGATGAGGAAGTTCTGTTTTTAGAAATGTATAAGGATATCAAGCCACAGATACCCGAGTTATTAATACTATTAGTGCCAAGGCATCCAGAGCGTTTTACTGAGGTTAAAAAACTATGTGAACAACAGCAGTTTAAAGTGGTAAGCCGTACAAGCGGCAAATCAGTGACTCAAGATGTTGATATTTATCTGGTCGATACCATGGGCGAGTTAAAAACTATGTATGCCGCTTCTGATGTAGCATTCGTCGGTGGCAGTATGGTGCCAACCGGAGGGCATAATATATTGGAAGGGTTGGCTATAGGTATTCCCGTGCTGTTTGGGCCTTATATGAACAACTTTAAAGAGATCGCTAAAGGGGTTTTGAATCAGCGTGCGGCTATTCAATGCCAGGATAAAGACGCTGTCGTTAAATCGATTTTAGCGCTGTACCAGCAACCGGGTGAGCGTTTGGCCCTGGTAGAAAATGGTAAGCGCTTCCTTAAGCAAAATCAGGGGGCTGTCGCCAGAATTTTTGCGATGCTTGAGCCGACTATACGACTTTAGTGGATTTTAGGTCGCGGTATAATCTTTTTTTAAACACAAAGGCGTTATGAGTAAACAAAGAAAAGCAGTCGCATTAATTTCAGGTGGACTGGATTCAATGCTGGCAGCAAAAGTCATCATGGAGCAGGGCGTTCATGTTGAAGGCATTAACTTTTTTACCGGTTTTTGTGTAGAAGGTCATACCCACGCGATTCGTGAGCACAACAGCTCAAAGCCAAATCGTAATAATGCCCTATGGGTTGCAGAACAGTTAGGCATAAAACTCCACATCGTGGATGTGATTGAAGAGTATAAAAAGGTTTTGATTAATCCCAAACACGGTTATGGGACGCACATGAATCCTTGTCTGGACTGTAAGATTTTTATGGTGAACAAGGCCAAGCAATGGATTGTCGAAAATGGTTTTGATTTTATTATTACCGGTGAAGTGATTGGTCAACGACCCATGTCGCAAACAAAATCAAAAATGCCGATTGTGTCTAAACAATCCGGGGCTGATGATTTATTATTGCGCCCAATGTGTGCTAAAAATCTACCCTCAACCCTGCCAGAAATTGAAGGATGGGTGGATAGAGAAAAGCTTTATAGTATTACCGGACGGTCACGGAAACCTCAAATGGAGATGGCCAGGAACTTTGGTATCGAAGATTATTCGCAACCCGCTGGTGGCTGCTGTTTTCTGACAGATAAGTTCTATTCTGCAAAACTGGTCGATTTATGGAAATCGCAAGGTACTAAAGATTACGAATTAGATGATATTATGCTCCTAAAAGTCGGGAGGCATATTAGACCTAAGCCCCATTTTAAATTGATTATAGCCAGAGAAGAAGGCGAGGGACGCTTTTTACAGGGGTATAAAAAAGAGTTTATCAGTCTGTATTGCTCCAGCCATCCTGGGCCATTAGCCTTAATCGATGGCGAACTGTCTGCAGAAGATATCTATTTTTCAGCTAGAGTTGTAGCCCGTTATGGGCAAGGTCGAGACGAAGAACAAGTGGATATTACGGTCACTGAAAAAGACGGCTCCGAGCGAGTGATACAGGTTAAACCTTTTACCAAAGAAGAAGTGCCTAATGAATGGCATGTTTAAACAATAGACGATGCAAGTACTTAAAGAAACCTTAAATGCACGGCGCTTACTATGTCCCTTGCCGGTTATTCGGACTCAGGATAAAGTAAAGCAGCTTCAACCGGGTGATCTACTGGAAGTTATCTGTACAGATCCTGGGGTTATGCATGATATTCCGGCCTGGTGTCGGATTAATGGTCACACCGTGCTTGAGACAAGTTCGGGAAATCACGAATATATTATCACTATAAGAGTAGGTGAGTAATGTCTGAAATCCTTGATATAGCAGGAGCGAATAAACTTAAAGCCAGAGCCAGCTATGTGGGTGCAGGTGTTAATGTTTTTCAGACGCTGATCAAGATTGCTTTTGGTTTTTTGTTGCAATCCGCCGCATTAATTGCCGACGGTATCCATTCATTATCGGATTTACTCAGTGATTTTCTAGTGATTATCGCGGTTAGAATGGGAAGTCGTGAGGCTGATTATGAACATCCTTATGGTCATCGTCGTTTTGAGACAATTGCGACCGTTATTTTAGGCAGTAGTTTAGTGCTCATCGGCGGTGGTATTACCTGGTCAGTGCTCGATCGTATAGCGAACCCCGAACATTTACCTGTTCCTAATCCTTACGGTATGGGTATCGCTGGGCTATCCATATTGGTTAATGAATTGTTGTATCATTACACTAAACGCATCGCCAAGAAAACCCGTTCAAAATTATTACTCGCTAATGCCTGGCATCAGCGCAGTGATGCTATTTCTTCGATCGTGGTGTTGTTAGGTATCGGTGCAGTCATGTTAGGCTACCCTTTTGCCGACGCGATTGCTGCGATTGTGGTGGCTTTATTAGTCGCAAAAATAGGTTTAAACCTGATTTTTGATAGCATTAAAGAACTGGTTGATACCTCATTGCCCCCCAAGTTGGTCGCTGAAATTCGTAAAGCCATTATGGCGATTGATGGGGTTGAAGGTATTCATTTGTTGCGCACGCGGCAGATGGGCGAAGATGCCTTAATTGATGCACATATTGTCGTTGATCCGCGTATTACGGTTTCTGAAGGCCATACCATTGGTGACACGGTTAGAGATGAATTAATTAGCCGTTTTGATGACATCATGGATGTCTTGGTGCATGTTGATCCAGAAGATGATGAGGGTTTATTTGAAAAGCAAAAGCCTTTAAAGCGCTGTGAAGTAAAGCGCTTATTGGATAAATATATGGCAGACTTTAAAGACTCGATTATTGACTTTAGGATTCATTATCTAAACGGTTTGATTGAATTAGAGCTTATATTACCTTTTGCCGTGAGTAAACAACCGCAGCTTATGGATAAGTTAAATAAGCAATCCAGACGTATGGCACAACGGGTCAGAAAGATTAAAAACATCACATTATTTTTCAAACAAAATGAGGGTTAACCGATGGCGGTAGGACAGTGCGATTTTCCAACCATGCATGACGTAGCTGGAATAACACTAGGCACAGCCTGTGCAGGTATCAAACAAACTGTTAAGGATGATATTCTGGTGATTCAGATGCCAGAGCAGGCAACCTGTGCGGGTGTGTTTACTCAGAATGCTTTTTGTGCTGCCCCAGTGCATGTCGCCAAGGCCAATCTGGCTCATCATCCTCGCTGGTTATTGATTAACTCGGGTAATGCCAATGCCGGCACCGGTGAACAAGGCATGCAGGATACATTATTGTCCTGTGCCGAACTTGCCAAGGTGGCCGGTGGGCTAGAACATCAGGTGTTGCCATTTTCTACCGGCGTCATTGGTCAACCGTTGCCTGTTGCTAAAATAACAGCGGTTTTGCCTGCTGCGATTAAAGATTTGGCAAGCAATCATTGGGGTAAAGCGGCTTACGCGATCATGACCACAGATACTTTTCCAAAAGGAGTGTCTGAAGTCATTACTGTAGGCGGTGAATCAATCACTATTAATGGCATCTCTAAGGGTGCTGGCATGATTCAACCGAACATGGCGACCATGTTGGGCTTTATTGCAACTGACGCCAAAATCAATCAAACCCTTTTACAGGAGTGTTTAGCGCTGGCGGTTGAACAGTCATTTAATCGTATTACCGTTGATGGCGATACCTCGACCAATGACGCCTGTATCTTAATGGCAAGTGGCTGCTCTGCAGCGCCTGAGATTGTTGCGGGTACAGAGAATTATACGATTTTTGCCCATGCGGTGATGAGTGTTTGCAAGCAATTGGCTGAAGCGATTATTAGAGATGGTGAAGGTGCCACAAAGCTGATACGCATCCGAGTCGAAGAGGCTTTACACGATGAAGAAGCGGTGCGGGTGGGTAAAACCATTGCGCATTCACCGTTAGTGAAAACAGCTTTCTTTGCGAGTGATCCCAACTGGGGACGTATTCTTGCAGCAGTCGGGCGTTCTGGTGTTGAAAATATGGTGCTTGAGAGCGTTCAGATATTCCTGGATGATGTGTGCATTGTCAGAAATGGCGGACGCGCTGATGATTATACGGAAGCAGCGGGACAACAAGTCATGGACAGAGAAGAAATCACGGTCACTGTAAAATTGGGTCGAGGCGTTGCCACTCAAGAAGTACTGACCTGTGACTTATCGTATGATTATGTAAAAATTAACGCAGAGTATAGAACATAAGTGGGTCTATATTTGTTAACAGCATTCTTTTAAGTAATCTCGTTTGTGACTGCTCAACCCCGACTACAGGTAGCCGTTGGTGTAATAAAAAATCCTCAAGGCGAGATTTTAATTTCCCTGAGAGATCAAACTCTACATCAAGGAGGGCTGTGGGAGTTTCCGGGTGGTAAGGTCGAGCCTCAAGAAACGGTTGAGCAGGCTTTACGACGTGAGCTTAAAGAAGAGTTGGGTATTACTGTTATTTCAGAGACGCCTCTAATTACTATACAACATCAATATCCTGATTTGGCTGTCGAGCTAAAAGTCTATCTCGTTGAGGATTATTCAGGTGATGCTGTCAGTAGTATAGGTCAGCCCTGTCGTTGGGTTAAACCCGTCGAATTAAATCACTATGCCTTTCCAGCGGCCAATAGGCCGATTATTATTGCAGCCCAATTGCCCGTTTATTATGCAATTCTGGATGATGCAGAACCCCCGGTGTTAATGGTTAATTTACAAAAACTGTTAGCGCGTGGCCTAAAGTTAATTCAACTACGCTTAAAAACTGTTCCTAAGCCTGTGCTAGAACAGTTTGTTGAACAGGCGAAGGTGCTCTGCAAACAGGCAGGGGCTTTATTGTTAATCAATTCTGCGGTTGATCATGCCAAAGAGTTTGCCGTTAATGGCATTCACTTAACCAGTCGGGATTTAATGTCAGCGACACAAAGACCCACGGATGAACATGAGTCGTCTGATTCAAGGTATTGGGTGGTCGCGTCCTGCCATAACTTACCAGAGTTACTTCATGCGCAGGCTATTGGTGTAGACTTTGCCGTACTCGCTCCGGTTTTGTTTACTCAGACGCATCCTGATACCGAGCCATTGGGTTGGGACCTGTTTTCTGAGTTAGTTTCTCAAGTTAACCTCCCGGTCTATGCCTTGGGAGGGCTTTCAAAAGAGGATTTAGAACGAGCCAGGAACGCAGGTGGGCAGGGAATTGCAGCCATCAGATCTTTTTTGCAATAACTTATTTTAGGTTTTACTTTTTATGCGATATCCAAAATTAAAATTAGCCATTTTAATCTTATTAGCGATTGATGTTGTTATCTACGCATTCGTTGGCACGTTAACCCGTTTTCTGGATGCCTTGTCTTGGATGCTTTTGCTGGTTATCTATGAGATGGAATCAATGGAAGTGGTGCTTATATCGCAAACGGTTGTCAGTGTCGTGCGTAATAGCTTGATAGCCGTTATTGCCTGGGTATTGTTGAGGTATTTTCTGGATCATCAATGGCTGGATGTGACTAACTCTGCATTTTGGTTTGTGATGATCATTTTGTTTGAATTAAAAATGCGCTGGCCAACGATCGTGCAACAATATCAATCTGTCTATAATGTCACTAATATGGCTGTATTGGCTGGACTGGGGGTCGTCGCATTGCTTTGGCTGCTTGATTCTGCCTGGTTAGATGCTTTTGATGCCGCACTCTGGTTGGGTGCTTTGGCAGTGATTGATCTCGATGTTTTTAAGCTTGAAGAGCACAAGCAGGCTTAGCAGTAGCACAGAAATCTACTGGTTTCCAGCGTAAACCACGCGGAGTAACACTTTTATCACGTGGTTCTGGCGAAAAGCGCAAGGAACATTACTTTTATCAGGTGGTATTGGCGGAAAGCGCGCGAAATACGCCCGTTTCCAACGAGTTACCCAACACTCCAGCTTTCACTCAACACCTCGGCTTGTTTTAAACATAATTCAACCGCTTCATCCGCCTTATCCGGTGGATACTTCCAGCGACGCAGTGCTCTCCTAACCAGGTTTCTTAAGCGGGCACGCACACTGTCACGCATAGCCCAATCGACTGTCGTGATATGACGTAATTGTTCGGTAATGTATTTAGCCAGTTCTCTTAAATTGGTGTTGCCTAGTTCACGCACAGCAGATTCGTTTTGAATCAAGGCGCGATAAAAAGAAATCTCATCGGGATTTAGTCCAAGCTTATCTGCCTGTGCCAAATCCGCTTGCATCTCCTTAGCAATGGCAATCAGTTCTTCAATCACCTGCGCAGTTTCTATCGCACGGTTATGGTATTTACGCAGAGATTCCAGAACACGGTCAGAATATTTCTTCTCAGAGACTACATCTGTTTTCATCCGCGCTTTAACCTCATCACGCAGCAGACGTTCTAACAAATCGACGGCGAGGTTTTTCTCTTTAAGTCTTGCTACATCATCCATAAACTCAGGTGAGAGCAAGCCAATGTTTGGCTTGTCTAAACGTAAGCGCTCAATTTTCGGCATAATTCACAACACACAGCCGGTCATGTCAGACTATCCCGAGGATAACTTTTTTGGGATTACTGATGGCATCGATAGAAAAAACACACGATCACAATTTTTGGAAACTTCACCTCGCACAA
>CAIPPE010000328.1 GCA_903866825.1 uncultured Methylococcaceae bacterium
TAGACATGGTTTTTTAGTGCAATTTCTATGTCCATAAACTTGTGATATTTTAGACACTTATCAAATTATTCGACTTACTTTAGACGCTAACGTACGTTTTCGTACCACTGGACTTCAGACCCCTTTTGCAAACCACAAAGCAAGTGGTAAGATGTATTTTTGATAATTGTACATTTTTCAAAATACATCAGTCATGTCACAAAATAAAACAGAAACACGCGGCGGAGCCAGGCCTAATGCCGGTCGAAAAAAAGGTTCATCCCTTTACGGCGAATCAACTAAAGCCCTGCGAGTGCCAGAAAGCATGGTATCCACTATTAAAGCATTACTGGATAAACGTAAAACCCAGCTTGAACAACTCGCTAACCATTCGGAAGACATTTTCTTTCCTGCTAAATCCCCTACCTTATGCGTATTGCCACTTTTCGCTGGTAAAGTTGCCGCTGGATTTCCTTCACCAGCCGATGATTATGTTGAAAAGAATCTGGATTTAAACGAACTATTAGTGCAAAAACCGGCGGCTACCTTCTTTGTTCGTGCTCAAGGTGAATCCATGCTCGGTGCGGGTATTCATCCGAATGATATTCTGGTGGTAGACCGCTCTATTGAAGCCGTCGCTGGTAAGATTGTTATTTGTGCCTTGAATGGCGAACTCACCGTAAAACGTTTGGAACGCGTTAACGAGCAATGGCAATTGAAAGCGGAAAACCCTGTCTATGCCAATATTATCCTGCATGACGAGTTGGATATGGTGATCTGGGGGGTCGTTACGAATGTGATTCATGCCCTGTAATGCAGCCCTTACTCGCCTTGGTTGATTGCAACAATTTTTATGTTTCCTGTGAACGGGTTTTTCGCCCCGATCTGACAGGAAAACCGGTGGTGGTGCTCAGTAATAACGATGGCTGTGTGGTGGCTCGTAGTAAAGAAGTTAAAACGCTGGGGATAAAAATGGGGGTTCCCGTTTTCCAGATTCAGCAACTAATCAATCAACATCAGATACAGCTCTTCTCCTCAAACTATGCGCTTTATGCCGATATGTCCTCACGGGTGATGTCAGTACTGGAAGAGTTTGCACCGACCCTGGAAGTCTATTCTATCGATGAAGCTTTTTTAGACTTAACTGGCGTGTGTCAGCAAGATCCTGTTGCGTATGGTCAACGCATCAGAAAAGCCGTTGTTAAAGCCACCGGCATTCCGGTGTGTGTCGGCTTGGGCCCCACGAAAACGCTGGCTAAACTCGCCAACTTTGCTGCGAAGAAATGGCAAAAGACTGAAGGCGTACTGGATTTATCGAATCCCCTACGCCGGGAAAAATTAATGAAGATTGTCCCGGTCGGAGAAGTCTGGGGTATAGGATCACGCACCACAAGCAAATTAAATAAACTGGGTATACACACGGTCTGGGATTTGGCCAGTCAGTCTAGCCATGCTATTCAACGCCAATTTAATATCGTCGTGGCCAGAACCGTCATGGAACTCAATGGTACGCCTTGTTTGGAACTGGACGATATCAGCCCCGATAAACAGCAGATAGTGTGTTCCAGAAGTTTTAGTCGGTGTTTAACCACTTGTCACGAACTATCCCAGGCTCTGGCCGAGTTCTGTAGTCGTGCCGCAGAAAAGCTCAGGAAACAACACTCAGTAACCGCCTGTGTCACCGTGTTTATCCGAACCAGCCCGTTCAACCCACAAGAACCCCAATATCAACGCTCAGCCAGTATCAAGCTGGACGCAGCCACCCAGGACACCCGAACCTTAATCACGGTTGCCAACCGTTTACTCATAGAGATTTTTAAAAGCGGCTACAACTATCAAAAATGTGGTGTACAACTCAGCAAGATCCAACCCAAATTAGCACCCGGTCAGCTTGAACTGTTTGATTTTGAGGACAGTAGTCTACCCATAGAAAATCGTCCCTTAATGGCGGTCATGGACAGCATTAATAAACGTTTCCCCAAGAGACTATCCATCGCGGCCACTGGTTTTGATAAATCCTGGAAAGCCAAAGCAGAACGCGTTTCACCGCGTTATACAACAGACTGGCGAGAACTGGTGATGGTTAAGTAGAAGAACAGTAAGAGGTACTTTATATCTATTTGCTTTTAATTATGTGTATTTACTCATTTGAGTTTTTAAGTAGATAATCATATTTTCATTTACTCATTTGATATTTAGAGTAATTGATTATTTAAAGCCCATCCTAATCCGGCATAAAACCAAACAGCATAAAAAAGCATGCTGAATGCTTTTACACCTCCAGCGAGGCGTTGCAGTTATTAGAGCAAAGCCATAAATTACAAAGGCAGAAAAAGACCTGCCCTTATAATTTTGTCTTTACGTTGACTATTTTTTGTAAAGTCTAAAACAGCTCAGCGAGAAATCATTGCTTCACTGTTTGATACTTTATTAAAAAATGTGATGCAGAGTATTTCAAGCCCAGTTTGACCAGGCATAAAACCAAACAGCATAAAAAAGCATGCTGAATGCTTTTACACCTTCAATGAGGCGTTGCAGTTATTAGAGCAACCCCACTAAAACAACAGCAGAAAATCGCTGCTATTGTTTTCATGGCTTACATTGCATGATTAGAGCGGATTAAAACCAGCCTGGCAGAAGAGCACAGCCCCCTTGTTTTAATCCTAAGAGCGTTTATTAGCCTTGTTTAAACCGGCATAAAACCACACAGCACTGATGGACGTGCTGAATGCTTTTACACCTCCAAGGTGGCGATGCAGTTATTAGAGCAAAGCCGTCAAACAACAGCAGAAGATCACTGCTCTTGTTTTCCTGCTTTACGTTGCATGATTAGAGCGGATTAAAACCAGCCTGGCAGAAGAACACAGCCCCCTTGTTTTAATCCTAAGAGCGTTTATTAGCCTTGTTTAAACCGGCATAAAACCACACAGCACTGAAAGACGTGCTGAATGCTTTTACACCTCCAAGGTGGCTGTGCAGTTATTTAAAGCAAAGCCCGAAATTACAAAGGCAGAAAAATCCCTGCCCTTATAATTTTGTCTTTACGTTGCCTATTTTTTGTAAAGTCTAAAACAGCTCAGCGAGAAATCATTGCTTCACTGTTTGATACTTTATTAAAAAATGTGATGCAGAGTATTTCAAGCCCAGTTTAAAACGGCATAAAACCACACAGCACTGAAAGACGTGCTGAATGCTTTTAAACCTCCAATGAGGCGGTGCAGTCATATAAAGCAAAGCCATCAAACAACAGCAGAAAATCGCTGCTCTTGTTTTCCTGCTTTACAGTCTTGTGGCGTTGCGGATTGTTTTAACTCGCTTCCGGCTCTGCCTACATCTCAAACAAAGGTGCAGGTGTTAAGCATTACCATTCCATTAAACATAATGCACACCCTATTATACGAATTGCTGGGGCAAGAAAAGCACTTACCCCATCAAGTCGTATAAAGTACATTATGTTAATTGGCATTAGTAATGCAGCACACCTGACTTAATTTTGAAACAGGCAAAAAGTGCAACTTGCCCTGCTTCGCTAAAAGCACACGTTATGATTGTTTTGTAGTCGCTTCATTTCTCTTAAGGCGAAAAGAAAAAAACTCGCGCTGCTTCGCCTATTTTTTGATGATTTAAAATGCAACTGATGGCCTTGCCAACAGATCAAAAGAAAAGTACGCTGAAAGCTTCGCTTACAGCTCGAACAAAGATATTTAAACGCTATCTGAAAAAAATGCGAATAAGTGTGGGTTATGTTAAATTGCGCAGTACCCAAAAATGATTGAATCGTTACGAAGGAGTACTTACGGTCAACCATCCTGTGTAGAAAATTACTACTATTAGCCAAACTAAATGGATAACAGGAAATACGATTGTATATAACAATGCAGCCGTAATTAATGACATTTGACCAAACGTAAGTGCGGCTGTTAGTGTCAGCCAAAGTAAGAAAGCGAAATTCGCATTAACGAGCGCGGTTATATAAATTAATCCCCAAAAGACAATCCACAATAGATGATAAGCCGCTCCATGCACTAAAATTAAAGATAGTCGATTTAAAAATTGATAGTTTGCATTCACAACCTGTGAAAACCCCTTTCCCCACCTAATACGTTGGCACAAAAGTGAAAAAAGAGTTGCTTTAGGTTTTTCCCATCCAAGAATCGATTGATTAAAATAGACTTTACAATTGTGCTCACGAGCACAAATACCGATTGTTAAATCATCAAATACAGTATCTATTTTTGATAATCTTTCACGGAAGGCTTTTACTTTGAGTAAAAATAATTGCCCTGGAAGACTAGATCCCCAGCCAGAACGCCACAACATTGGACGAATAATGCAATGAGACAACATTTTGTCGATCTTGATCAATTGCGTGATCAATCCTGAAGTTGAGCTAACGCCTATTCTCCCCCAAGATAAATCGGCCTGTGCACTAAATGATTCCGAAAGAAATGCAAGAATAGCGTTCAAGTTGGGTGTAATGTCGTTATCAACGCAGAGAAAATAATCCGCTTGTGTTCTCAACAATAACTGCAATATACGGACATACTTAGTGGTGCTAGGAGAAACGATCTGACGAACTAATGGATTTTCATTGGCATGAAGATGATCAACAAACACAATAACATCTGTATCATAAAATCGTTGAAGATTATCCGCTAATGTTAAGAAATCATCTGTTAATACCTCTGGCCCACTAACAAAGGTAACAAGTGACAATTTTTTTATGTTGTTCATGTACATGTATACCTTCCACACAATAAAACATCTGCAAGCTCTAACTGCGCCGAACTTGCGGTCACTGCATGGTCGGCATTAAGCATAACAACGCGTAATTCTGAAGCAGTAATCATCGGCAATAATCGTTTACCGTGCTCAATAGGTATTCGATCATCGTTCAAAGAGAGTACTATATCTACGATAGGAACATGAAGGTAGTGATTCACTGGACTTAGCAACCACTGCCCAACTAATGAAAAATTTTTCTCCCAAGCTAGTTGAACACGATCAGCAAATGGGTTAATAAGCGTGATTCTTTTGGGAATCGCTTTGGCCGATATAGCCGAAGCGACTAAATATGCAACTGAAGCTCCAAGACTAAGCCCAATCCACCAGTCGGCTCCCGTTTTCGCCAGATTGTTAGTCCACTGGTAGATAGAAGATTCTGGGTTGTCTGGTGTTTCACCCACGTCATATTTATGGGGCATTATATCAATTGAATAGCCATTATCTTCCATTCTACGATGGAAATCGAATAATTCCAGAGGACTCCTTCCCATCCCTGGCCAATAGAGAATTCTTCCACTAGAGCCCCCTATCATATAAGTCCCTCATAGACCTCATTTGCTAAACTATTGCGTAGGATTGCTGTATTAAAGAAAGGTTTGTAACCAAAACGATGGTAAACATCTGCCGCATGTGAATATGCTCTAATAATGAAATCTTCATTTGGCCGTGAAAGTGTATTACCTAAATGTGATCCAACTTCTGGGTGGAAAATATTCGCGCCTGGTATCACCCCCATTTCTGCAATAGCATCAAATCCTTTCATCAAATCTTCTACAGGAACGAGACCAGCCACAAAATTACACCACACTCTGCCTGCTCCATAATGATGGACGAGAATTTCAAATGATTTTATGATTTTTGAAAAGCCCACATAATGACTCTTGCCTGAACAAACCTTCTCAAATGCGGTTTGTGGCCAAACCTCTAGGTTAAAGCTAGGGTGGTCTACACCTTCTTGATATAACTCAATTAGTTTGCTTTCCGTTTGTGGCGGCATAAGCGATACATTCCCACGGATTCGCCCATCCCAAGGAAGTTTATGGCGAATTGCTCGAATGACAGCCATGTGTGCATCAAACTCACGATCACTATCAATATAAGAACCACCAGTGATAATAATATGATCTATCTGGTCGTGTTTTGACGCAAAATCACAAACCTCAGCTAATTCACTTGGTGACTTCTTAATTACCACGCTGCTATCCTTTCGGGTAACTGTCGATGTTACAGAACAAAACTGGCAACCAAAGCCAGTATCATGATATTGACACCCAGAAAAAATATTAAAATTAAGGCAATTTTTTCCATACATTTGAGCTAAGCGTTTTGTAGTCGTCCCTAACGATGTATGGTAATCCCAAAAGCGTGGTCTGGGTAGGAATTCAAAATCACTTAGTACCCTACCTGCTTCTTCAATAATTAATAAACCACCATCATTTCGCATACTAATAGGCGAATCAGGTCGAAAGTGTACTTTCGATACAATATTTCCAGGTAAAATTAACTCCGTCGGAACAAGACGATTTTTGTCAACTCCCCAATTACCATTATCATAAGCATAATGCTCTTCTTTGAATTTAAAGGATAAAGATTGAAATAACTCAGGATTATCTTGAACACCGTGAACGAGTAATTTTAATTTCACTCGTGCGCTGTCCCTGCGTCGATTTTCTGTAGTTAAAATGATGTCTTCATACATAATTTAGAGGCCTCTTCTTTTCAATATTCCTTGTACTGCCTGAAAAACTTCTGGTGGTGATAGATGTGTTGTATCAACTGACTCCCATGATGGAAAGTGTTTTCGCATTTCATCTAAAGCCCAACCATAGTTTTTATCTCTCTCCATACACATGTTATCACCAGAGTTTCCCCTCATTGCGACGCGAGTCCTACGGGTGGATAACTCACACTTAATCTGAATAATAAGATTAGGAACTGGAAACTGGTCAATACAACGAATTACCTGTTCATTCATTTTCTCCCTGCTCCACAATTGATCCGCATATGCCGCAGCCATAGTGCTTAACCAATAGCGAACAAGCAAACTTGGATTATTAGCAAATGCTGCCATAGAACCACATAGTCGGTTATATTCCAGAAATGATAGCAATCGTTCTTCTCCATTAAGAGCACGAGCTTTCATTTCAGCTGATTTTGCTTCTTTTGTATATGTCACAATATCATAACCAAGCGTCTTTACTTGTTCTGCTAAAGTATCTTTTCCCGTTCCATTATCACCTTCAATAACTATCCAGTTTGCCATAAGTATTTGATATCCCTCGACTAATAATTTAAATATTTTATAAACTAGGCCAACCATTAATCATAATTTTACCAGCCGTACTAATGCGTAATTCCACTTCACGCTGTATCCTTTGAGTGGATTCAATACTTGCATCATAGAAATTAGTTAGATAATTAAAAGTTTGATTAGTTGAACCAACCCATTGACGCTGAGTATCGGGTTTTGAACTATCATAAACACCATCCACAAGCACATCTGTATTTGCTAATAGCTCTTTTGTTCCAGTTAAATCCAGACCATATAATTCTTTCACAGTGTAACCCGAAAAAACCATTACCGATAATCCAACAGCTTTCACCATCGTAGCAACTACTGCCAAACCTTGTGCCTGAAGTAAGGGCTCTCCGCCAAGAAAAGTTACACCTTCCAAATCATACTTTTTCGCGGCATCCAATATGTTATTAGCTAACTCTGAGGCTTCAATTAATTTTCGTTCCTCAAAAGCTAAATAATGAGGGTTACAACACCCTTTACATCGTTTATTACATCCTTGTACCCATATTGCAGCTCGTTTTCCAGGGCCTTCAACTTCTGTACAGGGAATCCATGCGGCAAGATTAATCCAAGCCATTTAATCATCCAATTCAAAATCGAAATGACAGGTAGAACCAGCCTGAACAATTTTAATAATCCTGCCTTTAGTTTTTTCAGGTGAGCGCACTTCATTAAACAAGAAATTTGAGAGCGGATCGAATAGGTAATTCATAAGAGCATTAGGTACCCCACGTCCCCCAGCACTTCTATCAACTTTAGTAATAATAGCGGTTAATGCTTTTTCTTCATCTTCAAACCGTAAGTCTTTAACTTTCCATTTTTCCATCAATCTGTTTCTAAGAGGTTGAAGTTTTGTACGAGCGATTTGAATAAGAAACGCATCACTGGACATAAAGTTGAATGGCACAATGTTACTCTCGCCTATTCTGCCTAATAATTCTGGACGCTTAAGCTCCTTAACAAAATGAGAGCGTACTTTTTCCACAAAAACCGACCTAACATCTTTTTCATCGGGATTAACTTCTGCCGCGCCTATATTGGAGGTGAAAACAAGTATAGTCTCCGAAAATGAAACAGTAACTCCTTTGCCATCAGTTAAGCGACCATCTTCCAAAATTTGTAAAAACTTATCCAATATTCGGGGATGGGCTTTTTCAATTTCGTCAAATAACACGACTGAGAAAGGTCGTTGTTTAACCGCATTGGTTAATTGCCCACCTTCTTCAAAACCGACATAACCAGGAGGTGCTCCCACTAAGCGTTGATCAGCATGTTCATGATTGAATTCTGACATATCAAAGCGTAAACAGGCTTCTTCATCACCAAACAGAAATTGTGCCAATGCTTTGGCTAATTCAGTTTTACCAACACCTGTAGGACCGACAAAAAATAAAGCTCCTTTCGGAGTACGCTGTTTATGTGAATGTTGCAGTCCAGAAAGACCTGTATAGGCTCTTATAAGAACTTGCCTGACTTTTTCTATTGCTTCTTCTTGACCTTTTACTCGGCGACCAAGCTCTTCTTTGACAGAACTGAGCTTGTCATGATTGAGTTGTTCCCAAGGGCTTATTCTTTCACCATAACGATATAAAGTTATTAATGATTCACTCGTTAAAGGATTGGGTAGTTGGCTTGATAATCTGGCAATATTATGAATATCGCGTACTGATAAGCCTTCCAAGGCATCAATAAAGTCTTCTATCTCGCGGCTCTCTGGTAATAATCGTGGCTGTACCTGCAAAAAACTATCCAGACTTCTAATTGTTTGTTGACGTAGTGTTCTGTCTGGTAGAGGCACACTAATTTCAGCGAATAGCGGATTATCAACATAAAGTGCAGGAGGTAGCACTGCTATCCCTTGGCAAAGAAAAATTATTAGCGTCTGAGGTTGTTTTATTTTCGATGAAGTCAGTGATACATCCGCATCTCGACTGGCTTTGCCTATCATTAATAACATTGCCCGTTCTTGTTCTGACAGGCTGTTTGCAGTACCGAAAAGGTATTGAGACCAATCTACAATAAAAGCCACATTGTCAGGATGATTTGTACGCATTTGTGCTGCAACAACCGCTAGAAAATCCATAGGATTAACTTCGCTATTTGCGGCATGAGTATTTTCATTGCTTGGGGTCTCAGCAACATCTCCCATGGGATATACATCGTCTGATGTAGATTCAGACATAATTACGGAAGAAGATTGCATTTGTCGCCAAGTTCTCTCATCTACACCCGATACACCAGAAACTCTGTCCCAACAAACCACATGTTTATAGCCCCTGCTTTTTAATTCATCTTGTAAAGCGGCAGGAATGCTTTTCCAATTAGCGGTTCTTTTTAAGTCAACTAGATCACCGACATTGCCATGCAAAATCAAACATCTGCGGATGCCACATTCCCGTTTGAATCGCTCTAACCAAGCTATATTTTTAGTTTCCACCACTATTTCCTTTGGCTCATGGTTGGTTGAGGTTTTGCATCCCTATCTTGGTCGTCTGGATTTTGCCAAATGACTCGCTCATCAGAAAGCTGAATACCATAAACTTCTTGCAAGGATGGCAACACTTTATTGATGTCTTCTTTACAGGTAGAGCCTTTGTAACGATCAAATTTATATTCCATGCTACCATTTAATTTGACTTTAAATCTTGCCTGAGCACCAGCAGGTCTTGCCGCTTTGATGATAACTTCATCAGTTTCTTTATCACGTCTTGGCTTATCTACTGTAAAACCTGATTTTTGTAAGGATTGATAAATTGCTTTAACAACCTCTTTACGACAACTTTCGTCCACTACAGCGTCATCGAGTTCTTTGCTTATGTTGTTAATCTGCTGTCTGATACTCTCTGAATCAAGGGAATTCAAATTTTCTAAGCTTGCCGATAGCTGTTCAAGTCGCTCAGGGTCTGCATCTGTTGTGGCAATTTGCTCTTTTAGTTCCTGCAATTTTTCTTGCTGTACTTTTTCGCTTGCAAGCCGCTCTTGTTCGGTTCTGAAAGATTGAGATTTTTGCTCTGCTAAACTTCGTATTTTCTGTAATTCGTTGGTTAATATATCCTGAGTTACATTTGTTCCTTCATTAAAAAGCTGATTGCGTAAAGCAGTGAGTTCAGGAAAAACCAGTTGTCTCGCTAATGGATTAGTCCAGCTAAGTAAATTGGTTTGCCAAGCTTTTTCTAATTCTTCGCGTAATTTTTTTTCTTCAGCTATGCGTTGTCGTTCGGTTTCTCGTTTAGTCTGTTCTGCTGCATCATGAGCAGCTCTTGCGACTCTAGGTAAAGAAAAAATTCGGTCGCTAACTTGTTGACTAAGGTCTCGTGCCGTTGCAGGATTACCACTTAAATAGCGTTCTATTTGATCTACTGTTGCAGATAAACTAGAAAAGTCGCTACTTACATATTCTCTCAACCCATTATTATTTACATCGTCGAGAATTTGACGATAACGAGCCACAAAACCTGATGTTGTTTCCCGTACTCGTGCATCAAAAAGAGCTTGGCGGCGTTGTTTTTCAATTTGATAACGCATATCTACTTCGTAACTCATTTTTTTCTTCTCTTTTGAGGATAGCTTTGTTTATTAGGGTTTATGCCCATATCTGCTTGAGAAATACTGAAAAACTTCTGAATAAAATCCTGAGTTGCCATAACTTGTAATTCTAACGCTTTGGCTTTATTACGGAAGTTGAAATCAGAGGAAACTAAAAACACGGGACTAAGGGCTAAAGACCTTGCTGCTGAGATGATCATGTCATCTGAGCTAGGATCTTTAGTATGTTCATGGGGTAACAATTCAGGGATATGTTTTATTTTGGTTATAGAACCTGAAAGAGACTCTATTTTTTTAATAATTTTCTGAGCAGTTATTGCTCGGTCTTGGTATTCGTCACGATTGTCATGTTTGTGATTATCTAACTCATCAAGTACCTTCAAAGGTAGAGCAAGCTTGATATTTTTAAGTTTATCAAGCTTATCGAGAATATCTGGAAAATCCATTAAAGTGCTGGTATCAAATACTACCCATTGCTGGTCTTTAGATAATGGTTCAAACATATAACGTTCCATCACTGTTTTCCAATTTTTAACCTGTTCTGTGAGTTGTTTTAAATTGGTTTGTTGATAGACGTATTCAGAACGATTTTGCATGGTTTCACTGAATTGTAGCCATTGCTTTGCTGACTCCAGTGCTTTAATACTAATACTGCCAACGGCAATTTCTTCATATTCACCAGCAATATCTAATGCTTTTTGTCCCACATTACGAATAAGCTCCTGATGACATTTCTTGCAGCGTTCTAAATCTTCAATCCACGCATGAGGGCCAGCCAAATCAATATTTTTACCAGACAAAATACAATTTACCCAGTCAACAATGAGGCTAGGAACAATAAATGATTCTGGAAACTCAAGCTTTGCATCAACTAATCTACGAACCTCAAGAAATTCATTTTGTTTTTTTATTGGCAACGCTTTTTCAATAAGTTCTCTGTGTAATTTAGCTTTAAAATTAGGTAACTTATCATTAACAGCCTTTATGTTATCGCATAAATTTTGATACTCGAAAGATTCTACCAAGATTATTTTTTCACTCAGTTTGGCAGAGAAGGCTTCTTGCCACTGTTGGCGCAAGTCTATCTTTGTACCTACAATCTGCTGCATTGCCTGCTCAAACTCTGCACCAAAATGTAATAATTTTTCAAAGCTATCATCACTATAACGGTTCAGCCATTCACTAATAACGATTTCAGGATTTTTCCACAATAAAGTTAAAGCAGAGACTTTTGGGTCATAACATGTGTTAATGCAATTTTCTAAATGCTTTTTTATTTTTCCCCATCTATCTTCAGTCGATATGCTGTCTTGCTGAATGGCGATCAATCCTTTAGCGGGTTGACCTGTCCAATACAAATCGGCTACACCTAAAGAAACTGCAACAGGGGATTCTCCAAAGGTGGAAAAAATTAAAGCGAGTAAGTCGTTTTCTAATCCTTGTGGCTTAGTAGCTCTAACGATATTTTTACCTTCATTATTCCAAATGATTGGCTCTGGTAATTCATGTGCAAGGATTAAATGAGGCGTATCTATTTCTGTAAAAGCGGGATGATTTTGTAATCCAATTGTAAAAAAATGTTTTTCTGGAAAACAATTTTTTATAGCTTGATTAATATTTGAAGAACTTACAGGGCAAGTGGTGACAGCAGCATTTAAACTATCAGAATTTAATCTTGGCCAATTGATATTTTCCGTTGTATCAGAAAGTATTGTATTTAAAATAGCTTCTCTTATATATTCTGGTTTTACTTGCTTTAACCATTGCTGCAAAGTTGGTTTGTCATCATTCGCTTCTAAAAATAAATTTCCATCTCGACTAACCTTTAATTCAAGCAATTGTGGATTTTGCTGAACCTCATCAAGTTCAGTATCAATATTGCGAATTTTTGTAAGCGAGGTTTTCCATCGGTAATTACCTTGCTCAATACAGCGGCGAATTTCTTCAGAGGGATTGCCAGGTTGAAATGATTCTTCATCTAGCTCTATATCACTCGTTACTTGTTTAAAAGACGCTTTTTTTAAATCAGACCAAACGTGTGTTAATGGATCAAAAAGATACTCAACACTGTCGATTTTTGAACTTCCAGGTAACTGATTGCGGCGATAAAAGTCTTTTCCATCATTCGACAAACGAAACTCGGCAATAGACATTGCACTAATATCTTTTTGAGGCCGTTCCAATACACCTAACACCTTTAACTCTTCGATAGAGGGTGAAACTAACTCCAATGCGTTAGCAACACCTAACTGTTGTTCAAAAACATTGAGCAAAGAAAGAGAACTGAGAGGTTCATTTTGATAATCATGGATTAACCTAAGCACCATACGTTCTATTGCAGTAGGAGCTCTCGGCGTGAAATGTGTCACTTCTGCTGCATACTTAAATAACGGAAAAGCGACTCTTATGGTTAAACTTGCCATTTTCATTTCAACGCTTCCTGTTTGAATTATTAAAATATTTATTCTGCTTATTATTTACAGATGTAGCAGCAGTTGCTGGAGCACCCATCATTTGATGAGCAGGCTTAATACGCGCATCTCTGTCCAATTGCTGAAAAATATCTTTATATACCAATCTTTTAGTTTTTCTTTGATCGTCCATATTAGGCAATTCCACTTCATAAGATTCAAACATGCTACGCGCCCCAAATACAACCAATAATTTTCTCGCCCGTGAAAATGCAACATTAATAAATTCATAACGAGCAACATTGGCACGGCTGGATTTGCGCTGTGGCATTGCAGCATGATTTTCTGGATCACGTCCATCGTGTCGTACTAAACTGACAAAAATGACTGATTTTTCTTTACCTTGATAACGGATAACTGTATTCACATCAACAGAAAGATTTTTAAATTTCCCGTGAGGTGGTCTCAACTTTCTGATTTCCTCGCGGATTACTTTGCATTGGAGGGCATAAAAAGAAACGATGCCAACGTCTAATTTTTCGCTTTTACCTTCCATCTGTTCATCTAATTGACAAAGCGCATTTACAATGAGCATGGCTTCCAATCGATTGGTGCGTAAAGGTTTTCCATCAGAACCGACATCTTCCTTGTGCATAGTCACTGCATCCAATTTGCGAGTTGTATCAATCCAAAGCACATGATCTTCAGGAGTCAAAACAGGCTTTTTAAACTTATCATTCAGAATAAAATGATGTGCCCGATCTTGGTCTGGATTTTCTAAACCGCAATCTAATTGACCTTCATAGAAATGATTGACCAATTTCATAATCTGCGGGTGCATTCGGAACTGAGTTGTTAGCCTTGCGCGAATTGATTCATCGGCGTTTTCAAAATGCTCTTTGAACAGCGAAGCAGTGACCAATATTTCAAAACGATCCAAATTTTCTTTTGTTAATAAAGAACGATTTTCATTGTCTGATTCTTCCTCTGCTGCATCACTAAAAGTTTGTGCGTCTGCTCCTTCCTGAAATAAAGGGGGTAACTGACGGTGGTCTCCTACCAAGACTGTAGTACGGGCACGCATAATGGGTAACAAAAGTTCTAACGGCGTTGCTTTGCTTACTTCATCAATAATGGCAACATCAAAACTTACCAATCCGTATTCTTCTAAGGTTTGGTCGCGTTCATTACAGGTAATCGCTACAACATTGCAAGCAGGTACAAATGTATCCTTGAAATTATCCCAATCTTTTTGCGCCCGATTATCTTCTTGTAAATCCTTAACCCAATCCTCAATAAGTGGTTTCCAAACTCCATGTTCAGATTTTAGTATGGCTAATTCTTGCTGTAATTTATCAACTTCTTCTTTGGCTAAAGATATGCCGACTTTACTTTCCTTTAGGGGATAATTGGCGGAACAAGATTTTAGTTTTTGTCCCCAATCGGATTGTTCATCTAAAAGTAGCTGATACTTTGACTTATGTTTTTCAAGAGCTTCCTCAGTTTGTTGATAAGCAGATTTATCAGGTGGATTAGTATTATAAGAAGGAATTTGCCTAGTTATCGCATCCAGTAGTTGTAAGCGAGCGAGTTCAATAGCTGATTTTTTCTCGTTTAATCTTAGCAAGCGGTTATTTAACTTCTCTGCTAACAAAGTTGAATCTTCGACAGGAGTGCACCAAACCTCTGAATCTTGAAAAAGACCTCTATACAATGCTGAATCAAGCATATCCGAAGCAGATGCTTTTAATTGTTTTATTTCCTCTCGCTTGCGTCTCCAAACAGTGACTAAGCTTTCATCAGATTCCATTTTTTCTTGGATAAGCTTAATTTCTTCCTCAATCTGTGTCAGTTTAAGTTTAGTTTCTGGGGTTGTTAAGCCGCCATTTCCTGATGCCAATAGCCTTTGTAAGTCTTGTTTTAATTTTTCTTCATTAGCTTGAATCTTTCGCCAATCTTCTAGCAATGCGAATATTATTGCGGCACGCTGTTCTTTTTCTGCTTGCCAATCTGCAAAACTAAAAGTTAATTTGAAAGATAAATTACTAATAGCAGAAATTGCGCGAACCAACTCAGTGGCTTCTAATTCTGGCAACGGACAAGTTACTGAAAAGTTTCCTGTTGTTTTTTCGCCTTCTCCTAGATATTTCTGTAATTGCTTAAGCTGACTAAGTGTAATGTTTTGTTGCTGCCAACGCTCTTCCTGTTCTTGCAATACTTGCCACGTTTTATCACGTTCTGCATTTAATATTTGTGTATGTCGCTCATGTTCTTGCAACTGCTTTTTTACATTGCTCCAATTTTCTGCAAGAGGTTCGGCTTGTTGTAGCCAACTTTGAAATTTTTCTAACTGCTCTTCAGTGGTTCGCCAAGGAGCAAGGTATTTATTTTCGGCATGATTAGCAAGTGAAGCATAATATCGTCCAAGCGCATTAACTCCAGAAAAATTGCTGCCTTCTTCGGAAATTTTACTGGCATCTTTTGCCAGCCGTAAAACTCTTAACTCTGGGTGTGATCCTAATCTATCCAAAGCGTTATCTACCGCAGTATGAGCTTGTGAGGCTAATAATACTTTTTTCCCTTGTTTAACTAACTGCACAATGGCTTCTGCTATAACAGTCGTTTTCCCTGTTCCTGGTGGGCCTTGAATAAGACATAAATCTGGAGCATTAATAATCTTATTAACCGCCTCTTGTTGGGAGGAATTAAGATCAGAATTGTGCCATTCAGTAATCTCAGTAAAACTTTGTGGATTTCCTGCCTGCTTTACATCAAACAGATAAGATGAAAGATAAGGTGAAAGGCCGCCTTGATCGCGTAGTTTGTCTAATGCTCGCTTATGCCTACTAATCAGTGCTAAATCTCCTACCGCTGAAATAGCTAAAAACCCCTCGTTACTAATCCCGTTTTCTAATCTTTCAATAAGTGTTTTTTCTTCCTCATCAACTACATTACTTAACAAGTTTTCTTGATCATCTGACAAAGCAATTCGGATTTTGGCAAATTGCGGCTCTTGCCACTTCGAGTTTTTAATTTTTTCTACTGATTCTATGTAATCAAATTTAGTTATTTGTCCAAGATTAACGCTTCTTTCTCGTTTGTTTTTCTTATTTTCGTTAGGGAGGTGGAATACCCACTCATCTTCAGAGGTAGTTAAACTGAATACAGAAATATCTTTACGCCCTAATACTTTTCTGTCGCAGCTTAAAGTTTCTTTACTTTCAGAAACTAAATCAAATTCCCATTCATAATCTTGCTTTTCAGAACTCACAATTCTGCTATTGATAAATCTAATACCACGAGTCTTTTCACTAACTAACTGTTTTTTCCAGTCGATAAACGCATACCAGTCGGTTAGTTTTTTTCTGGTCGTAACGGAGATAAGCGGCAGAGAGTTTGCTAATGTTTCATCTAAAATATTCTCTGGTCTAGTTTCCCATACAGCAGGGTCGGAATAACGGACAAATGCGGTAATGCTTATTTCGTATTCTTTCGCGCCAACATCTGCCACTTCCAAAAATTCTTGTATTACAAAAATGGGACTATTGCGCGAATTACGCGGCCAATAACCTTTTGCAACCACTGAACAGCCTTTTGCTAGAGGTAGATTAAGACCTTCAGTCATTGCTGGTCTAACGGCCAGAAGTATTTTTTTGTCTTCGCTTTCATTTAAGTTCAGATTAGATAGCAAATAATCCATAGGCATTCCATCGGGAAACAAAAAAAGCATTAACTGCTCAGATGGATTTTTTGAACCTATTATTTCTTTAAATTGCGGGTGTCGATTGACTATTTCTTCAACACTTTTATCTAAACGACTCTGGAAATCTTTATTCTGATTTAAAGCAACATATAGGTTTGCCAAAAAACTCTCCTTAAATATTTAGTTTAATTGTTTTTGTTAAATGTGAATTAAGAGCTAAGTGGTCTTTAATCTCAAAGTTTAGATCAAGTCAGAAAGTACCTGATTGTACTCATGGCGGTTCTGTCGCAAAGTTTGTCAGTCTGAGTGATAATGAGGGACGGTAAGGATTCGTGCGTAGTGCCAGACAATGGGTAACATCGATCTTTTAGCACCACAAGAAAAACGAACAGATACTGTTGGCGAATTCGATTTTTAGCGATTTTCGCCCTACAACCCATACGATTCGGCAGACCGAACAGCATCATGCACACAATTTTGACCAAATTCGCGGTAGTTTTTGGTTAATTCTCCCAACCGACTGGAATTCGCCAACAGTATTCGACCGTTTATATGAGATTAAAAATGTTCAATAATTAACAGTTACATAGTCAAACTAATTATCTTACATATTTTATGCTATTGTATAACGTAGCACGGCAAACATTAAACAGCTTGGCAACCGCCAACGGACTTTCGCCCCTATCAAGCAATTCCCGCGCATGTTTCCGCTGATCGTCAGAAAGCGAAGGCTTACGCCCCAATTTCGTACCGCGTTTCTTGGCGGCTTTCAACCCTGCTTGTGTCCGTTCTACAATCAAAGCGCGTTCAAACTCTGCCAGTGCGCCGAGGATATGTCCCATTAGTCGCCCCGCCGCGCTTTCGGTGTCTATGCCTTCGGTCAGTGATCGAAAGGCTACCCCTCGTCCTTGCAAGTCAGAGAGAACCGCCACCAAATGCGACAGCGATCGACCCAAGCGGTCAAGTTTCCAAACAATCAGCACATCCGCAGCCCGCAAGGATTCAAGACAGCGGGTTAATTCGGGGCGTTTTTTGACCGTGCCGCTTGCCGTATCCGTGAAGATATAATCACACTCAGCTTTTTTGAGTGCGTTAATCTGCAAATCTGCTTTTTGATCGTCGGTTGAAACCCGTGCATAGCCATATTTCATGGGTGTATTGTTAGACAAAATTACTAGACTTGCAAGTCTTTGTTTTTATGGGGTTCTTATTTTGTCTAAAAAACCTTCATTTTTTAGACAGGTTACGGTTTATCATTGTGTCAATTATCAAAAATTGATAACATCGAAGTCTATCTATATGAGGAGTTATTGCCATGCCATCCAGTTACGCCATAGGCGACCACTTTGAACAATTTATTCGTCAGCAAATCGACACCGGACGCTATGCCAGTGCAAGCGAAGTGGTGCGGGATGCTTTACGGGGTCTTGAAGGACGGGAAAAATTGCGTGAAATTGAAATTGAGGAATACCGCGTAAAAATTCAAGAAGCCATTAAAAGTCCTGCTCAACCTAGCGAGGCTGTGTTTTCACGTCTTGAGGCAAAGTATCAAGCTATGCTTTAACCACAGGCTTGATACAGTCAATGAATTGTTTTTTCTCAACTATAGCCGAAGTTGATCTTGAAGAAATCGCCGACTATATCGCTCGCGACAACCCGCGTCGCGCCTTATCGTTTATTCATGAAATCCGCGAACGTTGCCAAAAAATAGTTATTTTTCCAGAAGCGGCTCCTTTGCGTGAAGAGTTTGGCGCTGGAATCCGCCTTATTCCTTTTGGGAGGTATCTGATTTTCTATACAGTACACACAGATACCGTGCGCATAGAGCGCATTTTGTCGGGTTTTCGTTTATTGTCTAGCGACTATTTTAACCCGTAAGTTTTTTGTGCCTGATTTATGGCACAAGCAAGTTTTTGATTTATAAAGCATGAAAATCAGTGCCAAAAATGTTGATTTTTGACACAAACTAAAATGAGCTATAAGTGGTTAGTTAACTATAACGTTTGGAGTAGCTGTATTGGTCAAGATGTGCTTTGCTTAATCAAACATAGATTTCAGCCAGAGTTTGAATGTCGACCAGATGCTTTTTTGCGACGAATTTTGTGTGTTATTTAAAGATGTTTCCGTGGTTTGTATAACAGTCTCTGTATTATTAAATTTTTTGTAATAATTTTTTTTGAATGCTCTATCACGTTCACGACCCCGATTGATTTGTTGTTGTGTCATTGATCCAGCCCAAATAACGCAATTACCTCTTATCCAGTAGTGTGATTGACAGGGATGATTCCAATTTCCGATAGATGGGTACAATGTTACTGTATCACCGGAAACGGTAAGCCGCCAATCGGTTGGTGTAATAGGTGTGACAATCTTTATTCCGCAACCACAACAACATTTGTGTGCTGCAGTTGCGTATTTATGGGAGATATAGAGCACACCATCTTGTAGCGTGCTGGGGATAAATTCTACGAATTGCGGGGTAATATTGATTATTTTCAAGCTATCGCATCCTTGGTTAAGCCGTGTGCGTTAATTGTATAGATGGAATTGTGCTCATGCCTATTATCCAAATAGAAACCGCAATGCTTTTTCCACTTGATTACAGCGAGTGTTGCATTGAGTGCATTGAGATCAGCGACCTGGATATTAGACGCATATAGATTATTTACCTGAGCCTCTCCAAAAGATACTCTCTCAGCAACATGGTCATTTTTATGCGGAGTGCTAAGCGTAGTTCGACATTGCCCCATTAGGCTATCTTGCTGGAACATTTGAATATCCATCCCAACATCGATGAATGGCACTTGGCTTTCGTGCAATACATCGATGATCAATTTACGCACCGCTGGTTTGTCGACACAAATAAATACGAAGTTAAAGTCAACTAACTGGTTTGTATTCGCCACAGTGATGTATTCATGGTGCGGTATAATACCACGTCGCATCTTGCTGTAGATATTTGCGAAATATTCTACCTTCGGCGGATTGTTCAGCTCATCCTTGGAAGGTGCTCCTGGTGATCGGAATGCATTGTGTTGGCAGAATTCGTCTCCATCGAACAGATGAATTTCTTGAACATGCGTTTTGGCAACTAGATCTAGGATGTACGACCCGGTTCCTCCTAGACCTATAATCGCTACTTTTTGGATTCTAAGCTTGCTTGCTATTGCGCCTATGCCGGCACGACTAGATGCAGTATCGGCATAGTGAAAAACTGATGAGTTATCATCAACAATCAAACTGAATGTTTTTGCGGTCGTCTCAGGCTGTAGTGAGTGCGCAGGTGCTGAAATGATCTCGATATATCTTGTCATCTTGGCGTGGTTGTCGAGATACTTAACGCCATTCAGTGGCTTTGATGAAAAGCTGTGATCCACTATTATACCGTCACCAAAATCCGTTTTGGTGCTGGTATGTTTTATTCCAAATATCTCAGAACCGTCCTTATTACAAGGGTGCTCGCCGATAAACCATGTTTGATGATTGTCCAACGGCGTGACAGTCACATCATTATTTAATGTTAACGGTGCAACCAACGTCCCCCGCAAAACTTGGCACTGTGAATTAACATATGGAATGTTGTGTATTAAAAGATGAACACCAACACCACTTATAATTTGCAGCTCGTAGCCTTCGTTCTGAAGGCGAAGTAGATCAAGATTATGACTTATCAGTGTTGCCGACATGAAAAATTATCCCGTTTTTAACTTCTACAGATTCGTGCTTGACCATGGTGCCGTCCGTTCCGTCAGGGTAGGAGAATGACACCGTGTAGGTAATGTTGTCGGTAAACGGGCCTTCAGGGAAGGCGAGTTCGCAGACTTCATGAAACGTCAGGTGGCTTTTTCTCACTTCCTTCTGCTCACCGTTGACGATGACGTGATATTTGTGTTCGTGACTCATAGGTTTCTTCCTTTTTATTGCTTAAATGATTACTGTAATTTAATATAAGACGTATTCGTCAATAAGCAGAGTAAAAAAATTGCTTTATTACGTTATCGTCATAAATAACTATACATAATCGTCATGAAAGAGTCAACTCCATCTTCCATTTTTCCAGATCGCCTTAGGTGTGCTCGTGAATATCGAGGACTCACTCAGGGCGAGCTTGCCGAACGCGCTGGGTTACAGCCATCTGCAATCTCACATTTTGAGACAGGTACACGCAAACCATCCTTCGATAACCTTCGTCTGCTTGCTGATACGCTAGATATAACCACTGACTACTTACTTGGGCGGGTTGCAGAATTTAAAGATCTTGCTGGTGCGGATAAATTGCATCGTCATTACAGCGAACTGCAAGATACAGACCGTAAATTCGCTGATGACCTGATAACTCTACTTGCTAGTAAAGCTGCCATTCGTACTACGGATAAAAAATGAGCCGCATTAATTCATACATCCACGCATCTCAGGCGGCAGAGCAGCTTATTAAGGGTTTTGGCATCACCACATTGCCAATTGATCCATTCGCTATCGCGTGTAAACAGAAGATCGAGGTATTAGCTAAACCAGCACATAACGCTGGTGTGTCTGGTATGTTGATCCGTGTAGGTAATGAATTTGCTATAGCCTACGCAACACATATAGACAATGAGCAGTTTCAGCGTTTTAGCGTCAGTCACGAGCTTGGACATTATTTTCTACCTGGTCATGTTGATGCGGTAATTGGTGAGAGCGGCATTCATGAGTCGCGTGCAGGAGGTATGTCAAGCAACCGTTACGAAATAGAGGCTGATCATTTTGCCGCAAGCTTTCTTATGCCCCGCCACTTATTCTTTCCCGAGCTTAAGCGTGTTGGTCATGGGCTTGTAGCCATCGAGAGCATGGCCGCTATATGTAATACATCGTTGCACGCTACGGCCATTCGCTATACCCAATGCACGCGAGAATTAGTAGCTATTGTCGTAAGTGTTGGCAATCAAATTGATCATTGTTTCATGTCCGAATCTCTTAAAGCCATTGGTGGCATTGACTGGATTCGCAAGCGTGAGGCAGTACCCCGCAATACACAAACATTTGCCTTCAATCAGAATTATGAGAATGTCCATCGTGCTATTCGTACCGAAGGAACCTCAAATCTACAGGATTGGTTTGGTGGTCACCGTTGTATTGAGATCAGCGAAGACGTGATTGGCCTAGGAAGCTATGGCAAGACGCTTACTGTTCTTTACGACATTGATGTGCCAGATGCCGAAGATGAGGAAGATGAAGAATCTTTGATTGAGTCTTTGACACCGCGATTTCAGCGATAGTCTGAATAAATCTATTTATATAACTCGATTTAAGGTTATCAATGTTTCAATTACTCAAATATGTGAACTCTATCCGAAAACTAATAGTGAAGGTATTGTGATGGAAAAAATGACGGAAAGAACTCAAGTGCATGGTGAAAAGGCGGCCATAGCTAATCTTGCATTAGGCGTGATTCCAGTTGATTTCCCAACTAGTAAAGAGCATCGGAAATTCGAACCTGTTACAGAAGGTTTTCAGCTGCAATATGAGCATCCCAATGGCCGATTGTATCAAGGTAATTCGTTTGATTGGCTAGAATCACTTAATGATGCAAGCGTTGATCTTGTGTTTGCAGACCCGCCATACAACATCAAAAAAGCCGATTGGGATAATTTTGATAGCCAAGAAAAATACATTGAATGGTCTATCAAATGGATAAAGCAAGCCTCGCGGGTTTTGAAGCCTACTGGCTCTTTATATGTGTGTGGCTTCTCAGAAATCCTTGCTGATTTGAAACATCCAGCATCAAAGTATTTTAAGCATTGTCGTTGGCTTATATGGCACTATAAAAACAAGGCGAATTTAGGCAGTGATTGGGGGCGATCACACGAAAGCATCATTCATTTTCGAAAATCAGATGCAGCTAAGATTAATATTGACGATGTTCGCACACCTTATGGGGCACACACGCTGAAATATCCATCCCACCCACAGGCGGAAACAAGTGCTTATGGTAAGGGTGCAAATAGCAAGCAGCGAGACAATTGGACGCCACACCCCAAAGGAGCAAAACCAAAAGACGTGCTTGATATTCCGACTACATGTAATGGTATGGGGGAAAAGACACCACACCCTACTCAAAAACCAGAAGAGTTAGTTCGTAAGTTTGTTCTGGCATCATCGAATGAGGGTGATCTAGTTATTGACCCGTTTTCCGGATCGGGAACTACAGCGGTTGTATCCGAGCAGCTTAACCGGCATTGGATGGCTTGCGATCTTGACCCCCAGTACAACCAATGGGCAATTGAAAGACTTAAAAACGTTCGACGTATGACGAAAGAAGAATGGATAGCTCACGATCGAAAAACAGCAGAACGAAGGGAATCTATTCGATGAGCCTTACCGATTTAGTGGATCACGCCACAAACAAAGAACGGTTTCACACAGCCGATCATTATATTGATTTTTGCACCCGCTATTTGGAATACATCGATACTGGGTTGCAAGCACGTATCGTGTCACAGAATGAAAGTCACTATCAATTTTTCCAGTATCGGGAAGAGGGTAGTTTTAACATCACGCGACCACTGAATTCGCGCTTGATGTATGATGCAGAAGGTTTCTCTCAAGCAGCGAAACAGTTCAGTCTGACACTTGAGCAATTACGCGATGGTCAACAACCATCAGATGATTTGAGAGAAAACTTGATTCGCACCATCTATACGCTTCAACAATCTATTGGCGCTGCATTGGATGGACTACCGGCAGGGAAATCGAACCAAGCCAGAAAAGTAAATGGTGATTTATTTGAAAGACTTGTTCGTTTGCTGATTGTATCGCTTAATGTAGATTGTGTATCGGGAACGATGCAAGTCCCAGTAAAAGATTCGGATGGAACCGAACTTTTTAAATCCAGCTATCAGCATGATTTGCTGATAAGCAAAGAGGATGAATTGAAGGTTATTGGTTCAGTGAAAACGTCCAGCAAAGATAGAATTGATAAGGTCTTTATGGACAAGTTTCTTTATAATCGCCTCACTGATACCGCCCTGCCTCATATCGCCATTTTTCTCAATGATGTTCAACGGAAGAAAACAAAGCGAGAAAATGAATATGGGGTAAGTGCAACGTTCTTGCCTGGGCACTTCAAGGCATATACGGTCAAGCTAAACCCATTGGATGGCGTGTATTACTGCGACATTCGACCCAACATGGTAAGTGATTTATTGCTTTCCCAACACATCAAAACTATTGACCACTTTTTCTATTCCGACCTTTGGGAATTGCTTGACCGACCAGGGCAAACCTTGGAAGAAATCGCTATTAAAAAAGAAGATGATGACAAGTTATAGAATGACTTATTATTTACTTAAAATCCTCTTGCGTATTCCAGTCTAAAGTTGCCTCCAACTCCAGACAAATGCTGCCGCCCATTCCATTCCAAAGCTGCGACTGATTCTGGTAAATGCGGCCACCATCTAGTGGTGAAGTATTAGCGTTTTTGACGTGGGATAACTAAACGATATTCTGCCGCATCCTTTCATCACTATTAGAATAGTTGGTTTTTTGCCTCGCAATCTCAGCTATTTTATTGAAACAATCAAAAGCACGTTCGCCACTAGGCATTCCCCCCCGCTCCTTATCAGGAGCAGAGAGGCTTGCCTAAGCTTATCAATTCTTATCTGATCAAGGGATCGCTACGCTTTCAAAATAATAAACGATTAGGCTGTTTATGATTTTGAACCCTTGACAGGTTCACATTTGGGCAGTATCTGCGGGCATAAAAAAACCCTATTTAAAGGGCTTATTTTTTCGTAACTTATTAATTTATAAGTGATATTATACAATTAGTTAATACATTTTGTGTTATACTATCCCTGTAGTAAAGCGTTAAAACAAAGGGTTGGCGAGGGGTTTCTGACACCCCCCGCCGATTTCCACAATCTCCATCTTTAGGTAAAAGATTATGAATATTACATTATACCCACTTGGGGCTTATACGTCCGGTTATTGCTTACCGTTCACTATAGAATTAGACGGTATAGATCAAGAAGAGTACGGCCAGGCTATCAACAAAGGCTTGTTTGAAGCGCATTACAAAAAAGGCGATGGTAATGTTTTATCTTCGCGTTGCTTGGAGTGTGATCATGTGGTTATTGGGTCGGTTGAAAAGGTCTGTCCTGAATGCGGTTGTCTTTATATAGAAGTTAAGGCAACCGATGAGGAGTGGATCGTCTGCGATTACGAAGGGGTCCCCGCTGCTTTGGTGGGGGAATATGATCTATCCTCTGATTTTTTTGCTTATTCAGACTGTCTGGAAAATACCCGTTTAGATGCTGAAGTTATTAATGCGGGTTTGGCGGCTGGTTTTGATTTGCTCTGTATTGAAGAAATGTATATTGGCGAATATGATTCAGATATTGCCTTTGCCGAGCAGTGGGCCGAGGATACAGGCTCAATTAATGAATCGTTGGGTTGGCCTTATGACTGTATCGATTGGGATAGAGCAGCCCGTGATTTGATGCATAATTACACCGAACACAAACACCATTATTTTAGTTTGCGTTAAATCCATCCAGTGCAGCCGCTTTAATGCGGCTGTACACCTTAAACCGGCCACGCTATGAAAAAGCCTGATTTAAAAGAGTCCGTAAAATGATTATTCAGGTTACGGGGAATTATCTAACGTAGGATAGACCTTATACGTATTTTTTAATCCAGCTAACGCGATTTAAAAATAAAACATTAAGTATTAAATAGACTCACTGTAGGGTGTTATCATCTAACGACCGTGTTTCTAGTTAAAAACGAATAGACACTATGAATCCAATTGCAGAATTTTTAGAAAAAGGAGCTATCAGCCAGACATGGTTCGGTAAACAGCTGGGGGTCAGTCAGGGCTTGGTACAACATTGGCTCACGGGTCGCCGTCCTGTCACGCTGGAAACGGCGTTAGACATTGAAGAACGTTTCGGTATTGATGCAGAAAGTTTGAATGCAGACTTAAAATCCTTGTTTGAACGGCTAGAAAAAAGAACACTGAAAAAACTTAAAGAGAAAAAAGCCAGTGTGAATAAAACGTAACGTTCGACGCAATAGCAAGGGGGCTATCGATGTGTTTTGAAGCAGTCAATTGGGCGATACAACAACGTTGCGAAAAGGCACCACAAAAGTTGCTTTTAATCGTACTGGCCTATCATAAAAATAGTGAGACCGGTCGTTGTGATCCGAGTAACAAGTTATTAGCAATGGAAACATCCCAAACCGTCCGGGCCATTATTATTCAAATTCAAGACCTGTCAAAACAGGGGTTTTTAAAAATCATTCAAAAATACGAAAATAATTGCCGCTTACCCAATCAATATGAACTAAAAATACCCGTCAAAAAAGTCATTTATCCGGTCATAAATACTGAAAAAATGCCAGAAATGGCGTCTTTTTTGGTAGGTAGTGAACGAGATGCACGAGGGGTCATGAACGTGGTTCATGAGGGTAGTGAACATGGTTCACCAGGGGTGGTGAACGAAATGCATGAGGGTGGTGAACCAGGTTCACCTAAATATATAAATAAATATATCTCTTCTCTCTCTCTTTCCGATCCAGAAAAAGCCTGTTTAGCCTGGGCCAAAGAAAATCACTTTTGGGCCCCGCTCATGGTGTGTGATGAAAAGTTTATCGAGCTGTACTGCAGTCAAAAACCCAACGGCTTAAAATCACAATACGAGACTCAGTTACTGAGTGCGGATAAAAAGGATCAGCGCAATGCTCAAACCAGTACCTCAACGTCTGAACACAGTAACCGACGACTCACCCCTGCCGAGATCGTGGCAAAAGCAAACGGATATAAACCCAATTGAGTTAAGCACAGTATTCAAAAGCCTAGACCCGAATTCACCCGAACATCGATTTCTGCTTATTTTTTGGATACGGATGGCCGAAATTTTTCAGCAATTCTGGACCAACGCACAGGGCACAGTGCCCACGGATATGTGGGCACAAACGCTGTTGGCGATGGGCGAGGAAAGCACACAAGAGGCGATTGTTTATTTTATCAAAAAAGGCGAGAAGTACCCGCCCACGCTGCCCGAGTTCTACGCCGCCGGTTATCAGTACCGCTTGCGACAAGCCCGTTATGCCTTACCCAAACAAACACCCGTTTTTGATCGTGATAAAAGCAAAGCACAGCTAGAATTGCTCAAAAAGTCCCTCAATATGTGCAGCACACAACACTGACTGATTAATCTTAAAAAATGAATAACGTGATAAGTCATGGTTATTTAACGATTTATAGAGCATACTAAAATTCAATTCTAAAAACAGGGATTTTTGGCTATGTATCGCTTCAGCACGGAACAAGCTCTACCGTTTTTAACCGGACTCTGGGTATTCGGTTTATCGCTACTGTCCGCCGTCGTCACTTACGTCAACCGCATTTGTGACGGCGAGGTGATGAAGTCCCCGTGGCTCATTTTCCTTCGTGATTTTTTATATTGCCAAATGGCCGGTTTGATGACGTATGGTTTAGCAATTGCTGCCGGTTTTGATGGCTTTATCACCGCCGCGCTGGTTTCTGCAGGGTCGCACATGGGAGCACGCTTAATCATTGAGCTGGAAGCAATGGTGATACGGACCGTACAGATGTGCACACAACATCAAGGTACAAAATAATGACCAAGGTTAAGGGTCCACTTTTTTCACTCGCCGCATCAGGCGTGTTCAACGGCCTCATGGAATTCAGAACCGGTGGCGGTAAAACCGTCGTGCACGGTATCCGGTCCGCACCGGCAACCAGATCCGCAGCCCAACAAGCCCAGTCCTTACGTTTTGCTACCGCCGTAGCCGGATGGAAAAACTTAACCGTTGAAGATCGGCAAAGCTGGAAGGATTCGGCTCAAAACACCGGACATAACGGTTATCAACTGTACCTCTCAGAGTTCGCTACCCAAAACATCACCCCACCCGATCAACCACTCATTCCCTAATCGTATTCAAAGCGTATGCAGACTGAAAACGGCTATACCGTCGCAGAAAAAAACATTCACTTATTGTCCGGTGATACCTGGGCACCTTGGTTTGAAAAAGAAGTTAATCGTGCCTCAAGCTCGATTCATTTATCGATTTACATGATCTCCGATCATTGGCGTTCGCCAGATGTGGGTAATCTGGATCTCGTTGAGACCTTGGCCAATGCAGGGTACCGTGGATTAAACTGCAGGTGCATTATCGATCAACCCCATGTCGTAAACCGACGCATTAAATTCAACACCAAAGCCGCACGTAAATTGCAGGACAGCGGTTGGAAAGTCAGAGTTATGCCTTCGAATAAAACATTACACGAAAAAGTCCTCTTGTTAGACAAACACCTGAGCGTTATCGGTTCGCACAATATTTCAAAAGCCAGTGCTGTAAGTAATTTTGATACGTCCTTAGCCATTGAATCAGAAGCCCTTGCGCAGCGTATTTACCGACAATTTTGGGAACGTTGGCGTGTCGCCGTGCCCTTTGTGGCGGATGTATGGCTAAGATAAAAAGCCAGTCGATACCCCCGAGTTTATTGGCTGATTATTGTGGCCTATTAACCACGCCCAAAAAATACCAAAAAACAGGCATGACTATGGGCATAAAACCCAGCACCCGACAGGCTTTAAAACCACCACAAACCAATGAATTGTTAAGAGTCCAACTCGCAACAGCCAGTTGGTTAGTCGATCAATGGAACCCCCATTTTGGTAGTCAGTTTTATTCAGACAGACTCAGCGAAATAAAGGCGAATGTGTTTGATCCCCACTACTGGTACACCTTAACGCCGATACGCGACCGCACAGAACGCGGTTTTCCAGAGATTGAGGCTTATGAGCGACCGGTCAATGACCAATACAACGACCCGCTGCGCATCCAGAGTAATTGTGTTTACACGCGCTGGAGTGTTTTTTATGACACGCCCTTAGACAATGGCACGCTCACCTTCCCGGCTCCAGGATGGCAAGGTACGGTGATTGATCAAATATGGCGTGATAGCTGGTTTGCTCAACGTCGATTAATTTATGAGTTGCCGGTGATCATCACAAAGGATGATAAACGCCCCGTACTCATGGGCTTAGACAGCCAAGTGACCGCCACCGCGACCTTCAGAGGCAACAGTATCTGGTTTGCCAGAGGCTTGTGGCCATACTTTTTTCATGAGGCCGGAACGATAGCCCCGATTGTTAATTATTTGATGACAAAATGGAACAAAGGCGATATTTATCCCATGGATTTAACCAATACCAGCAATGATTATTGGCAATGCACCAACACTATTCAGATCCTGCGTGATGCTCGCGTCAATCGTGCCGAAAGTATTCTCACACCGGCCAACCAGCTAGGCGTAATCATCACCACCCCGCCCAGCCGTGGCGTGTACTCAGCTCGAAACGATAATGTCAGAGTTACCCACCATGAAGACTTAACAATTTATGTAGCAAAAAGCCCCAATGGTTAGAATTACAAGGCCACTGTTTAGCGACTCAGCCACTGGAAAAATAGCCGATATTGGCACGTTCAGAATGGGAAAACACGGGGCACAATTCATGGTCATCACTCAACCCGTTGACCGTAAAACATCAAAACAACTGGCCTTAAGAGCCTGCTTTAAAGCAGCCAGAGCCGCATGGCTTGCCATCGATCCGCACGACAGAGAATCATGGGGCGATTTTTGGCGGTCCTGGTTAATCACTCATCCATTAGTTAATTTATGAAACCAGACCTTCACAAAATAAGTAAACGAGTCACAGGAAAAATACATCAAGGTTACGATCCGTTCACGGGTAAAGCCTTCAAGATGGTTTACCAGCAAGTCAGAAAAGGTTTAGGCAACCTCGAAGATCAGGGCAAAATGGGCTTGCAACTCAGAGTCGAACCACCCAGAACCGACAAAAAAAGCCTTAGTCAACTGCAATGCAGAGCACGCTTAAGCGCAGCCACCGCCGCATGGAAAACATTAGACACTGAACAAAAATTTATCTTTTCAGAGGATGCCATAGGAAAATATCTAACAGGTTATAACCTGTTTATCAGTTGGTATTGCAAACAACACCCGTTAACCGAGTATTAAGCATGGCAAAAGTAACCGGCCCATTATTCTCAAATACAGCCAGTGGCAACCTGGCTAATGGAAATCTGCAATACCGTTCCGGTCATTGGGGTACACAAGTTTATAAACCCCTCACCCCCAGTAAACAAAACCAGGGCAAGCCCTCACCTGCACAGACGGCACAACGGGCACGCTTTAAAGTAGTCCGCGATGGTTGGCATGCCTTAAGTCCAGACTCCAAGCAAAGCTACAATAATCAGGCGGCTACATTGGGAACGATGAACGGCTGGAATCTTTATGTCTCACTGGGATTAAAGAAACAAAAACAACCCACGGATAACCTGCTTACCAGCGATAACCTGACTCTGCTGGACAACTTTAACAAACCCTTGCAAACAGATTAATCGCGGCCATGCCACACATCAACGAGTTACCCTTGTTAGATCGTCCCGTGGTAACCACGGATAACCTCATTATTGAAGGCACAGAAGGCACCCGAAGAATAGCCGCAACCGAATTTAAAGGCGAACCTGGCACCAATGGAAATGACGGCCATGATGGTCATGACGGTGAAAAAGGAGGGCAAGGTGATCAAGGCTTAACCGGTCAAACCGGTTCAGACACAAGAGCGCGTGAGTCAACTTATTTCACAACGGAACCCATTCTAGGTAATTGCATACGAATTGGCACAATTAGTATGGCAAACACGTTTGAACTACTACAGGTAGTGTTATCGAGTCCCGGAAGACTACGATTATACTCAACGATTGACGCACAAATGGCTGATATATTGAGGCCTGTTAATCAAATTCCAGTTAGCGGTTCAGGTCTGATCGTAGACATCAATAATCCAATCAACAACGTGCAAAATCTGGACCCGCACGCCTTGGGTTCCAACATGGATACCCCGCCGACAGAAAATATTTATTACAGCATCACCAACAACGGCAGCACAATCGCCATCACCGTTACGCTCATATTTTTAAGGAAAGAAAGTTAATGGCCAATTTATTTAATAACAGCTTAGTCGCGTCAAACACCACCACCGTATTTATCAGGGCATGGGCAGCATTTGTTCATAGTGCTTTCATGCTGGGCTTCGTGAATGTCGTCGATGCATCACAGGTTGATTTAACGACCTTAATTGTACCCTCACCAGCAGGCACAAGTTTAGGGTACAAAATATATAAAACCAATGATGCATTAACCCCTGTTTATTTCAAAATCGAATTTGGTTGCCCTTCAAGTGTTTCACTTCCTGGGCTATGGATAACAATAGGCACTGGTTACACTTTAGGCGGAACCATTAATGGCGTCGTGTTATTAGCCAGAACCCTATTAGTAAATTCTGCATATGATATCTTAACGACTCATAACTGTTTTGCGAGTGGTGCAAGTAATCGGGTTTGTTTTGCCCTGTTTACCAGTTTAAACAGTATGAGTTTCTGGTTTAGTTTTGAGAGAAGAAAAGACACAAACCTAGTTGATACCGACACCGGCGTATTAATTGATTATGGCTTAAGCAGTAGTGGACACGCCAGTTTATGCGCTCCTTTCCTTGGCATCATTCCCGTTAAGGAAACCGGTTTTCAATTCATCTTATCGACAAACAACCCCGCCGCTTACAGCAATGTAGTACCGCAAGGCTTAAGAATCCCCTGTTTGGGACCGAGCGAACCCCCAGGCACAAATATCGCTTTTTGTAATTCAAACGATTACGGCAGTTTTGCCGAACCCGTGTTAACCATCAACGCAACGGATATTAAATTCAAACATTGTGGCCCCTATATCAACACCTTAAGAGGGGCTTCAAGCGGCTGTGTGGACGCTAACACCCGCCTTTTATTGAGATATGACTAATGACTACAAGTACCGGTTTCGGATGGAATAACACCTCACCCTTTCAGGTGACGATCTGCCGAAAAGGTGTGGGAATTTATAGAACAGTCAATAGCAGCGAAAATCAAAAAACTAAACGCACTTATAGCCTGATTAGAAATGCCACCACCCTTCGCCCCACTATCAGCCTTATAAAACCCTGTCAGGCATTATTAAACTACAACCAATGCACCCCCAGAAAGATCATAGCCAGCCCAATACCCACGGGAATTAACCAAAACCCCATCACCACCGGCCAATTATGGCCTAGATACTAACAAATCAATAACTTAACTTGACATGCCAACGAACAGAGGGTTTACACTGGATTCACTTAATAAATTACACCTTGGAGGTGGCAAAATGGCAAAAGTAACAGGCCCGTTGATGTCAATGGACGCATCCGGTAAATTTGGAGGTACATTAGTCTTTTCAAAGTGGAAAGGACGCAATGTGGTAAGACAGTTGGTCATTCCAGCCAACCCCAACAGCCAAGGTCAAGAGGACGCACGTAATAGAACCCGCGTCACTGGAGCTTTGCAGGCATGGGTTAATGCCACAGGAATGAAAGCCCCGCTCGCCACAGAAACCGACAAAGTCCGCATTAAAGCAGTCACTCCCGGCGGTTATGCCTGGAATGGCTTTTTAACTCAGACTGTAATAGGCCAAGGTGGTTTAACGTACAACGCCGCACAAGCCGCTTATACCTTACTCACCGCACCGCAGAAAGCCGCGTGGGTTGAAGCAACTAACGCAGTCACCCCGTTAATCAGTGATGTTTTCCAAACCGTCGAAGGCGGTGGAGCAGGCGTACCGATCACTGACGGCGAAGTGTTTTTTATCCTGCAATATGGCCTGAGTTTATTGGGCCTGGCCGACTTACCCGGTGCCGTTCCCCCTGTGTATGCGTAACAAAAATGTTAAACCCTAAAACAGACCAATAAAAAGCCCCGTTGGTTAGTTTAAAAAACCCCTTCCTTAAAACGCTGGGGTTTTTTTTTAACGCAGAATCATAGTGCAAAAGCGAAAGCGGCTCAGTACAAAGTGACCTGAACGTGAACAGAGAGAAGAAGCGAAAGCGGCCCATTAATCCGCGCATGGTAATTTGGAGATGTCGAAAAACAAGCTAAAAACAATCAAAAAACAACCTTGAAGCTGTTAATTATCGAAGGAAAGTCAATGAAGATACTAATAATCTGCTTATTTCTGTGTAGTTGTGCAATCGTTGATTACGAGGGAAAAAGTGATGGATCAACAAAGGTCAATATCTACACCTTAGGCTCAGATAAAGCCTTGCAAGACTTCAGTGCAAGCGTGATACCCAATGGCGAGAGAAAATTCATCATTGGTAAATACTCAGAGAATCAGACTAACGGCATGAAGCAGGCCAATCAAGGCCTACAAATGCTCATGGAAGGTCTGGCTAAAGGTGCCGTAGAAGGCGTTAAATAATCGTGAACATCAACACAATCAAGCTAGTTTTTGTGAGGGATAGTCCATGTACCAGTGCAGTGTATGGCCTTGTAGATCCTGACAATGAGCGAGTTCTGGAAAGCTCTTCCAGTTACCCGCCCACTCCAAACCGACAGATTCAGCAACAACCCCACAGCGTTTGAATAAGACCAGATTATTCCAGACGGCCTTGCCATTCACGATAGGGCAAAAATCAAAGGCTAACCTGTAATTATGGGCCGATTGCCCCCCATTGGCATTCGTGACTTTAGGGCCGGCAGTGGTACGTCCCTGGGCGTATAACATGGCTTGAGTAGCATTATCCCTGAAGGTAGACGTGATAATAATATCAATACCGACCGCTTTGCAGCCTTCGATAAACGCTTTGCATTGGTTAGCAACATTGGGATGTAGATCAGATATTTTGCGACTATTAATCATAAACAATATGCCCTTAAGAATGGGTAGATGAAAAATTCAGTATAGGACCCGTTAATTGAGCAAGTACACATAAATGATGACAAAGGACCGCAAAAACTGCTTTTTGAGAGGCGGTTATGATTTAGTAAATAGTAGAGTCGTCGTGCAGTTTAGTGATAATTCAATCTATGCCTATGACGGTTTAACCGTTAATCAATGGATGGAATGGAAACAGGCTTATCCGCACGGCACTTATTTTGATCTGGATTATCGATTTACAGATATTGAATATAACAAGTTAGACAAGTATCCAGATGATTTGTGGTTTAGTTTCGTTGAACCCTGAAAAAGTTCTCGGAAAAAAATCATAGCGTGATCCTAGAGAATCAGAGTTCAGCACCTCTGAGCGAACAACACCGCATAGTTCATTTTAAGCATCATCTGAGTGTAACAGTGGGCTTGCTCTCGCCGCCCACGGCCCTGCAAGGCAGCGGGCCATGTGCTGCTTACGCATCACCCCCCGCCTCCCCCACCCGCCATAAAAAACCCTTCCTCAGTTCGGGCACTTTCAGTGATGGCTCAATGTTGAGTGGCTTTACTCCGTGTTGGCCGTAATGGGTTTTTTTTTCGGGTGGTCGCGGGGTAGAGGCGCTGACGCGCAGGCACGTTCAGTGGTCGGGTGTTTGCGCTACGCGCAAAACCCCAGCACGCAAACGAAACAAAACAAACCGAGTTATCTAGCGAGACCATCCAATGAAAAATTTCAGCCTGGCAACAAACGACACCACCTTCAGTATAAACAATGCCTACCTCATGGCCTTAGCCTCAAAACTGGCCTATCAATCACAACAAACCATTACCAGTACCATTAAGTCACAAGGCATTAAAACTATCTTTATCAACAACAACCCAACCGATACCCAACTATTCATAGCTTATGACAAAGACAATATCGTCATTTCATTTAGAGGCACAAAAGATTTTGGAGACTGGATTATTAATGCCGGTATTAGTTTTACCCGAATAACCCATGGCCGGGTTCATGCCGGTTTTAATCGTGCTCTGGATTCTGTATGGGATCAAATTATTCAAATCCTGGTCGCTATTCAGACGACTGGCCAATCCATCTGGATAACTGGCCACAGTTTAGGTGGAGCCTTGGCAGTACTCGCTGCCGAACGCTTAACTTATTTTGTAGACCCAATTCGGCAATGGAAACTAAACGGTTTATACACCTTTGGACAACCCAGAGTCGGTGACATCGATTTTGTAACGGCTTTGGAATTAAAGATCAAAGACCGATATTTTAGACTTGTAAATGATAACGACATTGTTACCCGCATACCCGATCGCTTTAACCAATATCAGCAAAGCGGTATCCTAAAATTCTTTGATGCAAAGGGTAAACTTCACGATGACATCAGTTACTGGTCTGAATTTCTGGAAAGAATCAAAGGTGATTTAGACCAGAAAATAGCACTCCTACCCTCTTGTATCGATCATCACTTGATTGACCACTATATAGCGAATCTGATAAAAAACATTACTTGATAGATTCAATAAAATATAAGTGTTTAATTAAACAGAGGGTACATTTAAACAAACAACACCAAAGTCCTATAAGATTTTACGAAAACCAACAGCCGACAATGCCTAATGTCAATTATCCGCCTTCTAATTTTAACTATGAAAAACTGTCATTTTTAGGGAAATTAAACAGTAGTTCAAAGCCACTTCAGTTGAAATTTTACTAAAAAACATATAAAACAATTCTGTTGTTTATTTAAAATCGCCCAAATAGGGAAGTCACCGCGCAATGGAATGACCGCCCAATGTTGATGCTATTCTGAAAAACCAGAATTGCAATATTTTGCCATGGTATGAATCTTTTCAATGCCGAAACTTAGTAAAATAATCCTTAAAATTTTTCTTGTTGGTGTGTTTCGTTATTGTAACTTTTATGAGAAAATTTCTGAAAAGATGCGGTTATGATTACTGTTTTTGCAATGTTTTTCTTACTAATAAAATAAAGCTAAGTTATTGAAAGGATATTATAAATGACAACCGATGAAAAGAAGGAAATAGAACAAGATATATTTAACCGATTATATATAAGAATGCTTATTTGTGCTGGTCTTGGAATTTTATCTCTCATACTCGGCCAAAATTACCTTTTGAAAGGTGAACAGGGACCGCCAGGGCCTAAACCAACAATCGAGGAAATCGCTAAAGCAATTAAAGACGCTGGTTTAAGAGGTGAACAGGGACCGCCCGGGGAACCTGCAAAATTACCTAGCGGGGCAGCTTTTCTATACTTAATCCCCAAAAAAGATAACTCTAAAAGTTGTGCAAAATATTGCTATGAAAAGGACTATACGGGATGTATAGCTACAGGCCAAGGAGAATCTTTTGGTGATGGTGTAAAATTACATCCCACATCATGTGATGTAATTGAATCTCCGACAGATTGCTTATGTTATAAATGACATTGTTTAGCTTCACCAAATCGGCAACATTAAGGGTTATTTTAAACAAATGACAGATTAAAACACTTCCTACTTATTTATTGCACGCCAAGTGCAATAAACTATTTGCAATACTTTGTTCGGGTATCGGTATGTGCTTAGCGTTACCATTAAAAAGATCAACTACCTTGCCCGTTGTTGCATGCCCGTCATAAGTTGTGGAGACTAACATTTTTGTAGTTTTAGCATGGCATTTATATTGATTCAGTGATTTAAACGATAAATACTGATTTTCATCAGTTCCCTGTACCACATTAAAATCATATAACACCCACATTTGCTTAGTATCACCGGATTCTTTGATGGATCTATTATCAATATAAACATCTAAATCAGCAGAGTTACCCACCTTTATCCATTCAGCCATTACGTTGATACTCACGATAGATAGCATTAAGGCTAAGAATAGTTTACTCATAGAGGGTTATAAATTGATGAAATTGTTGATTGCTTCGAGTATAGGGGCATTTACTCAGTAAGCATAACAATAATCAGGGTTCATAAAGCAGGATAACTTCAGTTATCCACATCAGTTGTGGATAACACTGTGCTTTTTTATGCATTTATTACTCTAAGCCATTATAAATAAAGGCTCGTAGTTAAATTGTATAGAAAAACGACAATACTAAAAATGTACAATTGTAAATTAGAAAAATGACAGTTTAATGTCGCTTTAAAGCGCTTGATGATGTTTTTTTTTCAAACATTATCACTATTTTACTCATTTACTCAAATGAAATTAAACTTAAAAGATCATTTTTATAAAAGAATAAATGATTAAATACCCTTTTAATTTTTTACTCATTTGAAATAATACGTATTAGTTCATTTACTCAAATAATGTTATACTCAAATGACATTTTAAATTAAAGAGTATTTAAGTAAATGAGTAAAATTGTAGCAGTGCTTAATCAAAAGGGTGGGGCGGGGAAAACCACCATAGCAACTAACCTTGCTCATGCCTTACAAATGGATGGTCATAAGGTGCTCTTAGTTGACTCGGATCCCCAAGGCAGTGCCAGAGACTGGAACGCAGCCAGTGACGGAGCCATCGTTAAAGTCGTCGGGATGGATCGAGCCACTTTAGCCAAAGATATTCAATCCGTCGTCGATAATCATGATTTTATAATTATTGATGGGGCCCCACAAATTGCCGATTTAGCCATTGCCGCAATCAAATGCGCGGACATGGTTTTAATCCCGGTTCAACCATCGCCATATGATATTTGGGCCTGTGAAGATTTAGTTGAAATCATTAAAGCTCGCCAAGAAATCACTAACGGAAAACCTAAGGCTGCTTTTATTATTTCAAGAGTCATAAAAAATACGCAACTCGGTAAAGAAATCAGAGAAGCCTTAGAAGGTTATGATTTACCCGTCTTTAAGCACTACACCACTCAACGTGTCGTCTATGCAAAAAGTGCAGCAACCGGATCGACCGTATTATCAAACGATACCAAAGAAGACGCTTCAAATGAAATTCGCGCAATAGCGAAAGAACTAAAGGAATTTTTATAATGGTTTTAAAAGCAGGTAAACCAACCACACTTCAAACACAAAAAGAACGCGCGATTGCTGCAGTGCAAGAAGTCGATAATGAAACGTCTCCAAAAGTTAAGCTGCAACGCTTTAATGTTGATATACCCGAATCATTACACAGTGCCATCAAAATCCAGGCGATCAAAGAAGGTATAAAACTAAATACATTAGCCATTAAAGTCTTTGAAGAGTACTTGAAAAACCAGTCATAAAACCAATAAATGAATTTTTAAGTAAATACTCATTTAAGTAAAAACTTATTTGAGTTTTTACTCGTTATTCAAACGCTCGACTTACCTACCTCTGCAGCATCATCAAACAAAACTCAAACAGGTTCAAGCTCTATTCTCACTTTTTTACCAAGTGCCGCAGCAGCACTGACTAAAGTTGTAAGAGTTAAACTGGTGTCTTCTTCATCTAGCAACCTATTAAGCGATGCCCGACTAGTGTGCATTTTTTTGCCATTTCTGTTTTACTCAGCTTAAGCGAAGACATACCTTCAGAAATTTGCCAGGCAATAACCCGCTTAGTGGCAACAGCGGTTACTTCTTCAAGAATCGCTTCCTCGCTCAGAAAGTCGTCGAAGTCACTGCCAATATGTGGATTGGTTTCATTTTGACTATTCATTTCTTACCCCGTAATGCTTTCAATCGTTGTTTTGCCAAATCAAGCTCTGGCTTCGGCGTTTTTTGATTTTTCTTAATAAAGCCATGTAGCAGAATCATAGTCTTATTTACAATTACGAACAGAACACGAGCAATTCGATTATCAAGCTTGATTCTGACTTCCCAAATATCGCCTTCAATATGATCGACTAAAGGCATGCCGAGAGGCCAACCAAACTGCACCGTTTTAATATCCTCGCCAATCGTTTTCCTATCCTGCGCAGACAGCTCTTTCAACCAGTCTCTAACGGGTTCGTTACCTGTTTCAGACGCATAAAATTTTACAGAAAGTATAGGTTCCATTCGTTAAGTGTATCAAAAAAGATACGATAAAAACAGGCATTTAATCTTATAAAATAATGACTATTCAGTCACATTACTCACCGAACTGTAATAATAAACAATAAATATTACGTAATTATCATAATTACAGTAATTACATAATATAAAAGATAGGAAAGCGTGTTATACTAGCCTTCACACCCAACCTATCAGGATTTCACGCTCATGGCACAAAGACTCACCGAAGAAGACATCCATACCGCTTGCTCAGAAATCGCCGCACAGGGCGAACGTCCGACGGCCCTGACCCTGCTTAACCGATTAGGCCGTGGTAGCTTGACCACTATCTCAAAACATTTAAACACTTGGAACGCCTCAGACGATGCAAAGGTATTAGGTGTTAGCGCATTACCTGTTGTTGTAGAGCTTCCGGCAGAATTAACCAAAGACGGTGAAAACTTAATCAAGAAATTATGGACAGTGGCCAAAGGTCTGGCAGATGAAGAATTAGAAATCCAACGTGAAGCCCTCAAGCAGGCCGAATTGAATAACCAGGCTAAGGTAGAGGAAGCCTTTAAGTTTTCCGAGGCACAAGCACTCAAAAATGAACGTTTAGAAGACACTTTAGAATCGATTAAGATTGAAGTCGAACAAAAACAGGCTGATTACTTGCAAGTTACGTCTAAATTAATCGAAGTTGAAAAAGTTAATGTCGGTTTATCGAAAGATAATGAACGCTTACAAGATGAACTTAAGGCCTTGATCACAAAAATAACCGCTCTTGAAGAGAACAACAAAAATCTTCTCGAAGAAAAGCAGTTATTACAACAAAACTGTCAAGATCTCCTGAAACAAAAAGAAGCAGAAATTAATACCGCAGTACTGGAAAGCGAGAAAAAGGTTTCGAATTTAGAAGGTCAGTTAGCTGTTTACAAATCATTGGACAAAAATGAAGTGAATTAAGAATTAATTCCATAACGCTTTGTAATTGTGCATATTTTAAGAATTATTCAAGGAGAAAATTACTGGGTTTGTGTGATATGACGACAAATTGATCGTCAACCACCCCCTTTTTTTCTTTTTTCTTTTTTCCTTTTTTAAGAGCACTGCAGGCCACGTATATCAAGGCCTACAGAGGACATATGACGACAGATTGATCGTTATATGACGACAAATTGATCGTTAAACAACGACAGATTGATTGCATATGACGACAAATTGATCGCATACAACGACTTTTATATTATTTGTCGTTGTATTGTATAAAATGAGAGTGTATAGTTAGACATCATTACACATTTGTCGTCATATTATTATGGATAATAATTCCAATAGTCTAACCGTTGTTAAATCCAATAAAGTTGTTGAAGCCAGTTACATGCTTTCCCTGGCTGAACAACGCGTTTTACTGTGTTGCATTGCTCAAATTGATTCAACAGCTGTTTTGACTGAGAGTTATCGGTTTGAAGTCACTGCCGCAGGAATTTCTGATTTGGTGGGTATCGAAAATCGATCAAGTATGTATCGTGATCTTAAAATTGCATCAGAAAAATTGTATGAACGTAGTGTCATCATTGACGATCCTGAACCCGATAATCCAAAAATAACGCAACGAAAAACACGCTGGATTAGTAGCATTGATTACATGCCTGGTGAAGGTAAGGTGGTGCTTTGTTTTGCCGTTGATATTATCCCTTATTTGTCTCAATTATCCCGTGAGTTTACTCAGTACAAACTAGCGCATGTTGCCAGTTTTGAAAGTGTTTACTCCATTCGTTTGTACGAATTATTAGTGCAATGGATCTCTATCGGACAACGTGAAATTGAAGTGGATTGGTTTAAACGTCAGTTTCAGGTTGATGATAAATACAGCCGTGTTGTTGATTTAAAAAAACGGGTAATCGATCCTGCTATCAGAGAAATTAATCAGTATTCGAATTTCTGGGTAAGGTATGAACAACGTAAAACAGGAAGAACTATTACACATTTTAACTTTGAATTTGGTTTAAAGGATGCACCGAAACCACACAAACAATTAACGGATGAAGAGATTAATCGGCAAGCCAAACCGGGTGAAACCAAGGCCGCTGTTATTGCTCGTTTAACAGGAACTTCATTAGCTGATTTTGCCAAACCAGGTGAAACCTTTGAACAAGTGCTTGATCGTAAAAAGATGTTAGCAGAGGTTAAAAAAGGTCTAAAGTGAATTATTAGGCAATGAGTATTTATGTATTTACTCATTTGAGCTTTTGAGTAAATAATTATATCCTCATTTATTTATTTGAAATTAAGAGTAATTGATTATTTGAAGCCAGTTTAACTCGGCATAAACCCAAACAGCATAAACAGCCATGCTGATTAGGTTTACACCTCCAAGGCGGCTCTGCAGCTTTTAAAAAACAAAAGCAGAAAATCACTGCTCTTGTTTTAACCCGAAATACCCAGCTATTTTGGGGGTCTGAAGTCCAGTGGTACGAAAACGTACGTTAGCGTCTAAAGTAAGTCGAATAATTTGATAAGTGTCTAAAATATCACAAGTTTATGGACATAGAAATTGCACTAAAAAACCATGTCTACTAAATCGTTTTTCACCGTATTTATAGACAACCTGTCTATAAATCGATTTAAGAGACAGAATTAACATTGATTTTTGGTTATATCAGGTCTTAGCGTACGTTTTCGTACCACTGGACTTCAGACCCCCTTAATAGGCCATATAGGTGCCGGAAAAATTTCCGGCACCTTATATTATTGAAAGGGACGGAGGAAAAATTCCCCCGTTCCTATTTAGATTATTTCGGAAGATGATTGTTTGTACCCACTATTTTCTATTGTTTATTTTTATACAGAAAAAGTGGGTACGTTAAATAAAGGTAAAAGCCGTTATTTTTCTTGTCCTGCGCAAGGGACATAGCACCCGACCATCTGCTTGGCGGGTTTGCCAAAACCTAAAGAATACCTGTTAATTTTATAGGACAGCGTAAACTTTGCTGAGGTTTAACTTTTGTCGTTGACTATTTATATGAAATATCATATAAAACACGAATGACCACACAGAAAAACAAGCCCGTTGTTTGGGTAGGATCGTCCCATGAGGACTGGAAGGCTTTCCCAGAGGATGTGCAGGATGTCATGGGGTATGCCCTTCATTTGGCGCAGGATGGCGAGAAAGCCGCCAATGTCAAACCCCTGACAGGATTTCAAGGGGCTTCCGTTTTGGAAATCAGGGACAATTATCTGGGTGATACCTACAGGGCTATTTACACGGTGAAATTTCATGAGGTTGTGTATGTCCTCCATGCTTTCCAAAAGAAAAGCAAAAAGGGGATAGCGACCCCTAAGCATGAGATTGACCTAATCGAACGGCGTTTAAGAAAGGCGAAAGAACACTATGACCAACATCACGCACAGTGACGATAACTCCATTACAAGGACCGTACATCCTTTTGAAGAATTGCCAAACGGAGAAGAACGTTTTGCCAAAGCTCAACTCGCACGTCAGATCAATAAACTGATTGAGGAGCGCGGCTTGAAACAAAGAGAAGCATCAGAATTGCTTGGCATCACCCAACCCGATGTTTCAAATCTCGCTACGGGTCGGCTTTCTGGATTCACCTTTGACCGCCTTTACCGCTGTCTGTTCGCTCTTGATACGGATGTTGAGATCATACTCAAGAAACACGCCCCAACTGATGTGACACCTGCTTGCGTTCATGTGTCCTATCTTTGAGCTATAGACGCCTTGCTGGTTTTAAGATGGCGCAGCTGATGATCCAGCGCATTGGTCGCCGCCATGACTGATAACTCGCAAGAAAACAAACTTGAACATCAGTGCTTTCCACAGGCAAAGGAAACTTCCACTAAGGTTTGGCGATATATAGATCTTGCAAAGTTGGGTGATAATAAACAAAAGGCTCTAAAGTTTCACAGGCTTTATAAGCGATCGCAAATGTGAGTCACGCGGACAAACTAATGATACCATTGGCCTATAGCTTGGGTTTTCGTTACTCTCGTCGGTCTATATTTAAGACAAATTCTTTATTCTTGGTACGAAAAAGTCAGCCGGTTTAAATCTCCTAAAAATTACACCGTCAGAACAGGCTATTTTTGAGAAGTTGAAAACAAGCTGAAAGTATTGTTGGATAAGGTTTTTAGCAAATTTCTATGAAACTTTAGAGCCTTTTGTTTATTAGTACCCAATAACCCCGATTCGTAAAGTTATACAAAATTTCCGATCCCATTAATAGGAATTAGAGTGCAAATGATCTCAGATAAATATGGTATCCGTTTCTTCAACTACACTAGTTATCAGCTTGCAGACATCCTTGAATGTTGGGTTGGCATTACGCAAGGTTCGAATCTAGATAGTTCAGGAACAATTTTTGATGCTAACGGACTTTTTTTGCCGGAACCAAGTTCTTTTCCTCTTGCTGTTACTCCTTCTATTTTTGATCAGCAGATCGAAACAGGAGCTTTCATCGCCCTAATTGACTTCCGTTCAGTATTGGACGACATACGCAAAATTGTTACTCGTGTAGGAGCGTCGATCCCGGATTCGCCTGCAAACCAAGCATGCGCGTCAACCATTAGCGCGGCGGTGAACTCGCAAATCATGAGCCGATCGATTCGCTTCCTTGGCTTACAGGAAAACTTACCAGGACTCTTCGCGGCAACAATTAATCGCGATGCTAACATTTTTATTGGGTTGCACGTTGACAGCTGGTACCAAAGCCCGATCTCCCAGAGGTTTCAGGCACCCAATCGTATTAGCATCAACTTGGGTGAGGAGGCGCGTATATTTCTATTCTCACCCGTTGATGTGGCAGGCATGGCAACCTATTTTCCTGATGCCCCAACCCACCCGACCGAATTGGCTCGGCATTATCTTGGGCGACTACCGATGAGCCGTATCTATGCTCTAAAAGTCCCGCCAGGCTGTGCTTATGTCGCACCAACAGAAAACCTCGCACATGATGCCGCAACGTCGACCATGAACACAACGGACTGGTCGGCCACATTGCTTGGGCAATTCACGCCTTTGAAAAATCCGCAGTGCGCTTTCCATTTGCGACCCTAAGAGGACTATTCTCTACAAAGATATCAATCGTTTTATAAGTCATAGCTAATGGTCGCGGTACCCCCCATATGGTTTTTTTGTTAGACCCTACCAGTTAACTCAGAGCATGGTCATCAGTAAGGATAAAATCAAGCATACCATCCACCAGATATTTATAGCGTATTTTGCAGTATTTTGTCTCTGTTGAAGCAAATGATCCGTTTTCAAAATACTTATTACCAGGTGATCCGCCACCGCAAAAAGAAAAATAACCACAATCCTTCCGACACTTCTCGACACCGATTTTAATGCTATCGTAATCCTCGCTTTGTAAAACCCTATCGAGTATTTTTATAAGGGTATCATCGAATATATTGCCAAACGACCAAGTCGATCCGTCAGCCCGTTTGGCTCCAGCTAATTCAGGAGAAAATGTCATCACATCACCCTGGTGACCGATAGTGAGACAATAAAAAGGATCACTCAACTGTCTGTGCACAATGGGCTTACATTGTAAATAAACTTGGAAGTTATCAAATTCGCGGATTCGCATGGATGGATAGTGTTCATTTCGAGCAGCAACAACTTCCCGAACAAATTGAGAAACTGCTGTCCTAAGTTCATAACTAGAGTAATTTGCGAATGTGTCAGAGTTATTTTCACCTTCCCATTCCTCAAAATTGAAGGCCAGTTGCTTGATTCCAGCCTCTCCAAAAAATCGCACAATATCCGCTCCGCGGTTTAGCGACTGAGAGCCAATAACACAAAGAGCAGATGTAAAGACATTTGCAGATAGTAAATGGCTTAGCCCCCTCACTGCCGCATAATGAGTGCCTCGTCCAGCGCGGTCACGGCGTTTGTCGTCATGTAAATCCTGTGGCCCATCAATACTAACACCTACTTTAATATTATTAGAGGCGAAGAACGTAGCCCACGCCTTATTGATGAGAATGCCGTTAGTTTGTAGCGATGTATTTACGACCACGTTGTGATAAGCAAAAGATTTTTCCAATACATTTTGGCACCGAATGAAGCGATCCAAGCCTATCGCTAGTGGCTCGCCAGCATGCCATTGCCACTCGAATGGCGAGACAATATTGCCATACTCGAACAGCCTTTCTACTATTTTTGCAACCGTATTTGGTTCCAGGTGATTTTTTTGGTCTCGCCCAGCTAAGTAACAATAAGAGCAGTCAATGTTGCAAAAAGAAGTAATTTGGACAATGGCAAGTTCGATTCTTGGCTTTGCATGATGCCTGCTGTCCATAATCGAAAAAAATTTTACCAACTAGATAAGATTGTCACAAAGTGTTTGATCAGCTCACATTTAACTAAACACCATTGAACCAAACACCATTGAACCAAACACCATTGAACCAAACACCATTGAACCAATTTCCACAACTCATATTACGATTGTCCTCATGTCCATTTTGACAATTATCAACGTACCAATTAGGTAAGTTGTCGTTAGTTTTGTTTGATGAAGCTTGGCTTGACAATGCTTCACGCGCAAGTTGGATGCGCTCCTCGACATTTAACTGCATGAATCTTGCTCCTTATTAAATAATTTGTACTAAATATAAAAATCGATTACCTGTTTATCTGAATATAAGCAATTTTATTATAACTTAATTTCGAGAGCATGCAACTGCAAAGTCGGGCGGGGAGGCAGTCAACGACACTTCAGTCATTTCAGGGCTCCGTGCTGGATTGGTCGATTCAATATGAACCTATGGTTTGCTTTAAAGCACTTAAGAATATGATTTATTAGATTATTTTCTGTTTTTGCAAAGGCATCTGAGATTTGCATTAAAGCACTCCTTACGCCCAGAAAGGTAAGTAACGTGCATAACGGGTAGACAAACTATCGGACTCATCGGCTTTAATCAATCCAGCATCTTTAGTTGCCCCAATAACCAGTGAAACAGTCGCAGTTTTCGATTCGGGTAGCTTGAAGCGCTCCCGCAAACTCTGGTTGGACATCCGTTGATTGCTCACATACTGCAAACAGCAATGTTGATAACAAGCACGTATCCGGTCCGGCTTGCTCATATCGGCCAACCGTAAGGATTGCTTCGTAAATGAGTAAAGTCACCCTGTAACCCTTGGCATCACTGGCTTTTAAATACCAACCGCAAGAAAAACGAGCGTTTATCTTGCGGTCAAAAAATCGCCCGTTTGGCCCAGAAAAAGCACAAGAAAACTCATTGCGGAAATCAAAACAAGATTTAATGCCTCCTTTTTTCTTTTCTTGTGCTGCCTGTTACTCATTTACGAAGCAATCCTTACGGTCAGCCATTCATACTCCCACTGTTTTGATTTAATCAGAAAAACTTTTTTTACAAACTCCTCCGTATCTTCATATAATTGCGGCTTTGGAAGTTCTTCTTGATACTCAACTTTTCTAGCATATTGAAAATAGTTGTTATTTGTCGGCCAAAAACGAAAGCCAACGCAAAAACCTCTGTGATGGTCAGCATAATGTGACCACATTAAAATATCATCTTTGACCTCAGACAGACTAAAAATCCCTTTTTTGTAAATAACATCATCTTAAGTATAGTTCTTGATTTATATCAACACTACTAAAGTGCACATGAGACTTCTTCGAGGCCTCTATTAATCTTTTGGCTGGTGGTAAACTGCTGCCCAAGAGATGTGGTTTATCTAAAAAATATTTTCTTATCGTTTTCTTGTTAGCTTTAAAATTTACAGGAATCTGACAGTCGAATGGGTCATTAAAATCTTTTTGGCAAGTGTATTTGATCGTGTTTTGGGAAATGACGCTCTTCGAACCATCATTGAAAGGAAGATACTTGTATAGAAACTCAGGTTGGTTGTTTGACATAAAATAAAAGCCTAGTTTTGCCAAGTGCATCAACTGTCGTTTAAAACGACACTGATTGAAGCGGTACAGAGTATAATCGGGTACAGCCGAGATACGTGTAAAAATAGGACATAGTATACAGATTGAGCTGCTTTATCAGATTTTATCTGTTTTTAGGGGTCTGAAGTCCAGTGGTACGAAAACGTACGCTAAGACCTGATATAACCAAAAATCAATGTTAATTCTGTCTCTTAAATCGATTTATAGACA
>CAIPPE010000329.1 GCA_903866825.1 uncultured Methylococcaceae bacterium
AAAACGTATTTTATTTTTTATGTACGCATATTTTGCTGCAGATAAATCACGCCTCGCTTTAAATTCATTTTGCTGGGCAATTATGACATCCCCAATTGTTTGGTCTCCAAAATGAAACCCTTTTTCTAAAGACTCTCTGGCTTTAATAGTTGAATCCAATGCTTTTTGAGTCGCATTAATTCGCTTAACACTGGCATTAGAGCTTAAAAATGCATCACTAGTGTCCTTGATTAGTGCCCGAACTTTAGAATCATTTTCGTATTGACTGATAGATAATCTGTATTGTGCTTCATGCATCCGATTAGTCGTTGTACCACCGGTAAAAATGGGTACAGTGACATTAATTGCGGCAACTTGCGTGTCGTAGTTAGTTCCTAGAGAAATACTTTGGTAACCCGTATTTGTAGAGTTGTAACTTAATTGCATATCAACAACTGGCAAATATCTTGATTTTTGTACAGCTACATTATCACTGGCTGCTGCTATGGCTTTAATTTGTGCTGCAATAAGTGGATTTTCACTTTTAGCTACAGCAATCCAATCTTGCAACTTACCATCCAATGGTTTGAAATCAATATTGTCACGTAATTTAAAAAGCCCCTCTGGTTCACTATTGGTAAGCTCTTTTAAGTTTTCCTTGGCAATTACAAGCTGGGTCTCGGCTTCAATTGCTGTAGCCTTTATCTGGTCTAGCCTAGCCTCAATTTCATAAACATCAGTGATTAAAATGAGTTGCTTATCATATTGTTTTTTTACTTGTTCCAGCTGTTTGGCGGTGGCTTCCTTTTCGGACTCGGTAAAATTTAGCTGGTCTTCGGCTTCTAAAACATTAAAATATTTTTCAACAACATTAAACATCAGCTCATGTTGAGCACCTATGTTTTCTAATGAATATTGATTTTCGACTTCTTGAGCACGCCGCCAATCCCAAAACTTTGCAAAATCAAGCACAGTCTGTGTTAAAGAAACTGTATAGCGAGTACCCTGATAATTTTTTGAGCCGGCTGGTCCATATAAATTTGTTTTTTGGTTATTCAAAGACCAATTAGTATTTCCACTAACTTGTGGCAACATGGCCCCCAAAGATTGACCTTTTTGAGCAGTACCGATCTGGACTTTCATGGCTGCAGTTTTTAACTTCGGATCAGCCTCTAAAGCTTGTTGATAAATTGTCAACAAATCTTCTGAATGACCTATACTCGCTTTCATGAGTATTAAACTTAAAATAAGCCTTTTTATTATATTCATAGAGCTTTTAATCTTCAATAAAGGCACGAGCAAATGCATTACTAATAGGCTGCATCAAGTACTCAAAAACCGTGCGCTCTCCAGTATTGATAAGTACTTCAGCCGGCATACCAGGAACTAACTCTAAATCGCCCAGTTTTGCATAACTCTCAGGTGTTAATTCAACTTGTGCCTGATAATAGGGAGCCCCTGTTTTTTCATCCGTTAATCTGTCAGCGGATAAATTAATAACCTTACCTTGCATCTTTGGTGTAATAGCCTGTTTAAAAGCGCTAAACCTCACTTCTGCTAATAAACCAACGCTTACTCTATCTATATCCAACGGTGATACCTGGGCATCAATTATCAGCTCTTCTTTTTGTGGAACGATATCAAGAATTGGCTTTCCAGGTGAAATAACCCCGCCTATGTTATGAACAGATAATCCTAAGACCCTTCCACTAGCCGGTGATCTAATGACTGTTCTAAGTACCTTATCGTTAGTAGCCACTAAACGCTGAGCCACATCATAAAGTTGGGATTGAGCTTCACCCAATTTTGCGGCAACCTCCTCCTGAAATTTCTTTTGTAATTGCAGGATTTCTAATTTTGTTTCACCGATCTGAATCTCACTACTTGCGATCTCAGCCGTTAAAGAAGCTACCTCTCCGGTAGAGTTTTCATAATTGCGTTCAATGTCACGGAGCCTTTGCTTATTTGCATAACCCTCTGCTAATAATTCTTTTAAATCATGAGCCTCTTCGGCATAGGACTTTATTAATTCCTGTTTACTACGACGTTGTCCTTCTAAACCTTTAATTTTTGAAATCAGCTGATTGGCCCTTTGAGTTAAAACAGATATTTCACCTTGATAGGCATTTTTTCTCGCAGTAAATATTTGTGTTTCACCCTGTCTTGCTTCCAATATATGAGCGTCTAAAACATTTTGCAAATCATTAGGAAATTTAATTTGGTTTAGCTGATCTCGTTCCGCGACAAGTCTGGCTAATTGCGCTTCTAATGTTATATGCTGCCCACGGAGTATTTCTAATTGAGCTTTAACTTCAGTACCATCCAATATCAGTAAAACGTCTCCTTCGTTTACAATATCTCCATCTTTTGCAAGTAATTTGCTTACTATTCCTCCGTCTAAATGTTGTATTGTTTTTCTATGCGATTTTACGGTAACAAAACCTGGTGCTAAAGCAGCGCTATCAATTGGCGCCAGATATCCCCAGCCACCTAGAATCCCAATGGTGACAACCATGATGATAATTCCTATAACACGTATTGCGCTGTCATCAGTAACAATCGTTGTACCGTTTTCTGTCGTTAGTTGTACAAGCCTTTTATTCATGTGAGATTATAGAGGTGATTTTAAAGGAGTAGCAGGGGACTCAGAGGGTGGATTTTCTTGTGTCGCAACAACTTGCTGCTTTTGCAGGTGAGCAATAACCTGGTCTTTCGGGCCATAGATAGACAACAACCCATCGTTCAATATTAGTAATTTATCTACGTTAACCAGGACATTATTACGATGAGTAATAACTATGACCGTGGCCTTTTTTTGCTTTAATTTACTAATAGCATTGCCTAAGGCAACCTCACCTTGTTCATCTAAATTTGAGTTTGGCTCATCCAATACGACAATAACAGGATCACCATACAATGCTCTAGCTAGACCAATTCGTTGGCGTTGCCCCCCCGAAAGATTCCCCCCACCAGCACCTATATGAGTATCATATCCTTGTGGTAAACGTAAAATCATAGTGTGAACATCTGCCATTTTAGCAGCGTTAACTACCTTCTCAGGGTCTATATCACCAAACCTGGCAATATTTTCACTAATGGTGCCTTCAAAAAGCTCTATATCTTGTGGCAAATAACCAATAAATGGGCCTAAATCTTTGCGATTCCAAGTAAAAACATCAGCTCCATCTAAACGTACCTTGCCATTTGATGTTGGCCAGATACCTAGTAACGCGCGAGCAAATGTTGATTTTCCTGAACCACTGGGTCCAATAACACCTACGACATCACCCTTAGCAATCGTCATTGTAATGCCTTTCAAGGCCGGCACTTTTGCACCAGGCGGCACGACTACAGCACCTTCAAGCTGAAAAAAACCATCAGGATCAGGCAATGTCATTTTTTCAACGTCATTCGGTACCTGACGCAACAACTCATTAAGCCGATGGTACTGACCACGAGCTCCTATAAATCCTTTCCATGATCCTATCATCATATCTATCGGGGCAAGCGCACGTCCTAACAATATAGAACCCGCAATCATCAAGCCCCCTGTTATTTCATTCTCTATAACTAAATACGCGCCTAACGCCAAAATCAAAGATTGAGAAGACATACGAATAACTTTTGATAAGCCACTCACTAGACCAGCTCGTGAGCTAGCTGTCGCCTGTAAAACAAGAACCTGTCTGGTGCCTTCTACCCAGCGCCGCTGGATATTCTGCAACATACCCATTGACTCAATAACTTCAGCGTTTCTCAAATTTTTATTAACTAACCCGCGCCCTACATTTGCCAAGGCATTGGCTTCATCCAATATTTTTGCGGTTGATCTTTCCTGAATTATCGCAACAATGATTAGTATAATAGCCACTGCAATAGCCGCCCATCCGTAGGACGGATGAAAAACAAACATGACAGCAATATAAACTGGCATCCATGGCACATCAAAGAAAGCAAAAAGGCCATTTCCTGTCAAAAACTGCCTTAACGAAGTTAAATCATCCAATGCTTGAGATGATGCCTGTTGCCCACCCGAATAAAGCGCCTGTTTGTAACAAATATTAAATAACCTTTCATTGAGCAAAGTTTCCAATCGTGAACTAACTCTAACAAGAATTTGAGAGCGCACCCACTCCAAAGCTCCTAAGGTTAAAAACAATACTAACATGATTAAAGTTAGCATAAGTAAGGTTGAGCGATTACCTGTTGGAACCACTCGATCATACAATTGCAACATATAAATAGTTGGGACAAGTTGCAATATGTTAATGACCATGCTAAAAACTGCAGCCCAAATAAAGGCACCTTTACATAAGCTTAAAGCCTGTTCCAAATCAGATTTATTTGTTTTTGTCATTTGCTAAAAATTGAAAACCACTAAAATTAGCCGCTCATTATTACATAATTTACTATCAAAAAATATTCAGATGTTAAAGTTAGACATCAATCAGATTCATTAAATTCTTATATAGATCCACATACGAATTAACCATTTGTTCAGCTGTAAAAAGACGCCAATAACGCTCTTCGGCTTTTTTACCCATCATAGCTGCCTGCTCTGGATGTTGCCATAAATACTGCATGGCTTCTCGCAATGCAATCGGATCACTAGGGGGCACAACTAGGCCAGTTTCATTTGCTATATTAATAAAAGTAGTACCCGTACCAATCTCACTTGAGACCAATGGCTTTCCATACATTGCACCTTCTAGAAGGGAAATACCAAAAGCCTCTGAACGCAAATGTGATGGAAAAATAACACTGTAGCAGAGTGTTAAAAGCGCAACTTTATCTTCATCGGGTAAAAAGCCTAAAAATTGTACTTTTTGTAGCCCCAGCCTTACCACCTCAACTTTCAATTGCTGTTCAATTGGTCCTGCTCCGACTATAACGATTGGAAAATCAATTCCTTGTGACGCCTGCAATAAAATATGTAAGCCTTTGTAATAACGAATGACTCCAATAAATAAGAAAAACTTTCCGCCTAATCTCTCTCTCCAATATTCCAAACGATCTCTGGGTGGTTGTGGATAGCTTGCCTTATCCAAACCAATTGGAATAATGCTAGTTTTATCAGAGTACCTAACCATCACTTGGCTTGTTGCCCTATAGTTAGGCGATGTTGCAACGATATGGTCAACGCTTCTCAGAAATCTATTCATCAATGGTCGATAAATACAAAGCAATTCTTTTTGTCTTATAATATCAGAATGATACGTTACTATCGTGGGCTTTTTAATGCCAGTAGCAAAATGTACTACATCCATAAAAGGCCACGGGAAGTGATAATGTATAACATCTGCTTTTTTAGCTAATTGTGAAAATTGCCTAAATGCTGACCAAGAAACTCCTGTTGATGCCAATTGAAAGTCTAAGTGAGCACGATGCGACCAATAACCATTAATCTCAACAGATTTTGGCTCTTTGTCAGGACTTAGAGAAAGCACATCAACCTCAATCCCTGAATGGCTGGTTCCGGCTGCAAGTTGGTGAATAACTTGTTCAATACCTCCCATAGTATCTGGAAAAGCTGTACGGTAAAAATGTAGTATACGTTTTGGCTTACGACTCATTACATCAATTCTTGATAAACCGAAAAGGTTTCTTCAGCACAACGCTGCCAACTAAAACCATCGGCCTGTATCAATCCATTTATTATTGATTCCGCTCGCCAATTATCATCCTCTAAAGCCATTTTAATCAATTCACTTAAGGTTTCGACATCTTGGGGTTCACAAACCGCAGCAGCATTTCCAACTACCTCTTTCAGCGTTGAGATATTTGAGCAAACGACAGGAATTCCAGAAGCCATTGCTTCAAGCACTGGCAAACCAAAGCCTTCATAGTGGGAAGGAAACACAAATATACGTGCGCCTGAATATAACAAAGGTAACTCCTCGGCTTTAACAAACCCCAAATAATGAGCCCACCCCTCGGATATCGCTGCTTTAATGCGTATATGCAAATGTTCACTTCGCCACCCCTTAAACCCGATCAATACCAGCGGCCATTTTTTCCTCGTGGCTAATGGCAACAAAGCATAAGCATCAAATAACCCTTCTAAGTTTTTTCGTGGCTCTATCGTCCCTACATATAAGCTGTATCCTTGGAATGTTAAACCCTGCCTGGCTAATACTGGCATTAACTCATTGACTCCTCTAGGATGAAAATCATTAGAACAAGCCAGCGGAACTGCACGAATTTTATCTACTGGCCAAGCAAAATAAGCAGCTACTTCTTGCCGAATGAATTCGGAATCAGTGATCAACATATCTGCCCTCTTAAGGGTTAATTCGATTTCCTTACTCATATACCTAACTCGCTCAGATGGGTGACAAAACGCCCAAGTAAAGACAGATAAATCATGAAAAGTACAGACACTTGGTCCACTAATTGGCGGCAAATAGAAATTTGGGCCATGAAATAAGTATTGCGAATATTGCTTTAAGGCGTAATGCTTTATCAATGGAGAAATACGACTGTATAGATCTATAGCTAACGAACTCTTAAGAATTGCTTGCCGAAAATTATTTGTTACCTTCCCACTATTCGTAGCTGACGCCGCTTCTTTTGGAATAGGGAGTTGAGTAAAATGATATCCAGATAAAAAAAGAAGCTCTTGAATCTCTTTGATTTCCTTTAGGTGTTTAGCTAGCTCAAATGTGTAACGACCAATACCCGTTAATGGAAACCTAACAGGGTCAATGGATAAAATAACTTTCATTTATAAACCTGATTTATTGATCGCTTTACAATTTTTTAAACTCATTGGATCCCAATGCTCTATAGCCCAAGCAAGCAAATCTGTTACTTTTGCTTGCCGAAACTCCTTTGGTGGGCTTTGCTTTAATAATCTTAGCACGTCAAAAATAACTTCCTGAGGTCTTTTCAAATCAATAGCCAATGCTTTGGTTTGCTTACTGAGCTTATACCCTTCCGTATCAATAATAATAGGGACGTGCATATAAATTGGCGATTTAAACCCTAACATTTTTTGCAGAAATATTTGTCTTGGGGTCGAATCTAACAAATCATAACCTCTCACCACATGATTAACAGATTGTAGGTTATCATCAATTACCACTGCAAATTGATAAGCAATAATCTGATCTTTTCTTTTCAAAATAAAATCTCCCTGCTCATCAATTGGGTAAATCTTACTCCCCTGCAATTCATCATAAAATGAAATAACAGTGTCATCAGTTTTAACACGATAAGCGTGTGGAATATCAAGATTAAAATGATTATCACGGCAGAATCCACCATAGCGAGCTGTTCGATCTTTTCGACTGCATCGACAAGGATAGATATGTTCTTTTTTGTTTAATTTATCAAGAACTTCATGATAATAATCCAGCGATTTACTTTGAAAAGCAACGCTGTCATCCCAATGTAGGCCTAGGGCGTCTAAGGTTCGCAATATATTATCAACCGATCCGTTGATATTTCGTGGGGTATCAAGATCATCAATACGCAACAACCATTTTCCTTTGTGCGATCTAGACTGTAAATAACTCGCTAAGGCGGTGAAAACTGATCCTAAGTGCAAAGGGCCGGTTGGCGAAGGAGCAAACCGGCCGATATAAATTTGTTCGTCAGGCACAACAAACTTAATTTAGCCCATTTGTTTTTCCCGAATCTCATCGAGTGTTTTACAATCAATACATAAACTAGCTGTTGGCCTTGCCTCAAGTCGGCGTATACCTATCTCTATACCACAGGACTCACAAAAACCATAATCCCCCGATTCAATTTCTTTAAGGGAGTCATCAATTTTCTTAATTAATTTCCGTTCACGATCACGCGTTCTCAACTCAAGACTAAATTCTGATTCTTGTGTTGCTCGGTCATTAGGATCTGGGAAATTAGCGGCATCATCTTGCATATGATGCACAGTACGATCTACTTCATGCATTAATTCTGCTTTCCAATTTTTAAGAATTCCTTCAAAATGTTTCAATTGAAGTTCATTCATATATTCTTCGCCTTCTGTTTCTTTATAAGGCTTAAAACTGAAAGGCGAGGCAGTCGCTTTAGTACTATCGGTCATCCATTAACTCCTATAGACAGGATAAATAAAAACTTGGCATTTTTAGCAGAATAATACCCAGTTAGCAAGTATTATTGGTATCATTTAATTTTATCTATGTAAACCATACCTCTATGCGCGACCGACTTGCACACCGAAACTCTGAAATCTCTTCTTTTCATGTTATGGAATTATTGCGTCGCGCGAAAGAGTTAGAGTCCCAAGGCAAAGAAGTTATCCATATGGAAATCGGAGAACCTGACTTTAATACCCCACAAACAGTGATCAATGCTGGCATTGTACACTTAAAAACGGGTAACGTTAAATACACTCCTGCTGCTGGTTTACCAGGCTTAAGACAAAAAATAGCCACTTTTTACAAAACACGCTATGGCGTATCAATAAACTGGCAACAAGTGTTTATAACGCCTGGTGCTTCTGGCGCATTCTTATTAGCATTTGGCACTAGTCTTAATCCAAATGAAGAGTTATTGATGTCAGATCCATGCTACCCCTGCAACAATAATTTTGCCGCATTATTTGGCGCCAAGTGCAAAAATATTCCAGTCGATGGAAACACGAATTACCAGCTCACTGCAAATCTAATAAAAAAACATTGGAGTTCAACTACAAAAGGGGCTTTAATCGCATCCCCTTCTAACCCAACTGGCACACTAATAAGCGCTGAAGAATTAGAACAAACTATTAAAACAGTTAATAGTTTAGGTGGCTGCTTTTTTTCAGACGAAATATATCACGGCCTGGTTTATGATCAAACTGCTACAACGGCGCTAGCCTTCAGTGATAATGTTTTTGTAATTAATAGTTTTTCGAAATATTTTGGTATGACCGGGTGGCGTATTGGTTGGTTAATAGTACCTGAAGAATTTATTGAAGCCACTGAAAAATTAGCCCAAAACATTTATATTTCAACATCTACCCAATCACAATATGCAGCTTTAGCATCTTTTGATGTCGACACTATCGCCGAACTGGAATTCAGACGCACCGAATTTGCTGCTCGCAGGGATTTTCTATATGATAAGTTAATAAAATTAGGCTTTAAAATTGATATCAAACCTGATGGTGCGTTTTACATTTACGCTAATTGTGAAAAATTTACTGATGATAGCTATCAATTTGCAGTTGACCTTTTAGAATCTAAAGCCGTTGCTATAACACCAGGAATTGACTTTGGCCATCACAAAGCCAATATTATGTTACGTTTTTCCTATACCACATCTATAGATAACCTGACCATTGGCATAAAGCGCCTAGAACGATTCATTAATGAATAAGGATTCCTAATGTTTGTAAAACAACTTTCTGCAATAGAGTTAAAAAATAAAATCCTGCAAAAAGAAAACTTATTTTTACTGGATGTGCGAGAACCCCATGAATTTAATTACGCTAACATTGCTAATAGCGTACTAATTCCACTGAACCAAATCCCAAACCGATTAGATGAACTAGATAAAAACCATGAAATTGTCGTCATCTGCCATCATGGGATGCGTAGCCAACAAGCAGCCAATTATCTGGTTAAATCTGGGTTTAAAAATATTGCTAATTTAACGGGTGGCATTGATGCATGGTCCTGCGATTCTGATAGCTCGGTCCGTCGATATTGACATTACCACCCGTTAATCTCAACAACCTCGAAAAATAAAAAAGACTTTGTTTCCTGTCAGTACCTTATGCTCAATCTGTATAAATATTCAATGAAAAAGATACTCGTCAATTTGAAATAGCTTTATGATACACAATTGAAATGACAAATTATAAGGATTCACTATGCCCTATACACAAGAACTTGTAGACGAAATAAATATTCTAGTGCGCTATAACCTAAGTACTACACAGGAAGGTATAAAAGTACACAAAACTGCAGCCCCAGAATCAATCGCAGCAACAAAGCGCTTATACAAAAAAGGACTGGTAACACAAGAAGACGGTGGTTATTTAACGAGCTTGGGACACGAAGCGGCAGAGCAAGCACAAACCGTATTAAACCTTCTCAATCCGGCTTATGAAGAATAACTGAGTAGCCATCAAGATTCTACTCATTAAAACAAGCCAAATAAGGCTCTACGTTATTTTCTAAGAGCCTTATTTAACAACAACAAACTTAAATTAAGCGTCAACTGAGAGCGATGCTTTAAGTTTTTTCATTGCGTTTTGTTCAAGCTGACGAATCCTCTCTGCAGAAACATTATACCGCTCAGCCAACTCATGCAAGGTTGCCTTCTTATCGGTTAACCAGCGACTTGAAAGAATATCAAAACTTCGCTCATCCAGCTCAGCCATTGCGTCTGTCAATAAATCTTGCCCATGTCCTTCCCAATCTGCGTTTTCTAGTATTACAGATGGATCAGCTCCATATTGCTGAAGATAATTTGCTGGATAGGCAACACCTTCTTCTGCTGGCTCATCAACAGGCATATCGAACGACATGTCGTGACTTCCTAAACGCTTCTCCATTTCATAGACATCACTCAAATCAACATTTAAATCTTCAGCAATTGCCAAAGCCTCTGTATTAGACAACCACCCCAAATCTTGTTTTGATTTGCGTAGATTAAAAAATAGCTTCCGTTGCGCCTTAGTCGTTGCAATCTTTACAATGCCCCAGTTTTTGATGACATACTCATGAATTTCTGCTTTAATCCAATGGACAGCAAAAGAAACTAAACGCACACCAATATCAGGATCGAAACGCTTTACTGCTTTCATCAATCCAATATTACCTTCCTGAATAATATCTGGCATTGACAAGCCGTAACCACTATAACCTCTAGCGACATGCACTACAAAACGTAAATTAGTCATGACTAATTTACGGGCAGCCTCTAAATCACCATGATCTCTAAATCTTAACGTTAAATCACGCTCCTGTTCAGATGTCAATCTAGGCATCTGACGAACTAAATTTAAATACGCATCAAATGTTCCAACAGATAAATTAACAGGTAAAGCTAATGCATTACTCATGACAACTCCAAGAAAAAAACTTTATATAAATTTTAGCACTCTCTAAGCAAGTGTGCTAATAATTTTTATTTGGTATTTTTAATTGGCTTTAGCGTATTGAAGCTGGAAAAGAAGTACAACCCAGGAACCCAATACTCCCAAAAATGATGATAAGAATATTAATGCAATAGTTTCTGAAAAACTTAAAAACAGAAAATGAAAGCTCCCACCATAAAGACTTGATAACTCTTCAACAGAACTATTTAATATTAGCATCAATGTAGCCACGATGAACCATGCCAATACACCTGAAATAAAACCTATCCAAAAGCCAGTATATAAAAATGGCCTTCCTATAAAAGCATCAGTAGCGCCAACTAATTTTGAAATAACTACCTCATCGCGACGATTGTGCAGCTCTAATCGCACTGAATTTCCGACAATGAATAATACTGCAGCTCCTAATAACACACTCAGTAAATTAGCAGAAAGACGTGCTAATGAAATTATAGACTGTAGGCGCTCAACCCATTGTAAATCCATCTGAGCAAAATCAACTTCAGGGGATTGCTGATAAGTTTTCAATAATGCAC
>CAIPPE010000330.1 GCA_903866825.1 uncultured Methylococcaceae bacterium
TAAAAATATCAGAGAGTTGTTCAGCATCGAATACCCGATCAGCCCAACGTTCAATATCTTCAACTGAGGCATTGGAGATTAAATTAATTTTGTCAGCAGGAATAGCGCCAAAGCGCTTGGCTAATAAGCGTTGTAGTATGAGCATTTCACCCTCAACTTTTGCCTCAGCCTTAATACCTTCGGCCCATAGTTCTAATCGATCACCAAACATAACTTTAATCTCCTGTAAATCATCCACTTCTGGAAGTACGATAGCGTAGTTTTTCTTTCTTTTCAATGTTGCCCTGATCCAGATAGCAAACACGCGCTTTAAATCCGGTCGATCTTCTAACCAGTCGTTTAATAAGCCGATTAATTCTATGATACTGGTGGGGTCACTGTACGAAGTGCCATATATTTATCAATGCGGCTTTGAAACTCTATGGGTAGAATAATCCAAAGAGTGTAACCATTCATCTGGGATAAAACCCATGATGAGGTCACGCACCAATTCTGGATTAGAAAACAGAAACTTATAACTACTATCATGGGGTTTATTTTCAACGGGTATGATTTTATTCCGTGGATGGTTAGCTTTAAAGTTATAATCCAGACTACTGTTGACCTTAGGCCTACACAATGAATTTTCTTGATATAAAAACAGACTTTGCGTTTAAAAAAGTCTTTGGTAGTGAAGGTTCGAAAGATTTGCTGATTAGCTTTTTAAATTCAGTGATAGAGCTTGACCAGCAGCAAACCATTACTGATTTAACCATCGTTGACCCGTATAGCATCCCATTATTAAAGGGCATGAAAGACACCTTTGTTGATGTGAAAGCTGAACTCAGTGATAACACCCGCGTCATCATTGAAATGCAAGTCCTGAATCATCAAGGTTTTGAAAAACAAGTCTTATACAATGCGGCAAAAAATTACTCACTGCAATTAAAGAAAGGCGATGCTTATCACCTGCTTAATCCTGTTATTGCCTTAACTATCACTGATTTTATCTTGTTTAAAAACAGTGATGAGCTAATTAACCGGTTTAAGTTACTCGAAAAAAAACACTTCATTCAATACAGTGATGACATTGAACTGATCTTTATCGAACTCCCCAAGTTTAATAAAACCGAACAAGAGCTGAACAGTGTTCAGGACAAATGGCTGTATTTTATTAAAAACGCTGGCAACCTGGACTACATTCCGAAGAATCTTAATCAAGAACTTGAAAAAGCCTTTAGTATTGCTAATGAAGCCAATCTTAGCGAAGAAGAGCTAGAGCTTCAGCATAAAAAGAAAGACTGGATTTATATTCAAAAGAGCTCAATTGAATTTGCTACAAAGACAGGTCTACAACAAGGACTGGAGCAGGGATTAGAGCAAGGCGAATGGAAGGAAAAGCTAAAAATAATAGAAAACGCCGTTCGAATAGGCTTACCCATGCAAACTATTATTGACCTCACCGGGCTTGATGAAAAACAAATCAGTTCATTACTGCCCAAGAAATAACTCAATTAACAGCTATTATAAGTTTAACAACATAAGACCAGCCACTGATTACATCGAATTTTAGTTAACGGACTTGAACCCATATTAACCTTCTTTTATGCGGTTAAGTTCCTGATGCATTTTTTCTTCATCTAACTCTTTTTCCCATTTTGCAGCGACTACTGTAGCAACACCATTACCAATCAGATTAGTCAAGGCGCGGACTTCAGACATGAAACGATCAATTCCAAGTATTAAAGCAAGCCCAGCTACTGGAATTGTTGGAATCGCCGAAAGCGTTGCAGCAAGCGTTATAAACCCACTCCCTGTTACACCCGCAGCTCCTTTTGAGGTCAAAAGCAATACCGCGAGTATTGTTAACTCCTGAACCAAACTAAGTGATGTATTAGTGGCTTGCGCTACGAATATAGCCGCCATTGAAAGATAGATTGAAGTACCATCCAGATTAAATGAATAACCCGTTGGAATCACTAGCCCTACAACAGATTTAGAACAACCCAGACTCTCTAATTTAGTGATTATCCTTGGCAATACAGATTCCGATGACGAAGTGCCCAAAACAATCAGCAATTCATCTTTAATATAAATAATGAATTTGATTAAACTAAATCCTACCAGTTTTGCAATCAGACCCAACACCACAAAAATAAATAGCAAACAAGCCAGATAGAAACTACCCATTAATGAAGCAAGCGGCGCTAAAGACGAAATGCCATACTTTCCTACTGTAAAGGCCATCGCCCCAAAGGCACCCAAAGGAGCAAGCTTCATAATCGTTTCTACAACACCAAATAGTGCGTGAGATATTTTAGTGATAAATACCACAACCTCATTACCCGTTGTCTTCATTGCGGCAAGAGAGAAACCAAATAACAATGAAAACAACAGGACTTGTAATATATCCCCTTTAGCAAAAGCATCAACCACGCTAATCGGAATAATATTAAGTAGGAAATCTACAATACTTTGACTTTTTGCACCCTCTGTAAAAGTTGCCAACCCTTTAGTATCTAATGAGGTGACATCGATATTCATGCCCACACCTGGCTTAATAACATGGACAACAATCAAGCCGATAATTAAAGCCAGCGTACTCACCACTTCAAAATAAATCAGTGTTTTTATGCCCACGCGACCTACTTTATCCATATCCTGCATACCCGCAATGCCTGAAACTACGGTACAGAAAATAATAGGCGCAATAATCATTTTGATCAGCTTAATAAAACCATCGCCCAAAGGCTTCAACGTTATCGCTGTTTCAGGATAAAAATGTCCTAACAAAACACCTAATAGTATGGCTATTAATACTTGAACATAAAGGTGTTGATAGTAACTTTTCGGTCGCTGAATTTGTTGCATAGAAATGGATGACTAGTTAATTCAAGGATTATTAGCCAGTTATTTACTGGACTTTTCATCTAAGGCTGCTTTAGCAGTTTCTGTTTCTACCTTAATCTTGTCTACTAAAGCTTTAAATCTGCTTTGCTGTTCATTAGCTGTCTTGGCAATTAGCGCATTGTCTGCATTGGCTTCATTAATCAGACACGTATTGTAGTTGCTCGCTTTATGCTGCCATTCGTTTATTTCCTTAATGCTTTGGTTAAAACTATCTATGGTCTTTAAATCAATGGCTGGACTTAATGGCTCTGTACCACAGGCAGTACTAGGCGACCAGACCCCATTATTAATAGTCCCAGCTATACCCATAGAAGCGGTAGACCCTATTATCAGGGCTAGAAGAACTGATTTCTTTTGCATTGTTAACACCTTTTATTGATTTTATTTAATTAATCTGACTAACGTTACTTGTCGATGGTCACTAAAGACCCTCAATATTGTCATCAGTTCCCACCCAGCCTTTCAAGGCCTATTAACACTTTAATGCCTTTATAAATCGATAAATAGTGATATCCTGATTTTTTAAGTCATTATTACTAAAAATGAACATAAAACAAATTCAAAGTATGTCACAAATTGACCCTGCCGCCTGGAATCAACTTGCCGGGACAGATTATCCATTTATCCGACATGAATTTCTAATGGCTCTTGAGCAAAGTGGCTCTGTTTGCAATCAAACTGGCTGGAAACCTGCGCATTTATTAGTTTATGATAATGAAATATTAATCGCTTTAATGCCGTTGTATCTTAAAGGACATTCCTGGGGTGAATACATTTTCGACCATCAATGGGCACAAGCATTTCAACAGCATGGACTCAATTATTATCCTAAATGGTTAACAGCTATTCCTCTTACACCTTGCCAAGGCTCTCGTATTGTTGTTCGGGATCAAATTGATTCTTTAAAAATAACGGAATTATTGCTGACCTTTATACAAAAACTTTCCGAGGAACAAAATATATCTTCATGGCATTGCTTATTCCCTACCCTACCCCAAGTAAAATTACTCGAATCTTTAAAATTAAGCATCCGTGAGGGCGTTCAGTTCCAGTGGTTTAATAAAGGTTACCACGATTTTGATGACTATTTACTAGCCCTAAGCAGTAGTAAGCGAAAAATGATCAAGCGTGAACGTAAACGGATATTAGAACAGGGTATCGAATTATTACCTATTGCAGGCACAGAGATTACTCCAAAACAATGGCAGATATTCTATAATTTTTACTCCATGACCTATTTAAAAAAAGGCTCTGAACCGTATTTAAATCTAGCCTTTTTTGAACAAATAGCGGCTAATATGGGTGAGCAACTATTGCTTGTTTTTGCCATTAAAGATGATAATCCTGTCGCAGTTGCACTGAGCTTTGTTGGCGCTGATACCTTATACGGACGCTATTGGGGGTGTTATGACGAATACCATAGCCTCCACTTTGAAACGTGTTATTACCAGGGAATTGAATATTGCATTCAAAAGAGCTTGAAACGATTTGACTCAGGCGCTCAGGGTGAGCATAAAATTGCTCGGGGCTTTGAACCTATCACCACTTATTCTGCACATTGGATTCAGGATAGCCAGTTCTCAAAAGCCGTTGAACACTTCGTCATCGAAGAACGAAAAGCCATTGAACACTACAGGGAAAAAGCCAGTTCTTATTTGCCTTTTAAACAGACAGATTAAAATTATCTTGAAAATCTCATGATAACTGTTACATTCAAGACAACTTTTAACAAAGTATAAACTTAATTTTAACTCGAACCACCAGGGATTAATAATGGCTGATTTTAAGAAATATATATGCGATGTTTGTGACCATGTTTATGATGAAGCAGAAGGAGACGAGGACTCCGGTATTGCACCCGGTACGCTATGGGCAGATATACCCGATGATTGGCACTGTCCTGTTTGCAAGGTAGGAAAGGAGGACTTCAGTTTGTTAAAATAAACTGAAATTACGCGATAAAGATTAATACCATCGGAATAAAAAAAAGGGGGGGTGGAGTAAATACCGTCCCCCTTTTATTACCCTAAGCTAAGCCTGAACAGACTCAATAGTACTTCCTATATCAGACTTTAATACAACCTCTGAAATCATCTCTCTCGCCTCGACACTCAGCCTTTGCCGATCTTTACCGACTGGCTTGAGTATTGGGAGAAAAGATACACCCACTTCAATTTTGTCCAAACTTAACATTTTTAAAAGATGAGGAATAAAATCATCGTCCCCGACAAAGGGGGTTAGTTGCTTACAATCACCTAGATATTCAAGCGCAATCGGCTGAATATTAGCCTTTGCTAGCAGTGCCGGTTGAAACAATGAAGCATGAAAACCAAGAACCTCATTCCCTTGAGTCGTTGTCCCCTCAGGAAAAGCAATAACATTACCCTGCTGTTTTAATGCCCAAATTATTTTTTCAGAGATAAGCTTAATTTGTTTCTTATCGCCCCTACGAATAAAGATCGTGCCAGCCTGCCTTGATAAAAATCCGATAATGGGCCAACTTAAAATATCACTCTTAGCAACAAAATAGGCCGGTAAAAACTGGCCTATAACAATAATGTCTATCCAGGAAATGTGATTGCTTACTAAAAGAGTGCCTTGTTCTGGCAAGTTACCCGATTGAGTGATTGATAGATTCAAAATCCGGCTAAACAGCCTTAACCAATGAACTTTTATTGCATCACGGCTTCTTTTAGCTACATTCAGTGAGCTCAACAGATTAATCAATGGAAATACAATCGCTGATATTATGACGCCGTAACAAAATAAAAGAACGATTTGAGTCAGCTTATAAAGTAACCGTATTTTCAATTTCATTAGTCGCCTGATAACCTTTAATATAGTGCTTGCTGTAACGATCCTTTAACTGATCCAGTGGTAACAATACAAATAAATCCATGCAATTAAAATCCTTATCCCAATAAGGATCGCCACAAATCAATGCACCAAAACGAAAATAGGCTTTTAATAAGGGAGGAATACCCGATTCATCACGCTGACACCTTAACTCAGCAGGGACTGTAATACTGGGGGTCACTTGAATAGTTGACGGTGCAATATTTTTTGGATCAATATTGCGATAAACCGCATCAACCGCAAAACCACTTGGCCCTGGGGTAATACTCGCACACCCTAATAAGTAGTTATATTGCCCCTCTAAGGCATATTGAACCAGTGCCGACCAAAGAGTCGTTAATACTGCTCCACCTCGATAATCTGGATCGACGCAGGTTCTACCGACTTCCAGGAAGCGCCCAGGAAGAGTTAAAACCTGATCCAGATTAAACTCATCCTGAGAGTAAAAACGACCTAATCGTTGCGCCTGAAATTGGTTTAATAAACGAGTGTATCCCACTATCTTCTGGTTTACATTGTCATAAACAATTAAATGATCACAGAAACTATCAACTTCATCATAATCAAGTCCCTCTGATTCAGTTTTAAGTTTTGCGCCCATTTCCTTAGCAAAAACACGATACCGTAAAGCTTGTGCTTCCCTAATTAAATCGTCTGTATCTGCCAAAAAACATTCGAGTTTTTTTAATGCCTTAATGGGTGCTACTGTCTCTGTTTTTTTCATCGATTCTCACCTAACTCAAATAAATATGCGATAGGTTAATCAACAAAAATGTCAAATTGGTTAACGGAAAATGACAATCCCGTTAATTTTTCATGACAAATTAAAGACGATTATTAATCAAAACAGGGCAGCACCCCCAACCCCCTTTAGCCTTTGGAAAGTTAAATGGGCGCTTATTATTTACCAGTTCATAAATAGCGAACCCATAATTAAGTGGTGCATAGTATCTGGAGTCGTATTAATTCGGGTTAGATATTGATTTAAATACCCCCCTTCAGCACGGAAGTTTTTATTAAATGTCCATCCAAGTCCAGCGAAGAAGCGATTTTGATCAAACCCGGATTGACCGCCAGTCGGAGTAGAATTAGCCCTGACAAAAGCTTCATCCCAAGAAATCAGACTTAACCGTGGTTCAAATTCCAGGGGATGCAAAAAACGAATCATTTGACGTGGACGTACACGCACTTCATTATTATTGTAAGGAATAAAATTACTTTCAATCATGGTTCGGAAAGTAACCGTTCCAATGCTGGTAGGTAAAACATAGCGGAATGCCGGCCAAACATCTTGCTGTGCCTTATAAGGAGCAACCACACCTGAAGCGCTAATCTGTTGGGTAGGTAAATAAGTGTAACCCGCCCAAATTGTTGCACGGTCAGAGAGTGAGTAACCTATTGCAGCACGAGCCATACCTTGATACCAATGATTCCAGTCATGATCCCAACGAGACTGCCCTTCTAACCAGATACGTACATTTTCTAATTTTGGATCAACTGCTTTCAGACTACCTTCACCAACGACTTGAGCCCAACTCCCTGCATCCTGAACTAAATCATCCTGAACAGCGGGTGCCGTAGCAGCCACTGTTGTAAATGCCGTACTGTAAGCACTGAGGACTGTTATACCCATAAACAAAGCTTTGATTGTTTTGTTATTCATCGTTAAAACCTTTCTGTTGTATTTTTAAATGTCTCTATCGTATAGCCAGTTTCATGCCATATTTAAAAATCATTACAATTCAAGAAGTAAAAATTTAAAGACCTGAAGTTAAACACTTTACAGACTCTTAAAGGGTTCTAAAAAACCAATTTCCAGCATTCATTTCAACCAATGGTTCATTTGATTGCCTGATAAACCACTATTAAACTTTGGCATTGGCTTTATGGTTTCACCCTTAATGCTTTCTAATGTAATTAATGTGGCCTTATAATGCTATCTAAGCAACTAATCTATCTTTAACGTACAAATGGAACCCAACGATGAGCGCAGCTATTTATCAGTTTAAAGCGAACCTTTTGGATGGCACCGAGGTCTCTCTCGACGATTATCGAGACAAGGTTTTATTGATCGTGAATACTGCAAGTCGTTGTGGTTTCACCCCTCAATATCAAGGCCTGGAAAATTTATATGAGCGCTATCGGAATCAGGGCCTAGTCGTCTTGGGGTTTCCTTGTAATCAGTTCGGTGCTCAAGAACCTGGAAACGCCGAAAATATCGGCAGCTTTTGCCAACTGAATTATGGGGTGAGCTTCCCAATGTTCGCAAAAATTGAGGTCAATGGCAAACAAACCCATCCGCTTTATCGCTATCTTAGGAGTAATGCCAAAGGGTTTTTAGGATCAACCTGTATTAAATGGAATTTCACTAAATTCTTGATCAACCGGGATGGACAAGTTATCGCTCGCTACGGGTCTTTAGTTAAACCGGAGTCATTAACAACAGCCATAGAAAACCTGTTATAAATACCCGCATGAAAACGCTGGGGACTATTAAAGGACTTCTGCTTGACCTAGATGGCGTTCTTTACGTTGGAGCGAATGTCATCGAGGGTGCCATTGACGCTGTTAATAAAATCCGGGAATCCGGAATATCCTGTCGATTTATCACCAATACCAGTACGCTATCCCTAGCATCCTTAGAACAGAAAATTAATGTACTTGGCTTTTCTATTTCTGCAAATGAGATTATCAGTGCTCCCCAGGCTGCCTTACTTTATCTTAAAAATCAGTCCGCACCTGTTTGTCGCTTACTATTGGCTGATGATGTAAAAAAGGACTTTATTGATTTTCCCCAATCAGATAGCAAAGCAAATTACATTGTAATCGGCGACATCGGTAAAGCCTGGTCTTACCCGTTGTTCAATGAAGTTTTTAGTTGCCTCATGCAAGGCGCCAAACTAATCGCCATTCATAAAAACCGATTCTGGCAAACTGAAGAAGGCTTGCAAATGGATATAGGTGGCTTTATTGAAGGTCTGGAATATGCCAGCAGCTCTAAAGCGCTAATCATTGGTAAACCTTCTGCCAACTTTTATCAAATTGCGTTGGATGACATGAGGTTAAAGCCCGAAGAAGTCGCCATCATAGGTGATGATATAGACGTAGACGTTGGAGGTGGGCAACAAGTTGGACTAATGGGGATATTGGTAAAGACTGGTAAATATCGCCAACTCTATACTGATTCATCCTCCATCAAACCCGATCTGATACTAGATTCGATCAAAGATTTACCTGAATTGTTATTACAACAAAGTCTTTAACTGCAACCAAGCGAAACTTTAATTTCTGTGAACCGTTCGCACATAAAGGGATATCCAACCTCGTAGAGAAGCTTGTCCCTCAAGCCGTATTGCTTTGATTGGGTTAGTTAACCAGGAGGATTGAGTGGATGATGTTATGATGAAAGATTTATTTGTCCTCCGGCTATTGCCGGAGGTATCTGGTTAGCATTTATTCTGCTACTCGGGGAGCTTCTGCTGAACGCATAAAAGATATGGGTGATTGATCTTCTTCAGTAAAGCTAACAATTTCCCACGCGTCTGTATTATCAAGTAACGTAAGGAGTAACTTATTATTTAAGCCGTGACCTGATTTATAGCCGGTAAATTGACCAATCAAGCTATGTCCCAATAGATAGAGATCTCCGATCGCATCCAGAATTTTATGTTTAACAAATTCATCCGCGCAGCGTAGGCCATCTTCATTAAGAATTTTGCTGTCATCGACCACGATAGCATTATCCAGACTGCCACCCAAGGCCAGATTATTTTCTCTTAGCATATCGATGTCTTTCATAAAGCCAAAGGTTCTGGCTCGACTGACTTCTTTAACAAACGTTGTTGAGGAAAAGTCCATCGTTGCTGTTTTTAAATGTTCTTCAAAAGCGGGGTGTTCAAAGTCAATGGTAAAGGTGACTTTAAAGCCATCAAAGGGATCAAATGAAGCCCACTTATCACCTTCTTCAACGCGAATGCTGCGTTTGATTCTTAGATATTGCTTGGGACAATCTTGTTCTTCAACACCGGCTGATTGCAACAAAAACACAAAAGGTCCTGCACTGCCGTCCATTATAGGCACTTCAGGCGCACTCACATCTATGATAGCGTTGTCTATGCCCAATCCAGCAAAAGCGGACAGCAAATGTTCGATGGTTGAAATTTTTACATCGCCGACAACCAACGTAGTTGAAAGCACTGTTTCACCGACATTTCTGGGTGTTGCCTTAATGGAAACGGGTTCAGCTAAATCGACTCTACGAAATATAATGCCGGTATTAGGCTCAGCCGGCCGTAAAGTTAAATACACTTTATCACCTGTATGCAGCCCAACGCCTGTAGCTCTTATGGTATTTTTTAGAGTTCGCTGTTTAATCATAAAATTAATTACGCCGAATCAAAGTGGCAAAGCTGGAAATGGTACCACAAAACGATAAAAAAAGGGTATTTAATCAGAAAATTACAAATTTACAAACTATTAACATCAAGTAGACTAATAACCGCGCCTTACTTCGAGTATCATACTGTTGAAAGTCGTTAAAATCCTTATTTATAATGGATCACACTTAAACAAATTGATTAACAAAAAACCAAGAGGCCAGCTGAGAATTAATCAATGTTAAGATCATTTTTTCAAGATAAATACGATTATCAAGCCCCAGAGCAAACCGGAGAGCTTGAAAGACATTACAAACATCAAGTCGCCCAGAATCATATTCAATTCGATAACACCCAACTTGAAGTCTTACTGGAACTGCAAGAGATAATCGATCGTTTGATGCTGTCATCGGCTCATTTGCAAAAGTCATTACATCAAAAGCTGTTTTCCTCCCCACCTAAAAAAAGTCAAAGTTTATATCTATACGGTGATGTCGGACGCGGCAAATCGATGCTGATGTCTCTGTTCTATAACGCCTGTCCAATTGAACTAAAGCGCCGCGTACCTTTTAATAGTTTTATGCTGGAAGCCCATTCTTTTATACATAAATGGAGACAGCACAACAACACCGATGCGATAACCGCTTTAGCAAAAGACATAAGAGCTACTTCGAAGGTGCTGTGTATTGATGAATTTCATGTCACCGATATTGCAGATGCCATGATGCTTGAACGATTGTTTAGTAAACTGTTTGACCTCGACACTCTGGTTGTTATCACCTCCAACCGGCATCCGGATGATTTATATCAAGGCGGCTTGCAAAAGGATCAGTTCTTAAAATTCACTCAACTATTAAAAGACGAAGCCAAAGTCATCGAACTGGCGACCAACACCGACTATCGATTGATGAAGTTACAAGCGCTTGAAGTCTCTTACTATTTCCCCATTGATAGACGGGCTGACGATTTTATCCAAGAACGCTATAATGAATTTACTAATTATGCCTCTATAAAAGCCAGTACTTTGCCGGTCTTGGGAAGAGAGGTTTTATTATCATCTATTCATGGCGATGTTGCGTTAGCATCATTTGATGAACTCTGTGTCCAACCCTTAGGTTCTATTGATTATATTGAGATTGCCAAAAGTTTTAATCTCATCATCATGGCAAATATTCCACAGTTATCAGCCGATAAACGTAATGAGGCAAAACGCTTTATGCTATTAATTGATGCGCTTTATGAACATAAAGTAAAATTAATCTGTACAGCAGAAGTCAGCCCTTTAGAGCTTTACCCAGAAGGTGATGGAGCATTTGAATTCAAACGTACAGTATCAAGACTGATTGAAATGCAATCAAAACACTACTTACAAGCAACACATAATACTGATTAAAATCCATATAGAGCTAATACAATGGCATTATTAACTACCCCTGTCTGTGATTTTGGCACAAAAGCCATTGACTTTAACTTACCTGGTGTTGACGGACGCTCTTGGTCGTTAACTGAAGCGATGGGCGAAAAGGGTTTGCTGGTGATGTTTATCTGCAATCATTGCCCGTATGTTAAAGCCATTCAAGAGCGCATTGTTAGAGATACGGACGAAATTAAAAAACTGGGCATTGGCTCTGTAGCCATCATGCCTAATGATCCCTCGGATTATCCAGAAGACTCATTTGAGAACATGCAGAAGCTTGCTAAGCAACTTAACTTCAGCTTCCCTTATTTATTTGATGAAACTCAAGAAGTTGCAAAACAGTACAATGCTATCTGCACACCTGATTTTTTTGGGTATAATAGTCAATACGAACTACAGTATAGAGGCCGTCTGGACAGTAGTGGCAATGCAGCGGCTTCTACCGATACCACCCGTGAATTATTCGAAGCCATGAAACTCATCGCCGAAACCGGTCATGGGCCGGCACACCAAGTGCCAAGCATGGGTTGCTCCATCAAATGGAAGTCTTCTCAATAGCTACAATAACCGCCTCCTTAGGTAATTATAATATTTTACTGACTTACATTTTTACCAAACCACCTAAATTAAACTACACACATAAACCGAGAGAATATATATGTCGATTAAAAGAATGGTTGATCTGGATTTATCAGGAAAACGAGTGCTCATTCGTCAAGACCTGAACGTGCCTGTAAAAAATGGCCAAGTGACTAGCGATATTCGCATTCAAGCCAGCGTTCCAACCATTGAATTTGCCTTGGAAGCAGGTGCAGCTGTTATGGTTATGTCACATCTGGGTCGTCCGACTGAAGGTGTGTATGATGAAGCTTCATCATTAAAACCAGTCGCAGAACGTTTATCGTTGTTACTGGGCAAACCCGTCCGTCTAGAAAAAGACTGGTTAGAAGGTATTACCATTGCACCCGGTGAAGTTGTTTTATGTGAGAATGTCCGCTTTAATGCAGGCGAAGAGAAGAATAATGATGCCTTAGGCGAAAAAATGGCGGCTCTTTGTGATATTTTTGTTATGGATGCTTTTGGTACTGCCCACAGAGCGCAAGCATCAACACACAGTGTCGCTAAATTTGCACCTATTGCCTGTGCAGGCCCTTTATTAGCCAGTGAACTGGATGCGCTAGGCAAAGCACTTGAAACGCCTACCAAACCCTTAGTTGCAATTGTAGGCGGATCTAAAGTTTCAACTAAATTAACAGTCTTAAAATCTCTCTCAGAGAAAGTAGACCAACTAATCGTAGGTGGTGGCATTGCCAATACGTTTATTGCTGCAGCCGGTTTTCCAGTCGGCAAATCACTTTATGAACCCGATCTGATTGAAGAAGCTCTGCGACTTATAGCTGCAGCAAAAGCAGCTGGATCAGACATTCCAATCCCAGTTGATGTAGTCTGTGCAAAAGAATTCTCTGAAACAGCAGAAGCCACTATTAAAAATGTTGCAGACGTTGAAGCGGATGATTTGATTCTGGATATTGGTCCTGATACAGCAAAACAATATGCTGAAATCATAAAATCAGCTGGAACCATTGTCTGGAATGGCCCTGTCGGTGTATTTGAAATAGAGCAATTCAGCCACGGCACACAATCATTATCCCAAGCTATTGCAGAAAGCAGTGCCTTCTCAATTGCTGGCGGTGGTGACACCTTAGCGGCTATCGATAAATACGGCATTAATGATCAAGTATCCTATACGTCTACTGGCGGCGGTGCTTTCCTTGAATTTTTAGAAGGTAAAGAATTACCGGCTGTTACCATTTTAAAATCCAGAGGCTAATAGCCATCGAGTCAGAATTATATAACTTATTTATTTGAAACAGAGTCTTTAAACAGATAATACCCCTCTAACGGGGTATTATCTGAATTGATTAAAATAGTTAATCAATAAATCTTGTTGCTTGACTTTGTCTCCTGTACCTTGTACTTTTGATTGACTATCTGCCTATTTCACAATAGACAAAATGCTTTTTACTTATTTTAGGGTTAATAATGGCCAGAGTTACAATTGAAGATTGTTTGGAAAATATAGAAAACCGCTTTAAGCTGGTTTTATTGGCTAGCACAAGAGCGCGCCAATTAAGTCATGGTGCGACTGAATTTCTGCCACGTGGAAAAGATAAGGATACCGTTGTTGCCTTACGTGAAATTGCTGCTGGTCATGTCACAACTGAAAATATCAATCTACTGCATCGTGTTGGTGATTCACACGACACCCCCTCTATGTTCTAAAGCCTTATATGTCGAAAATAGCTGACGACATAGGATCAAAACGCCTTCAGGACGAACTGATTCAACGTTTATGCACTACGTTGTCCAGCTATTTAGATCAAGATCAGGTAAATGAATGTATCCGTGCATATAAATTTGGCGCGGACGCACATTCTGGTCAATTCCGTAAAAGCGGCGAAGCGTACATTTGTCACCCTGTTTCAGTAGCGATTACCCTTGCAGAAATGCGCATGGACCCCAGCGGTATCATGGCAGCCATTCTGCACGATGTTATCGAAGATACCCCAGTCACAAAAAAAGAACTCGCCACTCAATTCAGCGCAGAAGTCGCCGATCTTGTTGACGGTGTCACCAAGCTAACAAAAATTGATGGTAAATCGCAAACCCGAGCCGAAGCACAAGCAGAAAATGTCCGCAAAATGTTTCTTGCAATGGGTAAGGACTTACGGGTCATTCTGGTTAAGCTGGCAGATCGTTTGCATAATATGCAAACTTTGGGTGTCATGCCTGCTGATAAAAAACGTCGTATTGCCCGGGAAACCCTGGATATATACGCTCCCATTGCTAATCGCCTAGGCATGAGTAAAATCCGGCATAAGCTGGAAGAGCTTAGTTTCGAAGCGATGTATCCCATGCGCTATAATGTTCTGACTAACGCCATAAAAAAAGCCCGAGGTAACCGCAGTAAAATTGTCGCTACCATTGAGAGCACCATAAAGAATCGCTTGGAGCAAGCCTCTCTTCATTACGAAGTTTCAGGCCGAGAAAAGAATGTTTACAGTATCTATCAAAAAATGCACCAAAAGAAATTATCTTTATCAGCCATTTTTGATTTATATGCTTTCCGTATCTTTTGTGACAATGTTGATACCTGCTACCGCGCTTTAGGTGTTATTCATAACTTGTTTAAGCCCATTCCAGGCCGGTTCAAAGACTATATTGCCCTACCCAAAGCCAACGGCTATCAATCGTTACATACGATTGTTATTGGACCTTATGGCGTACCCATTGAGATCCAGATCAGAACTCATGAGATGCACCGCATGGCAGAGTCAGGTATTGCTGCTCACTGGCTGTATAAATCCGATGATGATAAAACCGAAAAATTTCAAAGACAAGCTAACGAGTGGTTAAAAGATTTACTGGAACTTCAAAAATCAGCTGGCGATTCTCTTGAGTTCATCGATAATCTTAAAATTGATCTATACCCTGAAGAGGTTTTTGTGTTCACACCTAAAGGTGGAATCATCAAAATCCCACGAGGTGCAACCATCATAGATTTTGCCTATGCCGTCCATACCGATATTGGCAATGCCTGTGTGTCTGCGCGTATTGACAAACAGTTGGTGCCCTTGCAAACCAAACTGGAAAACGGTATGACCGTTGAAATTATTACAGCCTCCTGGGCCAGACCAAATGCACTCTGGCTAAATTATGTCACCACTGTTAAAGCCCGCTCAAGCATCCGTAACCATCTAAAAAACTTTAAGCAACAAGAGGCCATTAGCTTAGGGCAAAGACTCTTGGAAAAAGAATTACATACTCTTAACATTCATCTGGATAATATTGAAGAATCTCGAATACAGGCATTGCTGAAAGTGATGGGGCTTCAATCTATGAATGAATTACTGGAAGATATTGGCTTAGGCAATAAAATGCCTTTTTTAGTTGCCAAACGACTGACTCAAGTTGATATTAATGCCAACATTAAGCTGGATGACAATCATACCCCCCAACATTCACCTTTGATTATTAAAGGCACAGAGGGCATGGTGATTACCCTGGCTAAATGTTGCAGACCGATTCCAGGCGACTTAATCATTGGTTACTTTAACCCAGGCAAAGGTATTGTGGTCCATCATCACGAATGCCGTAATCGCACTGTGATCAGTAAACACCACACCAATTGGCTTGACGTCGAATGGTGCAAAGATGTAACCGGTGACTTCCCTACAGAACTTCGTATAGAAATACTGAATCAGCGCGGCTCCCTCGCTACCATTGCCGCTACTATTTCTGAATGTGGATCTAATATAGAAAACGTCAATGTGGTTGATCAGGATGATCGTGTCTGTATCGATCTAATCACCCTCACCGCTAAAGACCGTAACCATTTAGCCAAAATCATCCGGCGCCTGAAAGAATTGTCTATTGTTTTAAAAATCACCCGCGTTAAAGGCTAATCCATTGACTGAAAGCGCACTCGTTATAATTTTTTAACTGAATTTATCTAATTAGCTTGTAAAATCTTAGCTTTTCGAAGATAATAGTCATCTTTTAGCCAGTATGGCTAAAGCGTAATGGTGATCGTCTTGGTCCTCTCGCAACGATACGCTGTAAACCCCGCCAGGTCCGGAAGGAAGCAACGGTAGCAGCAGATTCGTGTGCCGGGATGTGGCTGATTCGATTACCGCCCAACACCTCTTTTATTTTTCGAGCCTGCAATGAATTATCAGGTTCTCGCCAGAAAATGGCGTCCTCACAATTTCACCGAAGTCGTCGGACAAGATCATGTCGTCAAGTCGTTGGTTAATGCTTTACAGCATAATAGACTTCATCACGCCTATTTATTTACCGGCACACGAGGCGTTGGCAAAACAACTATTGCCAGAATCCTGGCGAAAGCTATCAATTGTGAAAATCTCCAAGACTTTAATCCTTGTGGAAAGTGTAATGTATGCCGGGATATTGATGAAGGCCGATTCCTGGATTTAATCGAAGTTGATGCTGCATCGCGCACCAAAGTTGAAGACACCAGAGACCTTCTTGATAACGCCCAGTATGCCCCAAACCAGGGCCGCTATAAAGTCTATATCATCGATGAAGTTCATATGTTATCCGGTCATAGCTTTAATGCCTTATTAAAAACACTTGAAGAACCTCCCGAACATGTAAAATTCCTCTTGGCGACCACGGATCCCCATAAAATACCGGTTACTGTGCTATCGCGTTGCCTGCAATTTAATTTAAAACGATTATTGCCTAATCAGATCTTTTCGCAAATGGAATTTATATTGCGACAAGAACAGATTGAATTTGAAGCCCCTGCCCTAAAGCTATTATCCCGTGCAGCTGACGGCAGTATGCGTGATGGCTTAAGCCTGCTTGATCAAGCCATCGTTTTTGGCAATGGCAGCGTCCCTTCTGAAGAAGTCAGAATGATGCTAGGTACCGTTGCAATGCAACCGATTGACGACATCCTTGTGGCTTTAGCACAGAATGATGCCCCAGCCATTCTCGATAAAATTGATGAAATAGCCAATTTAACGCCTGACTTTAATGCTGTATTACATCAGATCCTTCAAACCTTACATCGTATTGCATTATTTCAACAAGTGCCTTCCTTTGTAGATAATAACTTTGATAATGAAATAATTATTAGCTTATCATCAAAAATGACACCTGAAGATGTGCAGCTTTTTTATCAAATTGGTCTCATTGGACAAAAAGATCTGGATTTAGCTCCTGACCCACGCAGTGGCTTTGAAATGGTCATGTTACGGATGTTAACCTTCAAACCCACTACAATAAAACAAAACTCTACCAACAAACCCGTTAAACCCCAGACACAAGCTAGTCAACCTGCTTCAAACCCGGTTACAAACCTGCAGCCAACTAATATCTCACCAGAAACCAGCTCTGAACGCCCCATTAACAGCAACCCTGATTGGCTTGAAATGATCGTAGCGATGAAACTGACAGGACTTACCAAGGAATTTGCCAGTAACTGCGTTCTTAACAGTATTGACGAGAAGACCTGCACACTCACCATAGATCCTAATTACATCAGAAGCAGTAGAGCCGAAGAAGCCTTGCAAGCGGCCTTACAAAAATATCATGGCACACCCCTTAAACTTAATATTGTTGCTAAAAAAACCACAAGCGATACACCAGCCATCCGATTATTAAAAGAACGCGAAAATCAGCAACAGAATGCTATTGAAATCATTAACTCAGACCCAAACATTCAAGCGTTAAAAGATCATTTCGATGCACGGATTTTACCTGGCACTATTGAGCCAATAATTACCAAAGAGGACTAAAAAATGAAAAATGCTTTAGGCAACATGTTGCAGCAAGCCCAAAAAATGCAAGAAGACTTAAAAAATGCCCAGGATGAGCTTGCTTTAATGCAAGTACAGGGCGAATCTGGCGGTGGCTTAGTATCCATTATTATGACAGGCAAACGTGAAGCCAGAAAAGTAACTATTGATGACTCATTACTGGGTGAAGATAAAGATATGCTTGAAGATTTAGTCGCTGCCGCTATAAATGATGCCGTTAATAAAGTCAGCAAAATGAAAAAAGAAAAAATGTCTGACATAACAGCTGGAATCCCGCTACCTCCCGGTTTTAAACTGCCTTTCTAATATGCAAAAAAAAGGCTTGCTTGGACAATTGATACAAAACTTTTGCTGCCTACCTGGCATAGGCCCTAAGTCTGCTCAGCGCATTGCATTTTATATGCTGCAACGGGATCGTAATGGCGCAAAACTATTAGCAGAAACATTGCTGAAAGCACTTGATCAAATTGGTCATTGTGAACAATGTAGAACCCTCACTGATCAAACGCTTTGCGAGACCTGTACTGATAACTCAAGAAACGCCAAGCTACTTTGTATTGTCGAAAGTCCTGCAGACGCCTGGATTATAGATCAGGCAACAGCATTCAAAGGCACCTATTTTGTCTTGCATGGGCGATTATCACCGCTGGATGGTATCGGCCCTAATGAGCTTGGCCTGAATTTATTAGAACAACGCATTGCTTCCGGCAGTATAGAAGAACTTATTTTAGCAACAAACTCAACAGTAGAAGGCGAGGCAACCGCTTATTTCATCAGTGAAATTGCTAAAAAACACCATGTCCAGGCGAGTCGATTAGCGCATGGTGTTCCCATGGGAGGAGAGCTTGAGTTTATTGATAGCAGCACTTTATCTCATGCGTTTAAAGGTCGAAAAATAATTTAAAGGACATTAGAATGACTGATTGTTTATTTTGTAAAATGGTTTCAGGCGCTATTAAACCCGATGTAGTTTTTGAGGATAATGACGTTTTGGCATTTAGAGATATTAACCCACAAGCCCCAGTTCATATTTTAGTTATACCTAAGAGCCATATTGCTACTTTAAATGAATTAACTGATACACAACTGGCTGGCAAATTATTACAAACGGCTGTTAACCTTGCCGAAACGGAAGGGCTATCGGAAACGGGTTACCGAACCGTATTTAATTGTAATAAGCAGGGCGGACAAGAAGTTTATCACCTCCATTTACATTTATTGGGTGGTCGCCAAATGACTTGGCCACCGGGTTAAGCGTTGGATACAGCAAAAGAAAGCTGGTGGTTTAAAAACTCAGGAACCCGCTGCTCTATCCAATAAACAGGTTTAAAAAGCTTACCTTCAGCAACAAATCCAACATGTCCACCACTTTTGGTAACTTCAAGCTTAACAGAGGATGATAACTCTTCCAAGGTTGGCAATACGGCTTTTGTCATAAAGGGATCATCAATTGCCTGGATAATCAAGGTATGGACTGCAATTGATTTAAGGAATTGCCTGGAACTTGATCTTCTATAATAATCATTCACATCTTTAAATCCATGCAACCTGGCGACTACTCGGTCATCATATTGCCAGAATGACTTTACACCTGATAAATCACCTAACTGAGCAATTTTATCAGCTTCCTGAGTGCTACCTAATTGCTCTAAATAGGTTTGTTTTGCTTTAACAAAAATTTTTAATTCGGTTATCAAGCTCTTGCGATAGACTATTGAAAAACCGCCATCCAGCTTGGTGGCACAAATATTTAACTCTAAAGGCACTGAGACAGCTACTGCGGCAAAAAGTGACACGTTAGAGCCTTGCTCACCCAACCACTTTAATAAAACATTACCACCCAACGAGAAACCTATAGCAGCCAAAGGCGTCTCAGGCTCTCGTTGACGCAGTACCTCATAAAGAAACTGAATATCTTCGGTCTCTCCCGAATGATAGCACCTCGCGGTATGATTAAATTCTCCACTGCAACCTCGAAAATTTAATGCAACTGTGCGATATCCTTGCAAGACTAAGGTACGTTGTAAACCCTTTATATATTGAGATTGAGAGCTACCCGTTAAACCATGCAATAAGATAACTAATGGCTGGCGACTATCTTCTCCGTACCAATCAATATCAATAAAGTCATTATCAGGTGTTGCAAGTCGTTCACGTCGCACACCAGAAAGTGGCAACGTTTTACGCATTAAAGCGGGATATATCGTTTGAAGATGAGCATTATTTAGCCACCAGGCAGGTTTAAATGTCGATTCAATTAACATGCTGACTAAAGCTGATTATTTTATCAAAGCGCCCGTAAATGATAACTGTCGCCAGGCTTCATACAAAACAATAGCGACAGTATTTGATAGATTAAGACTTCGACTTTCTGCTTTCATAGGTAAATAAAGACAATGATCAGCTCCCATATTCCTGAGAATATCCTCAGGAATACCGCGAGTTTCAGGACCGAACAAAAATGCATCCTGATCCATAAAACTCACGTCACTTACTAATTGTCTTCCTTTAGTCGTTAACGCAAACAGTCGACTTGGCTTAACTGTTTCGATAAACGCATCCAAAGAATCATGCTCTTTAACAGACACCCATTCATGATAGTCTAACCCTGCCCTGCGCAATTTCTTATCATCTAATTCAAAACCGAGCGGCCTGATTAAATGCAATTGCGCCCCGCTATTTGCACATAACCTAATGATATTACCGGTATTGGCAGGAATTTCAGGTTCATATAAAACAATATGAAACATACTTAATGGTTAATTATTCACTTTTACCGGTGTTAGCTTCCACAACTCATTGTTATATTCAGAAATGGTTCTATCCGTAGAGAACTTACCGCTGTTAGCGCAGTTAATAATACTCATCTTAATCCAACGCTCTTTATCTTGATAAGCTAACTCTACCTGTTTTTGAGCATCAACAAAACTACGGAAATCAGCAATCGTTACCCAAGGATCATGAGGACTCTTCAATGAGTTCACAATACCATCAAAAATATTGTGTTCAAACTGATTAAAATGCCCACACTCAAGAAGATTCATCACCCTTTGCAAATCTTCATCCTGCTTAATAATTGCCACAGGATCATACTGATTACGCAAGCTTTCAACTTCAGTTTCGGTCAAGCCAAACAAAAAGAAATTCTCATCACCGACTTCTTCGCGAATTTCTATGTTTGCACCATCAAGGGTACCAATAGTTAAAGCACCATTCATCATAAATTTCATATTACCGGTGCCAGAGGCTTCTTTCCCAGCCGTTGAAATCTGCTCTGAAAGATCAGCACCTGGACAAATCTTTTCCATCGCTGACACACGATAGTTAGGCAAGAAAATTAATTTTAATTTATCGCCCACTTCAGGATCGTGATTAATAACATTTGCAACATTATTAATTAATTTGATAATTTTCTTTGCCATGTAATAACCAGGAGCTGCTTTACCTCCTATTAATACACAACGATCCGTCCAATTTGCAGTATCGCCCCGCTTAATACGATCATACAAGTGAATCACATGTAAAACATTTAATAACTGACGCTTATATTCATGAATACGCTTAACTTGCACATCAAATAAAGCATTGACGCTGACGTCGATATCTAGCTCTTGCTTTTTATAATCAATTAGCCTTTGCTTGGCCGCTTGCTGAACTGCATACCAACGCTCACAGAAAACTTTATCATCAACATAACGCTCTAATTGTTTTAATAAAGATAAATCGGTTAACCAGCCATCACCAATGGTTTCGGTAATTAATTCAGCTAATTCTGGATTACAGGCCGCCAACCAACGACGAGGTGTAACCCCATTTGTTTTATTATTAAATTTCTCTGGCCATAATTCATAAAAATCATGAAACAAACCTTGCTGTAGCAGTTTTGAATGCAATTCTGCAACACCATTAACGGAGTAACTACCGACTATGGCTAAATACGCCATCCTAACGTGCTGCTCACCACCCTCCTCTATCAAAGACATACGCGCTATACGGTTGATATCACCTGGCCAACGAGCTGAAACCTCTGACAAGAAGCGGGCATTAATTTCGAAGATAATTTCTATCAATCGAGGTAACAATTGCTTAAATAGATTAACTGACCAACGCTCTAAGGCTTCAGGTAACAAAGTGTGATTCGTGTAAGCCATGGTGCTTTTAGTGATCGCCCAAGCCGCATCCCACTTCAAACCATGAATATCAATCAATAACCTCATCAATTCAGCAACAGCAATACTTGGGTGAGTATCATTTAATTGAAAACAGTTTTTTGCAGCAAAATCCTTAAAATCATTACCGTGTCGACCGATCCAAAGCGCTAATACATCCTGTAAACTCGCAGAAGCCAGTAAATATTGTTGACGCAAGCGGAGCTCTTTACCATTTTCATTGGCATCATTTGGATAAAGAACCATGGTGATATTTTCAGCGCCGTTTTTTGCAGCAACTGATTCTGCATAATCGCCTGCATTAAATTCCTGTAAATCAAACTCATCAGTCGCTGTCGCTTTCCATAAACGCAAGGTATTAACAGTACCATTTTGATATCCGGGCACTGGAACATCAAAAGGTACAGCTAATACATCGTGAGTATCCACCCAGTACACTCGTGAATTTCCCTTTTCATCCAAATGTATTTCGGTATGACCACCAAACTTAATACGCTGAGTATATTCTAAACGCTGAACTTCCCAGACATTACCATTTCGTAACCAATGATCAGGTTCTTCAACCTGCTCACCATTGACGATGGTTTGTGAAAACATGCCATACTCATAACGTAAGCCATATCCAGTGACAGGGAGCTGTAAAGTGGCACAACTATCAATAAAACAGGCTGCCAAACGCCCCAAGCCACCATTACCAAGCCCGGCATCAGGTTCTGAATCAATCAACTCTTCAAGATCAAGCCCTAAATCATAACAAGCTTGTGATACCGCATCATCAATACCCAAATTTAGCATGGCATTACTGAGGGTACGACCCATCAAAAACTCCATTGACAAATAATAGGCTCGCTTACAATCCTCTTTCCTATACGCGTTATACGTTTTTTTCCAACGTTCTGTTAGCCGATCACTTACAGCTAATGACAATGCTTCATAAACATAATGAACTGATTTACAGTTTTCATCCCTACCTAATCGGTGACCATAGTAACTCTTGATATCCGCTTCAATTTCTTTTGTTTGCATTCCCAATTCAGGCAAAGTTGAAATGGATGCTATTGGATGGCTTTTTTTAAATCGTCTATGCGGCATAGTTTTACCACTGGCTTAGTTAATAAGAATTTCTTGGAACATTTTAACCTAATCAGGACAAAGTGTGGGATTAAAGACATAAAAAACACTTTTAAAGCAAATTTTCACTGATATATTAACAACGTTACAATTCAAAATATCCGAATAAACTTTATATTGTTAAAGAGATCATTTTAATCAGTTTTCGGTTAATGCTAAATAAGTTAATATGGTCCTGAATAAAAACATTTTGATCTATATTTATGGACTCTATGGAATATACCCATGCAAACTGACCTCACTACTATCGAAATCCAACCCAATTCAAACCATCAATACTCTATAATTTGGCTACATGGATTAGGAGCTGATGGACATGACTTTGAAAATATTGCGCAGGAACTACACCTAAAAGTAGACACCCATATCCACTATATATTTCCTAATGCCCCGATTCAACCAGTTACAATTAATGGCGGCATGAAAATGCGTGCCTGGTATGACATTTTAGAAAGAACCCTGGATTCTAATGTTGATATCGCAGGAATATACCAATCCGCAACTTTAATTGAGCAACTTATTACAAAAGAAATAGACAAAGGTATTCCTTCTGAAAATATCTTACTGGCAGGCTTTTCACAAGGTGGCGTCATTGCCCTACAAACAGGACTCAACTACCCGCATAAGCTGGCTGGAATAGTTGCCCTTTCAACTTACTTTCCAACCATCGATAAACTCATAGCCCAACCCTCTATTGCTAATAATAGTACCCCTATTTTTATGGGGCATGGCATCCTGGATTCCGTGGTCAATATTGAAACAGGTAAAGCGGTTTACAATAAATTACATGAATTACACTATAACATTCTGTGGCACGATTATGTAATGGAGCATTCCGTTTGCATCGAAGAAATACATCATATTTCTACTTTTATAGCGAGTGCGTTTAATGAACAAAAGTAAATTAGATGACTAAAACCAAAAGCCGCTTTCACAAAAAAGGCGTACAGAATTAGAACTATTCGGTACGCCTTTTATTTTTTTATTTACAGTAATAATGCTAAATAACTAAGCTTTGACCGCTTCAGCTATTTCATTAAATGCTTCAACTCTTAATTTCCCTGTTTTAACCAAATCAACTCCAGTATCAATAATTACTTTAGTTAGACTTGGTGTCTTATAGACAATCAAGCATAAATAGCCGACAGCTGGAATTGCAATTAAAGCTCCGATAAAGCCATGCAAACCAATTACACCTAACAGCTTTATTAACAAAGCAATGGCATCTAGTGGCAATAAAACAAAAGCGCCAAAATAGGCGATAACTATAAAAGTAAATAATACAAAAACCACAAACTGAAGCAGCCTTACCAACCCAACATTAACTTTTTTCATAATGACTTTCAATTTCCTGATAACTTAGAGGCCTTTTAAATCAGTAAAATTTACTGATTGCAATTATTAATGTCAAAAAGCCCGACTTTTTGAAGGTTGAAATTATACCTTAAAGCAATCCATCTTCGTCATTTTTCTTGTTTTTAAGAAAAAATCGAAATAAAAGAGTACCCGCAACAAAGCCACCCAAATGTGCCCACCATGCAACTCCGACAGTTGTATCTTCCAAAAGCACAGCAGTCGTTGCATTATGAAGTTGTAACAATACCCATAAGCCTAAAAAAGTAATCGCGGGTACATGTAGCACAAGAGGGGGGAAAAACACAACCACTTGTTCAAGCGGATATAAAAAGAAATATGCCGCCAATACACCCGCTATTGCTCCAGATGCTCCAACAACAGGAATCGTTAGCATAGGATCAAAATACCATTGCAAAAGGGTTGCGAAAATACCGCATGCCAGATAAAAAATTAGAAAAGAAATACGCCCCATTCTATCTTCTACATTATCCGCAAATATCCACAAGAACCACATATTGACAATAAGATGAAGCCAACCAGCGTGCAAAAACAAATTAGTCACAAACGACAAATATCCGTCGAAAGGCAAACCCGAATAATCACTGGAATAACGAACTGGCACCATGCCATAATTATTTAATATGCCAATAGCCAATTGATCTGGCATTAATTTCATAGCAATAAAAATGCTAATGCAAACAGCCATCAGCCCCCAAGTCACATAGGGTCTTGAATAGCATGGCGCAGTATCTCTAATGGGTATCATTATTTATTAACCTGTGGCCTATGGTAAAACATGTTTGCTAAGCTTAACAGCTAAAATAGAATAAGCAAAGTTGAGCGAATTAAATCATGCCCCTCCAGCAAAAAGTTTATAATACCTTAAAACGTCCGCTATTTATCATCTGCATTAATGCAGTAACCTGTCCCGATACATGCAATCAAATCCAACCGTCACTGCACTCTCTTTTTCAAACTTATTACTTGCCGAGCCATTGCTAAATGCCGTCAAGAAATTGGGTTATCTGACTCCCACCCCCGTTCAACAGCAAGCTATTCCAATTGCTCTAGACTACAAAGACCTATTAGTCAGTGCCGAGACCGGCAGCGGTAAAACAGTCGCGTTCTTATTACCGACACTAGACCATCTACTCACGTTAACCTCAACGAGCTTCGGTACACGCGCACTCATTCTGGCACCTACTCGGGAATTGGCTCAACAAATATTTAAACAATGCCAACAATTAATTGAATACACCGACCTTACCGTCGGCATTATTACCGGCGGCGAAGACTTTAGACTACAACAAAACATGCTGCGAAGAAATACTGAAGTGGTCATCGCCACACCAGGTCGTCTTTTAGAACTCATGGAACAAGAAACGCCTAACTTTAGTCATCTTGAAGTGCTCATTTTGGATGAAGCCGATCGAATGCTCGATATGGGTTTTAGTGAAGCCGTTTTAAGCATTGCTAATAGCTGTAATGCACAAAGACAAACCCTACTGTTTTCAGCCACCTTAACCCATTTTGGTGTTATCAAAATGGCTGATAAACTACTTAAAAACCATGAAGTCGTTGCCTTAAATACCCTCCATGATGGACATCGCAATATTGAGCAGCAAATTATCGTAGCGGATGATAATGACCATAAACAGAAACTACTGGCATGGTTACTACTCAACGAAACTTATGACAAAGCGCTCGTCTTTACTAACAGTAGAATTCAAGCTGATACACTTCGTGGCCCTCTTCGTGGACAAAAACTCCGTGTGGGGGTTTTACATGGCGAAATGGATCAAAAAGAACGCAACAGAATGATGGAACTTTATCGAGATGGTGAAGTGAAAATTATGATTGCCACAGATCTTGCAGCGAGAGGATTGGACATCAAAGGCATCAATCTGGTTATCAATTTTGACGTCCCAAGAAATGGAATCAATTATATCCACAGGATTGGCCGAACTGGTCGAGTTGATGAGCTGGGACTCACCATTGCACTCGTAAAAAGCACAGAATGGAATCTGATGTCAGGCATTGAACGTTTTTTAAAACAGACGTTTAAACGAAGAACCATTAAAGAGCTAGAAGGTAAATATAAAGGCCCTAAAAAACTTAAGACTTCTGGCAAAGCAGCAGGTATTAAGAATAAAATAGAACCTAAGAAGGCAGATAAAGAAAAAGTTAAAGTCCGCCATAGAGATCAAAAAAACATTGGCAAACGCAGAACTCCCTCCAAGCCAAAGTCTGTGGAACCACAAGAACCCAACACTTGAATATTGTACAGCCTTGTATGCGCTGAAATAACCAAAGATGATGTGTATCGAGAAACTTGTTCCGCAACACTCAATTCAATTACTTCAGTTTATTTTTACGCCAAAGCCAAAACCCAATGCCTGATGCAGCCACAACTAAAAGCAGCATTAAAATAGGATATTCATAGAACGTTTCAACTAAACCGCCCATACCTTGCGCGGTATGCTGATAATAAGGACCCATACTTTTCTCCTCCCCTATAGGATTTGCTCACTGTTAACTATCATTAATTAAACGGAATAACCATTCCTGTTTCAAAGAGCTTACCTTAAAAAACAGCATTGTCCAGACAATGAGTTTGATAAATGAAGTGGAGAAAAAATTCCCATCAAAAAAGCCCCTTTTTAAAGCATCTACTTTATTAACAAGGGGCTTAGTCAATCAAGCCTAGTCCAGCTAAATCAACCTATTGTGCGTAATGTGTCTCTATATAACGCTGTACGATTTCCTGAAATTCTTCAGCTATCCTATCGCCTTTCAGGGTCACTGTTTTTTCACCATCTTCGTAGACTGGAGCAACAGGTGACTCACCAGTACCCGGCAAGCTAATACCTATATTGGCACTTTTACTTTCACCTGGGCCGTTAACAACGCAACCCATCACCGCAATTTCCATGGACTCAACACCCGGATATTGATTACGCCAGATGGGCATTTGATCACGCAAATAGCTTTGAATATCCATCGCTAGTTTTTGGAAATAATCACTGGTGGTACGACCACAACCGGGACAAGAAATAACCATTGGGGTAAAAGCACGGAATCCCATAGTTTGTAATATTTCTTGACCCACAATCACCTCTTGCGTTCTTGAAGCGCCTGGCTCAGGAGTTAAAGAAATGCGAATGGTGTCACCAATCCCTTGTTGCATCAATACTGAAAGCGCAGCCGCAGAAGAAACAATACCCTTTGAACCCATACCTGCTTCAGTGAGGCCCAAATGCAGGGCATAATCACAACGACTGGACAAGTCTTGATAAATGTTAATCAGCTCTTGTACGTTACTGATTTTACAGGACAGAATGATTTTATCTTTACCTAAACCTAACTCTTCAGCCTTAGCCGCACTTTCTAAAGCCGATAAAACAATCGCTTTACGTGTTACTGCCGGTAAAGGTTCTGGATGTTTTAGCGCTCTGTTTTCATCTAACAAACGTGTCAAAACAGCTTGATCCAAACTCCCCCCATTAACACCAATTCGGACTGGCTTGTTATACTGGCAGGCAAATTCAATCATTTGCTGAAATTGTGGGTCACGGCTTTTACCACGGCCTACGTTACCCGGATTAATACGGTATTTATCCAAGGCTTCCGCACAGTCTGGATATTTTTCCAGTAACTTATGACCATTAAAATGGAAATCTCCCACGATAGGAACTGTACAACCTTTCTGGTTTAACGTATTACGAATCTCGGCCACTGCTTTTGCAGCCTCTTCCGAGTTAACGGTTATACGAACCAACTCAGAACCCGCCGTCGCAAGCTCGATAATTTGATTAACCGTCGCCGTAACGTTCGCGGTATCCGTATTGGTCATGGATTGAACAACGATAGGAGCACCACCGCCCACTTTAACGTCGCCGACTAAAACTTGATGGGTAATTTTTCTAAGGCTAATTGACATAGTCCAAATCTTTTAAAAAAGTTGCAGTTACTGATAAATTATACGCGATACGCACTCATGAGCAGAGTTAAATTATTTGTTTTGCTTAACCGCCTCTCTGATACGCAATACAGACGCCGTATTCAACTGCCCTACCCTATCGTGCGCTTGGCACAAAGCGCCTCTAAAACCCAGATAATCTACCTGATAAGGTAATAATGAGGGAATATCATCAAGCCTCAATGACCCCGCTAAACCGCACAGCATATCTAAATCTTTAGCTTTTTTTACAAATTCAGCAAGCGCTATAGAGGTCATCAACTGCGTTAATGAACCGCATTTTTTATCCATAGTATCTAACATAACCCCGACAAAACCTGCTTTTTTCAATGCCGATAGCACGGAACAATCAGGCTGAGTATCTGCAAATAAGACTGCAATTAAACGATAATCTTGAGCCGTCAATAGTGACAATTGGCTTAAGGTTCCCTGCCAGTCATCACCGGGGAAAAAGCCAATTTTTACATAATCAACCCCCGTCTCTGCCATCGCCTTGACCGCATTAAAAACCAACTGTGGCTGCATCGGTAAATCGCCGATAGTTGCACTCACGGGGCAACGCTGATTAACTTTAGTAACAATCTCTTGAACCGCTATAACATCTAACGCTCCCAAAGCGCCTAACGCAGGCTGTTTGAGGTCAATAATATCAACACCCGCCTCTAAAACTAACAAGGCTTCTGCCACACAGTTAACACTTGCCAACATCCCTGTCATACTGAAACCCTGGCTTTAAATTGATCGATAACTGCCATAATCCAGGACCATGCTTCCAACTCTCTTTCGCCCGCTGTTTTTTCCAGCCCAATGCGTAGATAACTTATTTCTGCTTCAATTTTCTCTATCGGCAACCACTCTAAGCGACTGATTAATATAGCCGCTTCCAACACCGAATACTGCGCACGATTAAAGCCCTTAAAAGGTGCATGATTAACCGTATGAACCGTTTTACAAAACAACTTTGGGCGAGTTGGATCATCTTCCACTCGCAACAACTCCAGTTCAGTATGCGCTAAGGCTCCCGCTATTACCTGCCCCTTAATGACGTCTGCCGCCACTAAAGGCCAATCACGTCGACCCGTTAAACAGCCTGCAAAAATACGTACATCATCACTATAATTAAGCACCGCCACCTTCGTTTCTAATAGATTATTCAGTGTGGTAGAAGGTCGAAATGGCAAAATAATAATATCCTCGCCAACACTATGAATCCCCATAGGGGCTAAATGGGCCACACCCAAACTATTCTGGGTGGTAACAATCAGTTCTTGAATCATTTTTGTTTTTGTAAAGTAGTGCCTGCTGGCTTAAAAGTATGCAAATCAACCGATTGCTCGGCTTGATCAGTTGCACAGCCCCAAGTGAGGGCTTGATCCTGAGTAAAGCGTTTACCTAATTGCCAGGCGATTTCAGCTCTGGCCAATTCAACACCCAAATAAAAGGCATGACTGCCATCGGTTTCAACCTTAAGTTCAGGAAATAACACAAACGGATCATGCGCACTGTGCATTCCATCACGGTTAAAAATATGCACACCTTCAGCGCTCGTTTGAATCCTAAAACTGGGATCAGTGATTTGCCCTGCCAGTTCTTTAATTTCTACCAAGGTATAGGGAAAAGGCGCGGTCTCATGCAAAGCCATCAAGCCTGGGTCAATGTGCTTAGGTAAGGTATCGTGTTGTTTAGCTGCAAACATGATGCGTCTGGCTAAATCGGCTTCTTTAATCGCTCTACAGGCATGGCGACTGACTTCGGTTGCCAAGATATGATTGATATTCAGCTCTGAACAAATGCCTAATAATAGCGCATTCATACCCGCCGTATCGGCATGGGTTAATTCGGTAATATTACCCACGCCCATCATCATCTCGATAGAGGGATATTTTTTTCTCACGGTATGATAACGCACCACCGAATCGGTAAAGCCGAAATGCAAGGGGTCTAAAATAGGATCAACAATAAAAGCCCGTTGCTTTTCCTGCATGATTTTAATAGCTCTATCCAGAGAGTCTAAATCTTCGTGCCGCTCTGGAATTATAATCGGTGTAGCAGCCACTTCATCAGCAATCCACAGGGTACTTTCATGCAAACTAAGCATAAAGTCTGCACCCGCTTTACCGCCTCTTAATAAATCATTGGCATCCAATGAATCGATACTCACCCTAAAGCCTTCCTGCTTTAAGGTTTGAATAATCTCTTCCATGTGTGGAAAATCGGTACTCGGCAAACAGCCTATATCGATAACATCGGCGCCATTCTTTTTGTAGTAATAGGCGCGCTTAACGACCTCTTCAACACTGACATGAGGTGCATCCACAATTTCAGCGAAGATCTTGACCTTGTAATGGCTTAAATCAGGCTTTTGTGCCGCTTTACCAAAATATTGCGGTAAGTCTTTAAGCTCTTCTGGTCCTCGAACCACAGGCACACCCAAAGTCACCGATAAAGCCTCTAAATCACCTCGGCATCGACCCGGCACAATAATACGATCTGCCCCAAAGGTCTCAGTCAAGCGCCGGGCGATCATATCGGCAGTCATTAACGCCGCCACTTTAAGCCCTAATTGATGCACGGTATAAGTAAACTCCGGCTGCATTTTTTCCAGAATACTACGCAGCTGTTTTTCCGCTAACTTACCCGTCAGAAACAGTAAATGCTCACTCACTCGGTCGCACCCTCATTGGCAACCACAGCCAAACGTGCTGTCACACTCGCAATTAACTCATCAACGCTTTTAACAATACTCGTGTATTCAAACAGACCTAATTTTTCAGTCCCTTCTAAATCGATTTGACGAGGATACACCATCACCCGTTTACCTTTAGGCGCAGTGGTTTCCATTTCTGGCGCAATATCACAGGGATAAACAATACTGGGCACTCGACATTTTCCAGCTTGTGAATACAAATTAGTGACCAAAGAATCAGCGATACCTAACACACACTTAGCCACCGTATTTGATGTCGCAGGCGCCATCACAAAGGTATGATAATAACCGGTATAAAAAAGCCCAACAGGGGGTGAAGAAGCTGCTTTATCCCGATACACCGGCATTTTTTCACGGATTTCAGTCAGATTGAAGCCGTACATTTTAATGACCTCCTCCGCTGCCTGACTTAAATATAAATCAACAGCATCAAGGGTAAGCAGGAAATTTAAGCATTCTTCTATATAATGACCGGAACCAGTAATGGCCCAAGCTAGTCGTGGTTTATTCATGACATTATTCAGAGTCGACAGTATCCGGTCATTATACCCGAAACTACTCATCTCTTCGCATAGGAGCGCTTAAACATGTTCAGCCAAATCCAAAAACCACTCATAATGGGGATCTTAAATGTCACGCCAGACAGCTTTTCTGATGGGGGTTTATTTTCTGGCTTAAATGAGGCGCTAATGCATGTTGAGAAAATGTTAGAAGCAGGGGTTGATATTATCGACATTGGCGGCGAATCGACTCGCCCAGGTTCAGACCCGGTGACACCTGAAGAACAGCAAAATCGGATCATTCCCGTTATAACCGCTATTAGACAACAACTAAAAAGCGCTATTTTAATCAGTATCGATACAACCTCCAGTACCGTTGCCAAAGCTGCACTAGACGCGGGTGCCAATATTATCAACGATGTTTCTGGGGGACAGAATGACCCTGCCATTTTAAATGTAGCGGCTCAAGCCAATGCACCCATTATTTTGATGCACAGCCAAGGCACCCCCAAGACCATGCAAGACAATCCTTATTATGAGGATGTGGTTGCCGAGGTTATTGACAGTTTAAAGGGCAGTATTGACGTGGCTTTACAGGCGGGTATCAAGAAAGAAAATATTTTAATTGACCCAGGCATTGGCTTTGGGAAACGTAAACAGGATAATCTAGAATTATTGGCACACTTGGATCAACTGGTTGCATTAGGGTTTCCTGTGCTGTTAGGTACTAGTCGTAAACGCTTTATGGGCACTATTTGTGCCGTATCTGAACCCTCAGAACTGGTGACAGCCACTGCAGTGACGACTGCTTTGGGTGTTATGGCAGGTGTACAGCTCTTTAGAGTTCATGATGTTAAAGAAAACCGGCAAGCTGCAGATGTGGCGTGGGCAATTAAACAAGCAACCAAACTTTATGGATAAAAAGACCTTAAGCGAGTCGGATATTTGTGCCAAATTCATCACACCCGCCTTGATAAAAGCGGGTTGGGATGAAGGCTTTCAAATACGTCGAGAAGTCAGTTTTACCAAAGGACGCATTATCGTCAGAGGCAAACTGCATACCCGTGGTGAACAGAAACGCGCTGATTACATTCTGTATTTTAAAGCCAATATCCCTATTGCCGTCATCGAAGCCAAAGACAATAAACACAGTGTCGGCGCCGGGATGCAACAAGCCTTAAACTATGCAGAAACCTTGGGCGTACCGTTTGTGTTTAGTTCTAATGGGGATGGCTTCTTACTGCATGATCGAACCGGTTTAGCCGAAAAGACCGAACAAGAACTCAGTCTGGATGCTTTTCCTAGCCCTACTGACTTATGGCAACGTTACTGCCACTGGAAAGGTTTAGAAACCGCGGATGCCAGACATACCGTAGAAATGCCTTATTACGATGATGGCACAGGCCGCGCTCCGCGTTATTATCAAGCCAATGCCATTAATAACACCGTTGAAGCGGTCGCCAAAGCCCAGCAACGTATCTTATTGGTCATGGCGACCGGCACCGGTAAAACCTATACTGCTTTTCAAATCATCTGGCGGTTATGGAAGTCAGGCACCAAGAAACGCATTTTGTTTTTAGCCGATAGAAACATTCTGGTTGATCAAACCAAGAATAATGACTTTAAACCGTTTGGCTCAGCCATGACCAAGATCAGCAAACGCCAAATCGATAAAAGTTACGAAATCTATCTATCCTTATATCAAGCCGTTACCGGCACTGAAGAAGCTCAAAACATTTACAAACAATTCTCGCCAGACTTCTTTGACCTGATTGTGATTGATGAATGTCATCGGGGCAGTGCCGCAGAAGATTCCGCATGGCGTGAGATTCTGGCCTACTTTTCCTCAGCTACGCATATTGGTTTAACCGCCACACCCAAAGAAACCAAAGACGTTTCCAGTATCTATTATTTTGGTGAACCCATTTACAGTTACACCCTTAAACAAGGCATAGAAGATGGATTTTTAGCGCCTTATAAAGTCGTGCGCATTGATATCGATAAAGACTTGCAAGGCTGGCGACCTACTAAAGGTCAAACGGATAAACATGGCCAATTGATTGAAGACCGTATCTTCAATCAGCAGGATATGGATAAAACTTTAGTCCTTGAAAAGCGCACCGAACTGGTGGCCCGAAAGATTACAGAGTTTTTAACCGCCACCGATCCGTATGCCAAAACGATTGTGTTTTGTGATGATATTGATCATGCTGAACGGATGCGTCAGGCGTTGGTGAATCTAAACCCGGAGCGGGTAAAAGAAAATCGTAAATACATCATGCGGATTACCGGTGACGAACAGGAAGGCAAAGCCGAGTTAGATAACTTTATCAATCCAGAAGAACGCTATCCGGTCATTACCACCACCTCTAAACTGATGAGCACCGGCGTGGATGCACAAACCTGCAAGTTAGTGGTGTTAGATCAACACATCCGGTCCATGACTGAATTTAAACAAGTCATTGGTCGTGGCACCCGTATTAATGAAGATTACGACAAATACTGGTTTACCATCATGGACTTTAAAAAAGCCACCGAACTGTTTGCAGATAAAGATTTTGATGGCGAACCAGTAATGATTTATGAACCCAAACCCGGTGAATCAGTCGTGCCACCGGATGAAGACATCGACGTCGATGAAAACGGCAATCCCATCCCTAGTTCAGATGAAGATGAGCAACTCCACCCCTTTGAAAATGAGGGGATCGAGGGAGAATTTCTCGAACAAGACAACAAACGCATTAAATACGTCTTAGGCGATGTCACCGTCTTTGTCATTTCCGAACGAGTGCAATATTACGGCCCCGAAGGTAAATTAATCACTGAATCACTCAAAGATTACACCCGCACCACTGTGCGTAAAGACTATGGTTCTTTAGATGACTTCTTACGCCGCTGGAGTAAAACCGACCGCAAAGCCGCCATTATTAAAGAACTGGAAGCGCATGGCCTCTTATTAGAACCCTTAGCCGAAGAAGTCGGAAAAGATTTTGATGCCTTTGATTTAATCTGCCACGTGGCTTTTGATCAACCGCCTTTAACCCGCAGAGAACGAGCAGACCAAGTTAAAAAGCGCAATTACTTTACCCAGTACGGCGAACAAGCCCGGCAGGTGTTAGAAACCTTATTGGATAAATATCAGGATACCGGCCTGGAAAACATAGAAGATATTAAAATACTCACCTTAGACCCGTTCAGAAACATGGGCACCGCCAGTGAACTGGTGGCCGCGTTTGGCGGTAAACCCGCTTATTTGGCTGCCCTTTATGAACTCGAAAAACACCTTTATGCCTAACCGACTTTTGTTAACCCGCCCATGAGTATTACCTCCACCATTAAATCCATCCAAGACATCATGCGTAAAGACGTGGGTGTTGATGGCGACGCGCAACGCTTAAGCCAACTGGTTTGGATGTTGTTTTTAAAAATCTTTGATGACCGCGAAAGTGAATGGGAACTGCTCCAAGATGATTATCAATCACCGTTACCCGAAGCGTATCGCTGGCGCAATTGGGCCGCACATGATGAAGGCTTAACCGGCGATGCACTTAAAAACTTTCTGGATAATGAACTATTCCCCGCCTTACAACAACTGGAAGCCAAAGGCGGTGATCAACGCGCTTATGTGATTCGCTCCGTGTTTGAAGATGCCTACAACTACATGAAGTCTGGGCAACTTATCCGCCAAGTGATTAACAAAATTCAAGATGGTGTGGATTTTAACAAAGCCTCAGAACGGCATTTGTTTGGTGATATGTACGAACAATTACTCCGCGACTTACAAGCCGCGGGCAATGCCGGTGAGTTTTATACCCCACGCGCCGTCACCGAATTTATGGTGCAACAAGTCAACCCACAATTAACTGAAAAAGTCATGGACCCCGCCTGTGGTACGGGTGGCTTCTTATCGTGCGCTATTGAACATATCCGTCGCCAACACGTTAAAACCGTTGAAGATGAAGCCGTATTACAAAACAGTATCTTTGGCATCGAAAAGAAACCCATGCCGCATTTACTGTGTACCACTAATATGATTTTGCATGGCATTGATGTGCCCAGCAATATCCGGCATGACAATACCTTGGCTAAACCCTTAATCAGTTGGGGGCCTAAAGAGCGCGTGGATGTGATTGTGACTAATCCACCGTTTGGCGGTATGGAAGAAGACGGCATAGAAACCAATTTTCCTGCGACTTTTAGAACACGTGAGACGGCTGATTTATTCTTAGTATTAATCATGCATCTGCTTAAAACAGGCGGTCGGGCGGCATTGGTTTTACCGGATGGCTTCTTGTTTGGCGAAGGGATTAAAACCCGCATTAAAGAAAAACTGCTGGAAGATTGTAATCTGCACACCATCGTGCGCCTACCTAATGGCGTGTTTGCGCCTTATACCGGCATTAAAACCAATCTACTGTTTTTTACCAAAGGCACACCGACGCAACAAGTCTGGTTTTATGAGCATCCTTATCCAGCGGGGGTGAAAAGTTATAACAAAACTAAACCCATGAAGATTGAAGAATTTGTGGCCGAAGCTGATTGGTGGGGTCATGAAGCGGATAACTTTAACAGCCGTGAAGAAAATCAATACGCTTGGAAGATGAGTATTGAGGACATTAAAGCCCGTAACTACAACCTTGATTGCAAGAATCCGCATGTGAGCGAGCAAGAGATTCATGATCCTGAGGTGTTGTTGGCGCAGTATCAAACCCTGCAAGCCGATATTGCTGATTTGCGGAATCAATTGAAGACCCTACTTGCGGAAGCCTTGGAGAGACAGGCGTGAGTATTGAACAGTTAATCACTGAGCATCTGGATATTTGGACAGCGGCAGATACTGAGAAGAAATCAGGGCGAGGCAGAAGTTCTGGGAGTACTGGTAATGTTTATGGGATTAAGAAACTGCGTGAGTTAATCTTGGAATTGGCTGTGCGGGGTAAGTTGGTGCCGCAAGATTCGAGTGATGAACCCGCTAGTGAGCTGTTGAAGAGGATAGCGGCTGAGAAGGCTAAGTTGGTTACTGAGGGTAAGATTAAGAAGAGTAAGCCGCTGGCAGAGATAACGGATGATGAAAAGCCGTTTGAATTGCCGGCTGGTTGGGAATGGGCAAAATTAGGCGAAATTACAAACTTTGGTATAACAGAAAAACTTAGTTTTATTTCTGATGAAACATGGGTTCTTGACCTTGAAGATATTGAGAAAGACACGTCAAGACTACTGAATAAACATAGATTTTGTGACCGACGTTCATTAAGTGACAAAAATAGTTTCCAAGAAGGGGATGTACTTTATGGGAAACTCCGACCTTATCTAAATAAAGTTATTGTTGCTGATGAATCAGGTGTCTGTACAACAGAGATATTACCCATTCGATGTTTTGGTTCATTTAGCAGTCATTATTTTAAATACGCGCTTAAAAGTCCAAACTTTATAAACTATGTAAATGCAAGAAGTTATGGCATGAAAATGCCTCGTCTCGGAACTGAAGATGGTAGAAAAGCAAACTTTCCATTACCACCACTCGCAGAACAACACCGAATCGTCGCCAAAGTCGATGAACTCATGGCACTCTGCGACCAATTAGAAAGCCAACATAACAACGCCGCCGAAACCCACGAAAAACTCGTTACGCACCTGCTCGGCACACTCACACAATCACAAAATGCCGAAGACTTTAACACCCACTGGCAACGCATCTCTGAGCATTTCGATACCCTGTTTACAACAGAAGCCAGTATAGATGCACTAAAACAAACCCTGCTACAACTCGCCGTCATGGGTAAATTGGTTCCTCAAGATCCCAATGATGAACCTGCTAGTGAATTGCTTAAACGGATTCAGGCAGAAAAAGCCCAGTTGATCGCAGATGGTAAGATTAAGAAAGATAAACCGCTTGCGGAGATAAGTGATGAAGAGAAGCCGTTTGTATTGCCTGTGGGGTGGGAGTGGACAAGAGGTAATGACGTAGCAATATTTGTTGACCCTCAACCCAGCCACAGAACGCCTCCGGAAGTTGAAAACGGTGTGCCTTATGTAGGGTATTCGGATATTTCATTTACGCATGGCATATTGCTTGATAATGCAAGAAAAGTTAGTCAAACAGTATTTGAAGAACACAAGGCACGGTATCAACTTAAAGTTGGTGACTTTGTTTTTGGTAAAATTGGGACAATAGGAAAACCATTCTTTTTGAAAAAACCATTCAATTACTGCCTTTCTGCAAATTTAATACTTATACAACCAGAAGATCAATATATTGACCCTCATTTTTTATCGACATTTATTGATAGTCCAAGCTTCCTTGAAATACTTGATAGGGATAAAACCAATAGCACTCATGCGGTATTTGGAATCAAAAAATCAAGAGATATTTTGATTCCATTGCCTCCGCGTGGCGAACAAAACCGTATAGTCTCAAAAGTCGATGAACTAATGGCAATCTGCGACCAAGTAAAAGCACGTATCACTTCAATTAATCAGTTACAGCAGAAATTAGCAGATGTTGTAATTTGGCAGGCAACATCATGACGAATATGTTGATTGCCAGTTTAATCTGCAATATGGGGGGGCATTGTTTTACGTGATATGAAAATTAGCTTTTTAAAATACTCTAAAGTGTATTAATGCGTCAAGGTGCTATAAATATGATAATTTACAATAATTGTTTCCTTAAAAAACATTGCACCATTTATGAATCTTACAAATGAAACTATGCTAAAAATAAGTGATCTTTCTGATTATCCTGCCATTAAAAAACTGGCTGCAGCTCTTCATCAGTTTAATGGCAACCAACATGGTACGGCTATCATGATTGGAGCAGGTTTTAGTCGCAATGCAGCCCGCCACGTTAGTGGTGAAAAAAAGATGCCGCTTTGGTATGAGTTCAGTAAAAAGCTAATGGCAGAACTTAATCCCCACGACAGAGATTTAAGTTTTTCTGACCCTTTGCGACTTGCAGAAGAGTACCGAGCATATTTTGGGCAAGCCGCATTGAATGACCGAATTCGTTCCGAAATTGATAATGATGCTTGGAAACCTGGCGAACTTTACAAAACACTGTTGAAATTACCCTGGTCGGAAGTAATGACTACTAATTGGGACACATTGTTGGAACGTGCAGCCGAGGATATTGATGGCCCATATTATACTTCTATCACCAAGCCCTCTGATTTCACGTGGGCACCATCACCACGTATCGTTAAGCTCCACGGTACCATAGGTACTTCGGATACATTCATCGCGGCTCAGGAAGATTACCGTACTTATCCAGAAAAATTCGCCCCGTTTGTTAATTTTGCACGACAAGTATTCATTGAAAATGAGCTGTGTTTACTGGGGTTTTCTGGGGATGACCCAAATTTTTTGCATTGGGCAGGTTGGGTGCGTGATCACTTAGCTGGACATGCACGAAAAATATATCTAGTTGGCGCATTAAATCTGACAGCTGCGAGACGGAGGCACTTAGAGTCTATTAATATAGCCCCAATTGATTTGTGGGATGCAGTAAAAGATATTAATGACAGTGACCTTAAGCACCATAAGGCGACTGAATTGTTTTTAACAGCGTTGATGGAAGAGGGTGAAGCCAAAGTAAAGCCATACGAATGGAAACCCAACAATTTACACTGTAACCCCGATACGCAAGAAGACCACGCTCGTAAGTACAAAGAACCTGAATACGCGGCTACATTGTTAAAGGGGCAATTGGAAGCATTGCAAAAAGATCGAGAGTCATATCCAGGTTGGTTGGTATGTCCATCCGAACTAAGATCGCAAGTGCAGTCTCAACTGTCTAATCCATTCCCCAATGCCGACAACATTAGCTTACTTGCTCCCGATGTCCGGGCAAAACTACTTTATGAAATCGCGTGGCGGCACAGCATCACATTTGAATACATAGCTCCTTGGCTTTCAGACCTACTTTTCCAAGTTGCAAATCCAGATGAACCACTAGCAATTAGCAAACACCAGCAAATGGAAATAGCATTGATTTTGCTAAAAAATAGTCGTTGGTTGGAAACTAATAACGATGAAGGTAAACAAATAAATCAAGAATATATTACATCGCTGATCACTATACTAGAAAAACATGCGCTGTATTTACCAGACTGTTGTGCTGAATTATCTTATCATCAAGCCCTAGTTGCACGAGATGAACTGGATTATATAAGCATGGAAGTATTGATTGAAAAAATAGTGGGTGAAGACCCAGTTTGGAAATTAAGGCAAGCAGCATTATTGATGGAATTGGGACGATTTGAAGAAGGAGCTCAATTGATAGCTAAGTCTTACGGAGAACTAAGGGCAAACTATAGACGTGATCGTCATTCCATTTCTATCTTATCTCGTTTGTTATGGGCGCACTGGCTGTTGGAAGCAATTCATAGAAGTAACTTTAATCAAGTATCTGATGAGCTTCCCTCGTTCGCTGAAATTATGTATCGAAAATGGAAATGCGACCCTTGGACTTGGTTCGAAAACATTCAAGAGAAAGTTAGAAAGCAGCAAGAAGATTATCTTAAAAATAAAAACCCAATAGAACCTTCGTTTGACCAAGGCCACTATCGGAATAACTCAAATCAGAACTCATTCAACAATGAAATCTTCGAGTTTTTCCTATTAGATGGAATAACCAGAAGCGTAGGTATTCCCTTACGCTTAGGTAATGCCTTTCTGAATGTCAATCTACTTGCGGGTGCTGCCGAAAAACTGGTGATATCTGGTGGCATTGGTATTGAGATGTGGGATTACACTTTGGCTATTCGAGCCGCCAGTGACGAAAGTTCATCATCTATAAAAAATGTTTTTACGCGTATGGGTGTGGCGTGTTCATCAAAAGGGGTAGTAGATATACTGGTTAATCGTATCCTAATAGCTATTGATTACAGGTGTAAACAACGAAGCAAAGGGGACAAAGAACAACAATCACATGCACTATCAGCCCTTCGTGTGTTAATAGAAGTTTTGGCGCGTTTGGTTGTCCGCGTTTCACCTGAAAAAGCCAAAGAGATATTCCGGTTGGCAAAATTGATGCAACAGCGTGATTTTCAACATCCTTGGTTGTTTGATGTTTTTAAGCATCTACTGACCCGTTCGCTAGAAAGCATTCCAAAATCAGAACAAGGAGATTTACTGGCAGAGGCGTTAGCGTTCCCTTTGCAAAGTGAGATGATGAGCACCGATTTTCCTAACTGCCCCAATCCCGTTATTAATCATGCTAATGCTCGGGAAACATATCCTGGTATCGAAACGCGTATTAGTGAACTTATAGAGGCTGTCAAAGCAATGGGATCGGCTTCAAGTACTGCCGCTCTATTACGGCTTTTACCTTTGGTTAAAAAAGAAGGCTTTCTTACACAAGCCGAACATGAGAAATTAGCAAGTAATCTATGGGGTAATCCACCTTTATACAAAGTTTTGCCAAATACAGGTCTTAATCCTCATGGTTTACTTCTGTTGCCTGCGCCAGATGCAGAACAAGTCAAGGCACTAGTACGTTGTCATTTATATGAGCATAAACAAGAAGTTTTGGCGGACACCCAGAGGGCTATCATGATTTGTGCAGGCATAGCGAATGCAGCAGCTAATGAGATGGTGCGTATGTTTCCAACACCAGAACAGGCTTTGGCATTGTTTGATAGCATGGTGGCCTGGCGACTACCAATAGAAAAGGATGATTTTTTGGGTGCTGCCAATATCATTCGAAAACAATTAATAGAGAGTATCAGTAATGCACTTTCCTATGCAATTGTGCCTGCATTATCTAATGAAGCGAAAACTGTTGAACGATTTGAACAATTAAACACATTTTATAAAGAAGTCGAAGGGGCGTTCGTCGTAATACCCGCCTTCGTTTATTTTGCACCAATTAATGAAAACATTGCTGTCACTGTTGAAAAAACTATCCGAAAATCCTTACAAGGCTGTGACGCACGTGAAGTAATTTACGCAGCGATTGCTTTGCAAAAATGGATGGAACATTCAGAGCCTGCAAACTCGATACAACTCAGCCGTCTGATTTCGAGGCTAATAGTCATTATTGAATCAGGCCGCACAGTGGGATTACAACAACTAATTTTGATTGCAGGTGAGCTATTCAAAAAACAATTACTATCTGAAGAGCAAGTAGCAACATTGATAGAAGCCATAGCGAACGCCTTTAAAGCAGCAGAATACACCAATATCGGGCCTAACAGCCAGGAAGCCATTAATGCATCCAGCATTCGAGAAGCGTGTGCCAAAGTGGCTAATACACTTATCGGTGAATATCCAAACGACCTTGCCTTACAAGATTTGCTTAAGGAATCTAAAATGGATGCTCTTCCAGAGGTGCGTTTTGCGACTCTCCCCCCCCCTTAATTAATTATGAGTAGATAACATTGAATCAGTCCAGTGTTTCTGGAAATAAACTATACATCGAACTAGAATGCATGGATTTGATTAAGTAATTAAGTGAGTTCAGATGGATAGTAACACCACTCGCATTCCTGAGCACATTATTATTTCATTGCTACTCAAGCAAGTACCCTCTACAATCAAGCCATTAAATCCATTGCTGATTAATTAATACCCCCTCATGCGTCATGCCATTGACCCCAAAATTGATTGCGTCTTTAAGGCTTTATTAGGCTCAGAAGAGAATCGCAACCTTTTGATTCATTTTCTTAATGCCTTTTTAGCGCAGGATTTAGCAGAACCTTTAGTGTGGGTTGATATTCTTAACCCTTATAATGACAAA
>CAIPPE010000331.1 GCA_903866825.1 uncultured Methylococcaceae bacterium
ACAGACGGTCAAGCTCTGCTAAATCATGGGAACTAATAATAAAGGTAGTTTCCGATGATTGTTCTGCAATAATTGTACGTACCTTTCGGACATTGACAGGATCAAGTCCGGCGGTAGGCTCATCTAATAATATCAACGCCGGCTTTCCTATCAGCGATTGAGCAATCGATATACGTTTAGACATACCGTGGCTGAGCACCTGTGGCATTTCGTGAGCGGACTCAGTGAGTGAAACGGCCTCCAGGACCCTACTTGATTCCCTGATAGCCTGCTGCTGATTAAAACCCTGGAGACGGGCAAAAAAAACCAGTTGTTCGATTATGGAAAAACTTGGGTCGAACCTTGCATCCTGAGGAAGTGCTGAGACTTTGCCAACGAGTTGTGCGGCTCCTGGCTCATGACCGAACAATTTAACAACCCCAGAAGTCGGGCGTAAAAAACCTGACAAAATGCTGAGTAGGGTGGTTTTACCGGCCCCATTTGGGCCGACTAAAGCAATGGGTTCACCCGCCATCAACTCAAAGCTAACATCAAAGAGAGCAACTTTACCGTTATAAAGATGGTTAAGCTGTTTGCATTGAATAATTGGTTCTCTCACAGTGCTTGCCTTATCATTATCCAACGCCCCAACAGTAACAAAATACAACTTTGCAAGATTGGAACATAAGCCAATTGCAATGTTTGCCAACCTGACAGTTGCGCTAAATCGGATAGTTGATAACCCGGGATCAGGATTTTAAAATATCTAAGTAACGGTAGATACTCAGCAAAACCACTAAAAATCCCAGCCAGAAATGTCCATATTAATATAGCCCAGACACTTGCCTGTCGAGCCGATTTAACTTTAGCGGATAAAACAGCCATCATGGCCGTAAAGGGAAGAACAGCCAGAATTAAATTAATAGCTATGACTAGCATGTTAGGCAACGCTGAAAAAATCAGTTCGACTTGCCTGGATGAAACTAGTGCAAAGGTACTCATGGTGGCAACAGCTATTAAAATTGCCTGAATAATCATGACACCAGCAAAACGGCCAAAGAAAATACTGTCGCGACTACAGCGCAGTACTATAAACCGTAATGTGCCACGCTCACGATCAGAACAAGTCTGATCTGCAGCAAGGGTAATACTCAACATCGGAAACAAAATTAAAGCTAGCTGCCACAAAACCCCGAACTCAGGAATAGGCCATTGGTGTATTGCCCCTAAACCAAAAAACTCTAGAAAACTAAAGCCCTGCATCCAGCCTTTTTCCTGCATGACCAATTCAGCAGCTAATCGAATGGGATATAGAAGGATTACACTCCAAACAACCAAAAAAGTCAGCACCAATAGTAAACCCTTTTGGGTTGTAAAGCCTCTTTTTATTTCAAACTGACAAATGAGTATGAATTGCTTAATAAAACCGGTCTGCATTATTTTTAGTTTCGATAAGTAATGTAAAGTTTACCTCTATCGGCAATTAAAAGTATTTTACCTGAATTACAATCTCCAATCGAAAATATAAACCTCAGCGATGCCCCCCTCTTGAACCGCCTGAAAAACCGCCCCCCCCGTGAAATACAGGAGCCCCAACATTATTATGGAATTCATGGGCAAAATTTCCATTGACTGAACGGGGGACTGAATTAAAAGTGGAACCAGATGTAATTGCCGGTGAGGTATAAAACCGGGGGTTGATTAGTACAAAACTCCGTTGATTAAAAGCGGGCTGATTAAGGATTCTTCCTCCGAAATGTGGTAAATTCCGAACAGAATTGCTCTGTCTGATGATCCTATTATTTAAATCAGCACCTGCATTATTCGTTGTTTTGAAATTCCCGACCGATGAAACCGATGATCTTAATGGGTTCAGTTGGGGCATATTTACCCCTGTGTTATTGTTAAAGTGGGTACGATTCTGGTTAAGCATAACAATGGCTCTTGCTCCTGCCTGGGCGTTAGGAGCAGAAAACCAACGGTAACGCTCCTGCGATTCAGTCACTATATGCCCTGGCGATGCCCTATTAAACGGACCAACACTTAGGGGATGTGAAAATGACCCACTTCCGGCATGGTGGACTAGAAAATAAGGTTTGTTATTGAAAAACATCTGCCGACGAAAGTTGTTTAACACATAGAATCCAGTAAAATAAAAACCAGAAGACCAAAATGGATAGGGCACCCATGAATAAAGGTAATAGTAAGGATCAGGCGGTGAATAATACGTCACCAAAGGCGGACCCTGCTCGTAGTAATAATTATTAATGACCTGAGGATTTGGATTAACTAAAGATTGAGATGCAATCTCGTCGGTTTCTCCAACTTTAAGCTCATTTGAAGACTCGTGTGGCATTGACTGACTGACGAGTTTCGCACTTTTCTGATATTCCTGTGGAATCGACTTAAAATCATCAGTAAAGTTAATCGTACCTTTATCATCTGTATAGCTGTAAATTTTAGTAATACCCGCTTTTTTGTCTGCTTCCGGCTGTACAACGGAGTCTAAATTTACGTTAAAACCCAACTTGGTTTTTACGTCATTAAAGAGCTTAAGTGCCTGTTCTTTCGTCAGAGCAATCTTTCCTTCTTCACTGGCCACCGTCATATCTTTCTCAATATCACCCAAGACTTCTGGTGTCACTGGATATTCTGCAAGCCATCCATTTTTTGGCTCGATACCCAAATGGCTCAATAAGTCTTCAGATTTAGGTTCATCCTGTAATGCTCCTAACTTTAATGCTTCAGCTAGCTGGGTGGCTAATATACCCTCTGGAACCAATGTCTGCGCTATCGGCGGTGAATTTGCATCACTTTGAAATGAATTTAGCTTACTGACAGTCTCCTGATCCTGACCAGTTGAAAGGGTCGAAAACAACAAGCTCAAAGTCACAAAAAGACCGCACAAGTAGTGAACCAGGTACTGTTTGATATGCTTAATCATTGATTTATGCTCATGATAAAATTACCGTAATTCGTACTGAATCATTATAGAACTAACATAAACTATTTGATATTAGATCGGTGATTGGCCTAATAGATTTATATGCACTTCGATAGTTCAACCCTTCTCATAATAGTCAATCATTTAAAATAGAGTAATTAATTTTTCTGATACAATAAGTCCGCATGCAATAAGGAACGACTTTATTCTCCTAATATTTAGGCTAAGAAAATGAAAAAAGTATTATGTGTGATGTTGTTAATGGCTATTTCAATCTTTTCTTTTGCCGACTATGCTAGTAAGTATGTGCAAGGCTATGCCAGCAGCTACGTATTAGGCCCTGCTAGCTCTACTCTAACTTACGTTAGTAACTACAACCCGAACGCTACTGATCCATTAAAAAATAATGCAAATAATGATGCCGATGAAGATGACGCTAAAAACGAAGAAACTAATCAGCATAAAGTAGACAAAAAACCCAAGGGTGTATCTAAACATGAGCTAACACTTGGAGATAGTGACAATTTAGAGACAATGGATCATAAGTTACTTCCTTTAAAACTAGAACCCCAAAAAATCAATTCGATAGAATAACAGCAACTTATTTTTACATCTTTGAATCACCCTCCCTGACGCACCGGTTTTCTGGATAAACTTTCCAAAAGCCAAGCTCAAGAAATTAAAAACTTGCTCTTTGATTAATTCAGACTTTATCATATAAGGCCTTTTTAAATAAACGTGTCTTACTGGTCTTTAAAGATTGTAGGTATTAAATAATGGTTAATAATGACTTCGAAGTTAACTCGAATGATTACGAAGCGAAATTATATGAGCTTGAAATTCTTCAACTATGGGATAACTTGCCAGACTATTGTAAAACACCCCAGACCTTAGAAAAAATAAAGGCTATGACAAGTCAATCATTAAGTCAATCATTACTGAATAAATTGACTACAGCGGAATTACCGAAAGATAGCGAATAAAAAGCTAATCAAACCTTAAATTATCTCAAGTATTCTGGTTGTTTTGATGAATATTAACACTACAACCCCAACATATCATTCCCCTTGCCCGACTTAAACAGATCATAGCTTATACCGACAAAATTATTCATGGTCTGCTGGTCTTTTAATAAGGTTCGGAGATAACATCCCGATTAATGGTATTGCCCGAGCAAAAAGGAAGATTATGAACATTGCCCCAATGCCATCTGTTTTCAATAAAAACCACCATGATGTTAAGAATATTGAATTATCTGCTACAACCCCACTATTGAGAAGCCATAAAGTTACCAGACAACTCTTTTTAACCTCACTAATTATTTCTCTATCCGGTTGCGCCACTTCACCCATAGAACATACTAAAAAACAATGTCTTGAGAATTGCTCAACAACTCCCGTCGAAGCAGCTAAAAACCAATGCATCGGGAATATCGAACTGCCAGTTGAATATGCTGGCGCGTTTGAAGAGACTGTAGACGAGCCGCTATTAAGCCGAGCGATAGGAAATACAAATAAAGGCAGCTTATGCCAGGCCAAAGTCTATGTGAGTAAAAGTGCGGTTAAAATCCCACTGTATCGCGCATGGAACAGCACGAATCCCAACAATCGATTGGGTAAATGGTGGGCATTTAATTTGCCTGATGGAAAGATAGCGCAGTACCGTAGTGATTATGAAATCTGTTACCAGTTTTCGCCATTGGACAAATTAACCCAATGCACTTTAAAGCCGAATACAAAGGTTGTGATTGGTACAGGTCAGAGCATCACGTGTGACGCCTACTTGACCTATCCCGTTTCTGCCTCTAAGCAGATATACATTGAGATTGATCCTAAATCAGCCTCAGTTAGTGACTGCAAAGATTATGACGGGGTATTTAATTGGAAACCAAGCGACGGTAAATAAAATTTCAGCGCCACTACAACCCCAGCATATCATTACCGTTACCCGACTTAACCAGATTTTTATAGGATAATGGCTGCTTTGTTTGTTGTGTATTAATCTGGCGTAACTGGAAGCCGGTGGTTTCAACCTTGTGATGGAAAATGAAATGGGGCAAATCGTTTACTAATACCGCTTTATTGGCTGACTTAACGATATTTCTTTCCACGAAAGAGATACTGAATTAAAAAACCCCTTGAGCTCGCCACTTTATAAGAAATAGCTCAAGATTTTCTTATATAAGCGGTGTAGATACCTATGTTTAGCTGGGTAGTTTGTATAAATACAATTGCTATAATTTGACAATGGCGTTGCTGCGACACTGTTAAGCGCTAAACTCTTAGGTGTGGGTAACGTTAAGTCTTCATAGGCACCAAAAGGATCGCTGGTGGGGGCTGCCAGTTTATAATACATAAACAGGTCATTGCCACAAC
>CAIPPE010000332.1 GCA_903866825.1 uncultured Methylococcaceae bacterium
CAATTTCAACTAAACTTTGCCCTGTCATCTGCCATTGATACAACGCTTGCACAGCAGCCTTACGAGCATTGGTACGGGCTTGACTCATTAGGCTTCCAAATTATTAAATAAACTAACCATTTCAATCGCAGACAAAGCCGCTTCAGCCCCTTTGTTACCTGCTTTTGTGCCTGCACGTTCAATCGCTTGCTCGATACTGTCTACGGTTAACACGCCAAAGCTGACTGGAATATTATATTGCAAGGAGACCGTCGCTATGCCTTTAACACATTCACCGGCTACATATTCAAAATGCGGTGTGCCACCTCTGATGACTGCGCCTAAAGCAATAATGGCATCATATTTTTTAGTCGCTGCAACACGTTGTACGACTGAAGGTAATTCAAAAGCACCGGGTGCTTTTACCAAGTGGATGTTTTCTTTATCTGCACCATGACGAACCAGCGCATCGATAGCCCCTGCTTCTAACTGCTCAACAATAAAACTGTTAAAACGGGAGGCGACGATACAAAACTTACCACCCTGAACTAATAGATTTCCTTCAAACGTTTTTATAGTTGACATATTATTTCTCTACTTTAAATATACTAAAATTCTGTTTTCTAAAACCCCATGGGGTTCTGCTTTATTTTTCTACGTGTTCAGACACTTCCAGATCAAATCCAGACAGGCCGATATACTTCTTGTGCGTCCCTAACACCTTTAACTTATGAACCCCAAGGTCCGCCAGGATTCTTGAGCCTGTGCCTGTCATCCGCCAGTCTGCCGCTTCAGAAGCACCTGACGCAACGACACCATTGTCTTCCAGTTGGTAGCGATGAATCAACTCAGCCAATGATTTACTGTCTTCACTTTGGCGAATGACCACTAAAACACCGCGTCCTTCTTTGGCGATTTTCTCCATAGCGACTTTAATGGAGACGCTACCCTCATTACGTTTTGATGAAAAGACATCATCCAGTAAATTACGTGCATGAACGCGCACCAGTACCGGTTCATCACCGGATACGTGTCCCATGACTAAGGCCAAGTGGACATTATTGTCGTTTTTGTCCTGATAAGCATACAAACGAAAATCCCCAAACTCGGTCGGGAAAGAACACTCGCTAATCCGTTCCAGGGTGTTTTCGTGTTGAATACGGTAATGAATTAAATCAGCAATCGTACCCATCTTAAGATCATGTTCTTTAGCGAAGATTTCCAGATCAGGCCGTCTGGCCATGGAACCATCTTCATTCAAAATCTCTACAATCACCGCCGAAGGATCAACACCGGCTAACTTGGCTAAATCACAACCCGCTTCAGTATGACCCGCACGACGCAATACACCACCGGGTTTAGCCATCAAGGGAAAGATATGCCCAGGCTGTACCAAATCATCCGCTTTCGCATCGGGAGCAACCGCACATTGAATCGTTCTGGCCCGATCTGCCGCAGAAATACCCGTGGTAACGCCCGTTGCCGCTTCGATAGACACGGTAAAGTTAGTTGAATGTGAGGTTTTATTCTCATTCACCATCAACGGCAAACGTAATTGCTGACAGCGTTCACTGGTTAAGGTTAAACAGATCAGCCCCCTGCCATAACGCGCCATAAAGTTGACGTCTTCAGGGCGAGTAAACGC
>CAIPPE010000333.1 GCA_903866825.1 uncultured Methylococcaceae bacterium
GTAATTCTACCAAATAGTTGTTTACCTGATTTTTGTATCTTGGGAGCGGGTTCAATACTTAACAAAAAACATACTGAAGAATATCATCTTTATGCAGGAAACCCAGCTCGTCCAGTAAAGCTACTTGACAAAAATATTAAATACTTCAATCGTAAAACTGGCTACATAATCTAAGGCTTACCCAATGAAAATACTTCACGTTATTTCTTCCATAGATCCAAAAGGTGGCGGTCCCATAGAAGGTATTAAGCAACTTAATATCCCGGTTCGAGAATTGAATAACCAAGTAGATGTTGTTTGTTGTGACCCACCCAACGCTCATTATTTGGATTCATTTAAAAATCTTATTTCAACAACAACAACAACAACAACAACAACAATTTATACATTAGGCCCAAGTTATTTGAGATATACATACACACCAAAGTTAGTCCCATGGTTAAAAGTAAATGCTAAAAACTACGATGCTGTTATTGTCAATGGCCTCTGGCAATACAATGGTTTTGCTGTATGGCTTGCCTTAGCCGGTACTAAAATACCTTATTATGTTTTTACTCACGGGATGTTAGACCCTTGGTTTAAAAATACTTATCCATTAAAACATTTAAAAAAATGGCTTTATTGGCCATGGGCAGAATATAAGGTGTTACGTGATGCTCGAAGAGTTATATTCACTTGTGAAGATGAAAAACTATTGGCACGGGAATCGTTTTGGCTTTATAAAGCCAATGAAGCGGTAACTGCATATGGGGTAAATAATCCCCCCTCAAACGATGAAGAACTAAAGACTCAATTTCTTATTCAATATCCGCATCTCCAAAACAAGCGTATTGCTTTATATCTCAGTCGTATTCATGTCAAAAAAGGCTGTGATTTATTGATTGAATCTTTTGCAAAAATAGCTAAACGAGATGAAAATGTTCATTTGGTTATTGCAGGCCCAGATCAAACAGGCTGGTTACCAACACTACAAGAACAAGCTAAAAAATTAGGTATCCCCGACAGAATAACCTGGACAGGGATGTTGCAAGGAGAAATGAAATGGGGAGCATTTTACGCCGCTGAGGTTTTTGTATTACCTTCGCATCAAGAAAATTTTGGTATCGTAGTGGCTGAAGCGCTAGCGTGTGGCAAACCGGTATTAATCAGTAACAAAGTCAATATTTGGCGCGAAATTGAAGCTGATGGGGCTGGATTGGTTGCTGTAGATACATTGGAAGGCACCTATGATTTACTTCTTCGTTGGTTGAACATGAGTGCAGAAGACTTTGCTAGGATGCAGGAGAAAACTATCCCTTGTTTTAAAACACGATTTCATGTGCAACGCGCAGCAGAACGACTGATTGAAATCATTAAAGAAAGTTTATGATTATACAAAATAACAATCCATATACTGAGCCTTCATTTTCGATAAACAATCGGTTAATGCGAGGGTTATGGGGCATAGTTTATTTATTATTTTTTAGAATAAGTCCAAGACCAGTTCATAAATGGCGTGCATTTATATTAAGAGTATTTGGTGCAAAGTTAGGACAACATGTTCATATATATCCTTCTGTAAAAATTTGGGCACCATGGAATTTAATCATTGGAAATTACGTTGGGATTGGCAATGATGCTATTCTATACTGCATGGATACTATAACAATTGGTGACTATGCTGTAATTTCTCAAGGAGCACATTTATGTTGCGGAACACATAATTATAATAGTAAAAACTTTCAATTATTAGCGAAACCCATAATCATAGAATCACAAACCTGGGTTTGCGCTGAAGCATTTATTCATCCTGGGGTTGTTATAGCTGAGGGATGTGTTATTGGTGCCCGATCTGTTGTTACGAAAAATTTATTAGAACCTTGGTCTGTTTATGCTGGTAATCCTTGCCGACAAGTTGCAATTAGACATCAATAACGAAACTTACCACTTATTTTTTAAATGAGAAATGATATGCGAAATTACAATCCTACAAAGCGAATTCTAGTTACAGGTGGCTCTGGGTTTCTTGGAAGTCATCTTTGCGACCGTTTAATTGAACAAGGTCATGATGTTTTGTGTGTAGATAACTTCTTTACTGGTACTAAGCGTAATATAGAACATTTACTTCATCACCCACGATTTGAGTTGATGCGCCATGATGTCACTTTTCCGTTATTTGTTGAAGTGGATGAAATATACAATTTGGCTTGCCCCGCATCACCTATTCACTATCAACACGATCCAGTACAGACAACTAAAACCAGTGTGCATGGTGCTATTAATATGCTGGGTTTGGCAAAACGCTTGCGTGCGAAAATTTTACAAGCGTCTACCAGTGAGGTATATGGGGATCCAGAAGTACATCCACAGCCAGAAAGCTACTGGGGTAAAGTAAACACTATTGGAATTCGCTCTTGTTATGATGAGGGCAAACGTTGTGCAGAAACATTATTTTTTGATTATCACAGGCAACATCAATTACGGATTAAAGTGGTTAGAATATTTAATACCTACGGTCCAAGAATGCACCCCAATGATGGTCGTGTTGTATCTAATTTTATAATGCAAGCATTACGTAACGAAGATATTACAATTTATGGGGATGGCAGCCAATCACGAAGTTTTTGTTATGTTGATGACCTTATAGAGGCGATGATTCGCACTATGAACACTTCATCTGACGTTACGGGCCCTGTTAATATAGGTAATCCCGTTGAATTTACCATGTTACAGCTAGCCCAATTGGTTATTGATCTTACTGATTCAAATAGTAAATTAATTTTTAATCCCTTGCCATCAGACGACCCAAAACAGCGCAGACCGGATATTTCTTTAGCTAAACAAGTTCTAGACGACTGGAAACCCCACATTGAACTAGCTGAAGGTCTCACAAAAACAATTGACTATTTTTCGAAGATGGTATGAACGATATGAAGTCAAATTCTTGTGTGGTTGTCATATTGACGTTTAACTCTGCAAATATTATTCAAGAAACCCTGGCTCAGGCTCTCAAGGTTAGTCAAAATATATTCGTTGTGGATTCGGGTTCAAAAGATGGCACTCCGGAAATTGCCCAAACGATGGGAGCTCAAGTGGTTGATCGTGTTTTTGCTAATTATAGTGATCAACGTAATTGGGCAATTGGGCAAATATCTTCACAGTATGATTGGCAACTCCACCTTGATGCTGATGAGGTTTTGGATGAGATTGCTATAGCGGCTATAAATAAGGTATTGAATGGTAATCAATCCTTTAATGCTTACCTTATTAAACGTCGCGATTATTTTATGGGGCAAATGTTACGTTTTAGCGGGGTTAATCCTTGGCATTTAAGATTATTTAAATCCGGGTTTGGCCAATGCGAAAATCGGCTTTATGATCAGCATTTTGTAGCAACCTGTCCTACTGGGAAATTAGATGGTTTAATGCACGACAAAAACTCATCAAATATGGCTGGTTGGACAGCAAGTCATAACCGCTGGAGTGATCTTGAAGCAGATCAAATTATGGCTGAAACCAAAACTAAAGATGATGTTTTGCAGCCACGTTTATTAGGTGATGCTCGTGAAAGAACTCGCTTTATTAAAAGTTTATATTATAGGTTACCTATTGGCTTACGTGCATTATCATACTTTTTTTATCGATATTTATTCAGGCTTGGTTTTCTAGATGGTGTAATTGGTTTTTATTTTGCTTTTTTCCAAGCTTTTTGGTTTCGTATGCTAGTCGATGCCAAAATTTATGAAAAAAACTTAACGAAAGAGTTATTATGAAAATTGCTATCGCAGGTACCGGCTATGTAGGACTATCTAATGCTATTTTGCTGGCGCAACACAATGAAGTAGTCGCTATTGATATTGTTCCTGAAAAAGTTGAAATGCTTAACCGAAAACAATCTCCGATTGAAGATGTCGAAGTTGAAGACTATTTAACGAATAAGCCCCTTAATTTCAAAGCCACGTTGGATAAAAACGAAGCCTATACAGATGCTATCTATGTAATTATTGCCACACCAACGGATTATGATCCAGAAACGAACTATTTTAATACTCAATCAATAGAAGCAGTCATTAAGGATATAATGACTATAAATCCGACTGCTGTGATGATTATAAAATCCACTATTCCAGTCGGCTATACAAAAAAATTAAAAGTCCAGTTAAATTGTGATAACTTGATTTTTTCACCTGAATTTCTGCGTGAGGGTCGAGCACTTCATGACAATTTACACCCCTCTCGTATTGTTATCGGCGAAATTTCGGAACGAGCAAAAACTTTTGCAAAATTATTGCAACAAGGTGCTATAAAACAAAATATTGATATTTTGTTTACCGACTCAACGGAAGCAGAGGCTATAAAACTTTTTGCCAATACCTATTTAGCGATGCGAGTTGCTTTTTTTAATGAACTTGACACTTATGCAGCTAGCCATGAGCTAAATACAAAGCAAATTATACAAGGTGTCAGCTTTGACCCTCGTATTGGCGACCACTATAATAACCCCTCATTTGGCTACGGTGGCTATTGCTTACCTAAAGACACCAAACAATTGTTGGCAAATTATAATGATGTACCCCAGAACCTCATTAACGCCATTGTTGAATCTAATACCACCAGAAAGGACTTTATAGCGAAAAGTATAATTGATCTTAATCCAAAGGTTGTAGGTATATATCGTCTGATTATGAAAGCAGGATCTGACAATTTTCGCGCATCAAGCATTCAGGGCATAATGAAACGGATCAAAGCTAAAGGTATCGACGTTATTATTTACGAACCAGCATTGAAAGAATCAAAATTTTACAACTCAAGAATTGTAAATAACATTGAACATTTTAAACAAGAAGCCGATGTAATTATCGCTAATCGTATAACTGTAGAAATTACAGATATTATTGATAAAGTTTATACCCGAGATTTATTTGGACAAGATTAATTAGATTTCAAAAAAATTATTTTAAATTGCTGTTCTTCCTTGTTCAGAAAAAACTATCTAATTAATCCTAAAACACTATAAATAATGAATACTCATAAATTTAAAAAACTTTCATTTATACTTCTTATATTTTTGTTTGCAATTGGTTGTTCTGAGATACTAGTAAGATATAAAGGAGCAATTGATTTTCCAATTTACGATGCGAACTCGGTTATTGGCTATATTCCTACAGCTAATCAAAAGGGTATTTTTTTAAATAAAAATAATTGGCAATTTAATGCTTTACACATGGGAGCACCTGAATTTTTTCCTACTTCTGCATCAGATATTCTGCTGGTTGGTGACAGTATTGTTTTAGGTGGAAACCCTCTTGATCAATCTGAAAGACTTGGTGCCCAATTACAAAATGCAACATCTAAATCAATATGGCCTATCTCAGCGGGAAGTTGGTCATTACTAAATGAATTGGCTTATTTACGTTCAAACCCTGAAGTTGTACAACAAATTGATTCTATAATTTTTGTATTAAATTCAGGTGATTTTGTAGAAGCCTCATCTTGGAAATGTGAACTAACTCACCCTCGCCACAAACCAACTCTTGCGCTTTGGTATTTGTTTAATAAATATGTTTATTCTTTTGAAACATGTGATGTAGTACCTGAAGGATTACAAGTACCACCTGGAAATGTTTGGGATGAATTAGCTGATTTTTTAAAAACAACAAAACTCAAGCCCTTGTATATTATTTATCCCGATAAATCTGAATCTTTAGATGCAGAGTTAAGAAACAAAAATTTTACACCCAACCTTACAAAACTTTCCTCAATGCAGGGCAAAATTATTTTAGTTGCTGATGATAAACGGTGGCAAGCTAATTATTATCGTGACGTCATTCACCCATCAGCAGAAGGTAATGCTGTATTAGCAAAAATAATAGCGGATGGAATTAAAGCAACAAATTGAGCTATTTTTTGAGATTTCAATACATACTTTGTAGAGTATCTGCCTCATCATATAGACTAATTCTGATATGCTATCCTAAAGTCATAATAACAAATGTAACACCCTTAAAAAGTATATACCTTATAAGCATTTTACCTTTTGGAGAAACACATTAATGCGAATACTCCTTCACGGGATAAACTACTCTCCAGAATTGACGGGTATAGGTAAATACACTGGAGAAATGGCCGAATGGTTAGCAAATCATGACCATGAAGTTCGTGTAATTACAGCCCCCCCTTATTACCCTCAATGGCAAATTGGAGAAGGTTACCTCAATCGCTGGGTAAAAGAAAAATCAGACTCACTGCTTATCTATCGTTGCCCTTTATGGATACCTTTAAAACCATCTGGTTTAAAACGTTTGATTCATTTAGCTAGTTTTACAATATCCAGTTTCCCTGTGATGATGGCACAAATATTTTGGCGACCTGATGTAGTATGGGTAGTTGAGCCCGCTTTATTTTGCGCCCCTCAAGCATGGTTAGTTGCCAGACTCTCAGGGGGAAAGGCTTGGCTACATATCCAGGATTATGAATTGGATGCTGCTTTCGATTTAGGTTTACTAAAAGGGTCAACTTTACGTAACTTGGTAGCTAATGCTGAACGCTTATTAATGCGCCGCTTTGATAAAGTCTCTACTATCTCACAACGTATGGCCGATCGAGCATTAAGTAAGGGTGTTGATTCAGATTGTGTAGAGTTATTTCCCAATTGGGTTGATCTATCAGGTTTTGCGTTCAACACCGACCCTCTATCCAACCATAGCAATGCCTATCGAACAGAGCTAGGCATTAATCAGGATTCTATTGTTGCCTTGTATTCAGGGAATATGGGGAATAAACAAGGACTTGAGATTCTAGCACAAGTAGCCCATCTTTGTCCGGATGTCACTTTTGTATTCTGTGGGCACGGAGCAGGACGAGTAGGCCTAATGAAGTTATGTGAAGGCTTGCACAATGTGTTATTTTTAGATTTACAGCCTCTCGAACGTTTGGGTGAGTTTTTAGCCATTGCTGATATTCATTTATTACCACAGCGAGCTGATGCAGCTGATTTAGTGATGCCCTCTAAACTTACCGGCATGTTCGCTAGTGGTCGCCCTGTAATTGCGACTGCACAGATGGGGACTGAGTTAGCTGATGTCGTTTCTGATTGTGGTTTAGTTGTAGAATCAGAAAATCCTGATGCGTTTGCCGAAGCAATTAATCTATTGGCTCACGATAAGCATTTACGAAAAAGTTTGGGTTCTGCAGGCCGAATTTATGCTGAATTGTATATGAGTAAAAATAATGTTTTAGCGACGTTTAAGGCAGCTTTGCAACTGTTGATTCAGCAGGACTAATTTTAAAATCTATTTTTCCATTAACCTAGACTTACGATACTCTATGACTACTAAAATTGAACCGACAGAAGCTTTTCCTTATAAACCACCTACGGAAGAAATTAAAACCAGATATGCGGCTATTTTTAAGTTGACCGAACCCTTACCAGAGCGCTTACCCAAGTTAATTTTTGATAAAGTAGTGGCCGCCTTTTTATTACTCATGGCTTCACCTGCTTTATTATTGTTAAAAATTGCTTATGTAATTGAGGGTATCTTGATTCCCGAAAATAAAGGGCCGATGATTTTTAGTTATAACGCAGTCAGTGCCGGCAAAGTTTTTCCTAAGTATAAGATTCGTTTGATCAAAGAAAAATATATTGATCAGGAAGGTGCAAAACGCGGTGACTGGATTGCATTTTCTGCGGAATGGACACCCGATAGTCGGACTTATGTCGGACATTTTGCAAAAAAGTTTTATCTGGATGAGTTACCTCAGTTTTATAGTGTGTTACGGGGCGATATGAGCATTGTTGGACCTCGCCCTTTGGCGATTCTTCATTATGATCGAGATCGGGCCCAAGGCAATGTGACCCGATTTTTAGTCAAAGGTGGCTTATTGGGTTTAGGTCATATCAATAAAGGTACGCCTGAAATGGGTAACCCTATTTATGAATATGAATACATTGATCGCTACATGCGTTTTTCCCCTTTACAACTCTTGTGGCTTGATTTAACCATTATCGGAAGAGGTATCAAGGTTATTCTGCAAGGCAAGGGCTTATAACCATTTCGCGACTTTAAGCTTAAGCATCTGATGTACGGTTTCTTTTTAGCTTGCATTCTTTTATCTCCCCTGCCCTTTGGTTCTAACCGTCCTTGGGCATGGAACCTTTGCGCTCTTATGTTTAGCTTAATAGGCTTGAAATATTTTGTGCAGGTTTTATTAGGTAAGCGGCAATTAGTAAATTTTTCAAGTGTCAGCGTGTCAATTTTTCTTTTCTGCATTCCTATGGCTTGGGCTATTGTCCAGGCTTATAACCCACCCGTTGCTAGTTGGGCGCATCCCTTCTGGAAATTGGCTGCTGAACAACTGAATACCCCAATCCAAGCACACATTAGTGTTGATCCTGAAGAAACTTGGACTGCTTTAATGCGCTTACTGAGTTACGGCATTGTATTTTTTTTAAGTCTACAATTTAATCGCAACAGTGATAATGCAGCTTTAACATTTAAAGCGCTTGCTTATACAGGTTTTGTCTATGCGCTTTATGGCATTATTGAGCATTTAGGTAATTTTAATATGATCCTGTGGTTTGAGAAATGGAGTTATCAACAGTCATTGACAAGTACTTTCGTCAATAGAAATTCGTATGCTACTTACGCGGGATTAACTCTGGTAACCAGTATACCGTTATTATTCAACTCCATGCAGCCTTCCCTAAAATATGGCTTGAGCAGTAATTACGGTAGACAGTATTTTTATGAGCATCTGTTAATTCGTGGATGGTTTCCGTTGATATTAACTTTTACTATCATCACAGCATTGTTATTATCCCAATCTCGTGGAGGTTTTTTAAGCACAGCCTTTGCAATTATCAGCTTAGTGATTGTTTTATTAGTCAGTGGAAAAATCAATCGAAAAAACAGACTGTTTTCAATAGTAAGTTTGCTTACGATTGTATTTTGGATTGTATTTTCTAAAGGTTTTGATATATTAATGCTTCGATTTGATGCGCTCGATATTGAGAGTAAAGGACGAGAATTAGTTTATGATCTGGTTGCGAAAGCATCCTATGAGAATAGCTGGTTAGGTTTAGGGTATGGTACTTTTGAGCATAGTTTTAGATTATATCGTGATGAGAGCATCAATGCCTTTTACGATAAAGCTCATAATACTTACCTGGAGAATCTTTTTGAATTAGGCTGGTTGCAAGCCTCTGCGCTGTTTTTATCCATTATCTGGCTAGCCCTGATTTGCTTGCGTGGTGTTTGGCTACGCCAAAGAAATTGGCTTTATCCCGCTTTAGGTTTCGCAGCCAGTGTTTTGGTTGGTACGCATGCTTTTGTAGATTTCAGCTTACAAATACCCGCAATAGCTTACACTTATGCTTTAATATTAGGCGCTGGCGTAGCCCAATCATTCCCCTCCAGAAGAGAATAAAAGAAAATAAGATGTCCGAAATAGTTAATAAAAGCTCAAAAAAAAAACTTAGCTGCCCCCAGTGTGGTGGTCCACTCCATAAGGTGCATCTGAATTTATTTTATAGCATGCTCAATTTATTCGCTCATATCAAGCAATATAAATGCACCAATAAAGAATGCCAACACAATAAGTTCAAAGTAACAAAAAGGCACTTAAGTTTATGGAATCCTTTTAAGCCGTTCAATCCGTTAAAAAACAAACTAAACATGTTAATTCTGATCGTTTTAATTATGGTTTTTTGGTCTTATATAATTGATAACTACATCATCAATTTAGGAATACCTAAACATATTGAGAATTAACATATATTTTCTGAATTTAAGATGTTTGTTTATGTTTTAATACTGACACATTTGGAAACTTTTTAAATATAGGTCAAGATACTAACCGACCTAACTTCACATCTTATACTCTATGTTCAAGTTTTTTTATGGGCCTTTAAAAACAATAAGTTAAGAACCATAAAATTCAGGTTTTTGAGGTTATCTTATATTGTTTCAAATAGCATAAAATATAACTCATTGATTTTTCATAAACTTAAATTACTCTTGTTTAATTTAAAATCAACAAGTTATAAAAACTTGAACATCGAGTTATAGATGATGTTTCTATCTTAAATTAATTGTTTGGATTAGACTCAAAATGATCCTTTCTATTCACCTAGCTGTGAAACTACAGATTATAAAGCAACTTCTGCAGTTTGGATGTCTGGTCATCTGCACTTTAGTACCTTTCCCTGCGTATAGTAAGGGGGAAACTCCCAAGATTATGGAGGCATTAAGCAGTTTGGTTAAGAAAGATAACTTAGATGTAAACGCTTATGCAGAGTGGGTGGATGGGCACGAACTAGTTATAAAAGGCGCAGACAAAGAGAGTTCTCCCGAATGGGTGCTTTGGACTGATAGTACTGTGCCAGGCCATTCAGGGCTTATGTTCGGCAAATCAGCTAATTACGGTGTTCGTCATTTGCGAATAGGCTTTAAAGTGCCTATTCAATTAGGGACCGTCCTTGTAAAAGGTGGAGGTCAACTTAGCGCGCTGAATACTTCTTATCCAGGAAATCTTGCAAATAATGCAGAGTGGATTCCTGCTCAGCGTCTGGTGGACGGAAAGGTATCGACAGCAGAAACTGCGCCAAATCAAATTGTGGCATGGGTGTTTCCTCCTGGAACATACTCCCGTGCGCTAAGGTTCACTCATAAGTCCATAGCATCAGATCCAAAGTATGAAGGGCAGCTTAGTGGGATGATTGTCTTTTCAGAACGTTTTGAAAATCTTTCCCCCTTAGCATATGTTTCAGCAGGATCGAACACTCAAAATGCAAAAAAAATCGCAAATGAAATTGCCGATGGCTGGCATGGATGGGAGAACATTGAAAAATCTTCTAAAATAGCCGATATTCCAATCATTTCAGCCGCTCATCCTGAGTGGACAATACTAGTCTGGCCAAAGCCAGTGAATATAGGTGGACTTACAGCTTTTTTTGCTGGTTTCAATTCTGCTGACGTCCAAGCCTATATCGGCAAAGAAGCTATTAATCCGAGGGATGCCAGCGATAGCGATTGGGAGATGATTGGGAAGTATGAAAACTTGCATAACGGATACCCAGTTCAACTGTGGCCAAATTCGCTTGAATTCCATAAGGAAGTCACAACACGTGCTGTGCGTATACAGATGACCTCTGTGACAGATGAATTGCATCCTCACTTGAAAGGAAACACAATGGCCGGTCGACGCATATGGTTGGACGAGCTGATGGTTTTTTCTCCGCTCGGGAACAAACCTCTGAAGGATCACGCATATGCTATTCCTAACTCAGAGAGTTTAAAGCCGCCTATTCCAGTTAAATTTTCACTCAAGGAGCCTAGCTTCCTTACGCTTGTCCTGGAAAAAACGGATGGGCAACGGGTTAGAAACCTGATCTCAGAAACCTATTTTCCGGCTGGAGAAAATACGGTTTGGTGGGATGGCTCAGATGATCTTGGACGCGATACCGATGCAGCAAGTCATGGACTTTATCAAATTCCTTTTCGATTGGTAAAACCTGGGGAGTTTCGGGTACGGGGACTGACTCGTAGCGCAATTAATACGCTGTACGAATTTTCTGTTTATTCCACTGGTACCCCCTCTTGGAATACGCCAGACAAAACAGGGGGGTGGCTCGCGAACCATTCTCCGCCGCAAGCCGTTGTTTTTGTCCCGGCAAGTAAAAATCAATTTGGGAAGTCCGTAGTATATTTGGGTGCGTATGTGAGTGAGGGGCATGATGGAGTGGCATGGGTTGATCTTGATGGACGCAAACTGGGGGGCAAAACTTGGGTGGGAGGGAATTGGACAGGAGCTCCGTTCATGGCTTTAGACTTGGGGCAGCATGCAATAGGAGAGCATCTTGTCTATGTGGGTTCCGTCTGGGAGTCAGGCATGAACGACGGTCAGGCTGAGTTGCGCATCACTGCACTTACGACAGGAATAGACAAGTCGATTCTGAAGTTTAAGTTTGATCCCGCAGACCCTAAAAAAATGAACAATGAGATCGCTGGGCTTGCTGCATTTGATGGAGTTATTGTCGTCAGCTTGCCGCAGCGTAAAGAACTGCTTTTTATCGATGCGGTCACTGGGCAGAATTTGGGGGAATTGGTATTGGAGGAGCCTCGTGGTCTTGCATTTGATAAGAGAGGAAGACTTTACGTTGTTGTCGGGAAGCAGGTACGCAGGTATGTTCGGGCTCAGGATCCTACTCAGATGCCAGTACCAGAAGTACTAATTTCAAGCGGACTTGATGACCCTCAACAAATCACACTGGATTCAGCAGAGAATCTGTATGTTAGTGATTGGGGAGAGAGCCATCAAGTTAAAGTCTTTTCTCCCGATTCCAAGCTGTCTTCATCTAACAATCTATCAATGGAGATCGAAGTTAGAAACTCCAAAATAGCTGAGCAGGAATTAAAGACGGGAGAGTATAACTTAGTTCGTGCGATTGGGCATCCCGGTGTTCCCAAGGCAGGACCCTATGATCCGCTCCATATGAATCACCCCTATGGATTAACCGTTGATTCCAACAACCACTTATGGGTTGCTGAGATGGATTTACTTCCCAAGCGTGTTAGCATTTGGACGACTCAAGGAGAACTCTACCATGCGTTCTACGGACGGGCAAAATATGGCGGGGGTGGGACATTGGACTCAGTGGACAAAAATTTATTTTTTTACAGCGAGGAAAACCATGGTGCCATGGCGTTTAAACTGGATTGGGAAAAAGGAACTTCTGAGCTTACTAGTATCTATTATCGTCCTGAACCAGCCGACTTAAAGCTAGCTTTTCGGAGCGCAGCTCCAGAAACTGCTTTATATTACAAAGGAAAGCGATACTTTACAAATAGCTATAACTCTAATCCAGTTGCTGGTCACAATACTGCATTTCTGTTTTTAGAGAGAAATGGGGTTGCCCGTCCAGTGGCTGCCTTTGGGCGGGCGAATGAATGGGATATTCTTAAAACTCGCGAATTACTTGCAGTTTGGCCGAATGACATGGATCCCCATGCACCAGACTCCACTAAATCTGAAGCATATTTTTCTTGGACAGATGATAATGGAGATGGCCAAGTGCAGTCCAACGAAGTGCTTATTCAAAAAGGATCTGCCGGAGGCATTACTGTAATGCCTGATCTCTCCTTCTGCTTTGCGCGACAATCTGGTCGGAGTGTGAGATATGCACCGGTTCGCCTATCACAAGATGGTATTCCTCAATATGATTTGAAACATCCCCAAGTTTTGGCGGATGGTGTCAAGGAACCTGTATCTTCTGGTGGAAATCAAGTGCTTTTCTCATCGAATGGATGGATGATTGCTACTCTTGGGATTTCACCCTTTGCACCGCAATCTCTCTCTGGGGCAAAGGATGGTAAAGCCATGTGGAGCTATCCGAGTTTATGGCCTGGATTGCATGCTTCTCATGAAGCGCCGACTCCGGATCGTCCTGGGCAACTCATCGGAACGACGCGTCTATTAGGCAGCTTTTTTAATGTTGATGGTTCGGATGCGGGGCCGTTTTGGGCGATCAATGGCAACCTCGGCACTGTGTATGTGTTTACTTCGGACGGGCTTTTTGTCGCCACATTGTTTGAGGATGCTCGTATTGCAAAGCCCTGGGCCATGCCAGAAGCAACCCGAGGAATGAAGCTCGATGGAGTTACCTTGAATGGAGAGAACTTTTGGCCTACTATCAGTCGGATTTCGGATGGTAATATTTACTTAGTAGATGGGGAACGGAGCAGCATTGTTAATCTTAGAGGCCTAGAGACAGTCCGACGTCTTGCGGACAAAAAACTAATTATTACTAAGTCGGACTTGGCAAAGGCACGTGAATACAATACTCAGAAAGAAATTTTGCGCCAGAGGGAGCAAGGCCAAGGTGTGTTGCAGGTGGCTATGCTGCCAGAAGCTCCTATAGTAGATGGAAAGCTGAATGACTGGAAATCCAGTTGGGTTGATATCGAAAAGAGAGGGGTGAAGGCATTTTTTAATTCTGCCAGTAAACCCTATGATATCTCTGCTTCACTAGCTGTCGCTGGTGGGCGCTTGTATGCAGCTTACCGCACCGGTACACCGAAGATGTTGGCCAACAGTGGCGAGGAGCCGACAGCGATGTTTAAGACTGGCGGGGCATTGGATTTGATGATTGGAGCTAATCCTTTCGCCGAAGCTACTCGAAAAGTGGCCGTCTCTGGCGACATGCGCTTGATCGTTACCCTTGTTAAAGGCTTACCAAAAGCAATTCTTTATCGAGCAGTTGTTCCAGGAACCGCTGATTCAGTAAAGATTCCATTTTCCTCACCTTGGCGCACGATTCTGTTTGATCAGGTAATCGATATTAGCTCACAACTGCAGTTTGCTGAAAAAGGTGGGGACTACGAGTTTTCAGTACCGCTTTCTGTACTGGGAGTCAATCCCCAGTTAGGTCTAAGGATAAAGGGTGATATCGGAGTACTTCTTGGTGAAGCATTCCATACAAGTGCTCGTATTTACTGGGCAAACAAAGCTACAAGCATAACCTCGGATGTTCCTTCGGAAGCCGAACTTTCGCCTATGCTATGGGGTACATTCGAGTTTCAGCCCCTGAAATAGATAATAGACTGGTGTTACATCTTCGATTTATACAGAATAGCGTCAACAATGGCTTTTTTGGAATGTTTATGTCCATTTCTGCTTTTACTTGCCGGGTCAAAATACTCTTTTTAGAGACCACTATGCATCACTTAGGTTACTTTTATATGCTATTTCTCTGCTTGCCGTCAAAACTCATTATTCATTGATTTTAATAGAAATAATTTTTCCAGACAGCTTCTAATAACATTTAATTAAATCATCACCCCATCAAATTAAGACTCATCAACCTCCTTGACTATTAATATCTTGCATTCCATAAAAAATCTAAAAACTTAACTTCTCCAACAACTCATTAATAAAATCAATCTTCTGTTCTGTACTCTCAAACGGCTTGATAAACTTTAATTTATCAACCCCATCAAACTTATAACATTGAGCCTGTGTTTGTATCAGCGTAATTAATTGCTCAGTATTAATATTAGGCTCTTTGGTAAAGATAATACGCCCCCCCCCCGCATTCGCTTCTATTTTTTTAATGCCCAGCTTTTCTGCAGACTGTTTTAACTCCGTCGCACAAAATAAAGTTTTAACCGGCTCTGGCAATAAACCAAAACGATCGATCATTTCTATTTGTAACTCCCGTAAATCGGCTTGATTATGTGCACTTGAAATTCGCTTATACAACACTAAACGCCCATGAATATCCGGCAAATAATCCTCAGGAATTAATGCCGCCGCCTGAAGATCCACTTCTGCCCCTCTATCCATTGGCGTATCCAGTTCGGGTTGTTTACCCGACTTTAACGCCGCAACCGCCCGCTCCAATAGCTCGGTATACAGGGTAAAACCAATTTCCTGAATCTGTCCGCTTTGATCATCACCTAGCAACTCACCTGCACCACGAATCTCTAAATCATGTGAGGACAGCATAAAACCAGCCCCCAGATCACCGGACGCTTCCACCGCTTCCA
>CAIPPE010000334.1 GCA_903866825.1 uncultured Methylococcaceae bacterium
GGTGCATTCCGTATGCAGGAAGATCAACTGTTCTTAGAGTCTATGAACCAAATCCAGGCACAGACTTTGTTTTATGGTAATCCGGCGAACGATGCTCGGCAGTTTATGGGCTTGCGTCCACGCTTTAATAATACGGCGGCGGGTAATGCGCAGAATGTGTTGGATGCGGGCGGCACGGGTTCTAATAATCTGACTTCGGTGTGGTTGGTGGTGTGGGGGGAAAATACGGTGTTTTGTCCGTTTCCTAAAGGCTCGCAAGCGGGTTTGATTCATGAGGATATGGGTGAGGTGACCACTTGGGATGATAACCAAAATCGTTATCAGGCCTTTCAAACCCATTATCAGTGGAAAAACGGTCTGGTGGTAAAGGATTGGCGCTATGTGGTGCGGATTGCTAATTTGTTGCCATCGGACTTAATCGGTCAAATTAACACTCAATCTGCTACAGCAGCCACTCAATTGCTATGGTTGATGTCTCGCGCATTAGATCGTATTCCAAACTTGAATGCAGGTCGTGCATGTTTCTACATGAATCGTACCGTGTACTCGGCTTTACGTTTGGCGGCTCTGCAAAAAAGCAACTATGCCTTGTCGATCGATGAAGCCATGACTCAATTCGGTGTGCCACAACGCTGGACTAAATTCATGGGTGTGCCTTTGCGTAAAGTGGATGCCATTTTAAATACAGAATCACAAGTAACTAGCAGCTCATAAGGGGGCATCATGCAAGATTCTAAATTACTGGTTGCTGGTACTATTTCAGCGATTAACAATGCCATCACTGGCTTTACATTGACAGGCGCTACTACAGGCTCGGCGGTGTTAGCACCGTATTCGGTGGATTTAAATCCAGGTCATCAAACCGGTGTGGATATTGGTGAAGGTACGCCGCTGTATTTAAAGTATGTAATTCAGACCACCATTACCGGCGCGACTGGTTTAACTGTGAATGTTGTCACGGATTCCACAGCGGCTTTGACGGCTACACCTGTAGTGTTGGCATCGGCAAATATTCCCGCCTTAACAGCAGGTACTTTTGGTTATGTGCAAGTACCGCCAGTTGTATCTAGCATAGGTCAAGAGTTTTTAGGCGCCAGCTTCTTAGCCTTGGGTGCGACTGTAACGGCAGGGGCAATTGTGGCTGAGTTTACAAACGTCATTGACGACCCTAAAACCTTCTATGCTTCCGGCTTTTCAGTAACCTAATATGAAAGGTTATAGGCTAGTAGGCCATGAGGTCATTAGTTCGAATAACGAAAAGTCGCTTATTTTAAGCGGTGATATTTTGTTTTTTACAGCTAATGACCTAGTAGGCAAAGCTATTACAGAAATAACCAGCGGCGACTATTGTCATGTTGCCGTGGCTTTTGCTGATAGCACAGGCCGGTTAATGGTTCTGGAATGCCAAGGCGGCACGCCTAAGCGCGTAGTGGATTTGAGTTTTTATGAAGGCCGTACAGTAGCAATAGTCGGCACCGTAAAAGCTTGGGGCACATTACGCGATAAAGCCGTTCAAGGCTTAGGTGCGGCTGGATATGACTACATTGAGGCAGGGTTAGCTGGATTTGGTGCTTTAGTGGCTAGAGAAACCAACTGGCGATTAGAAACCCATGCTAGTGGGCATATTTGTTCAACATTTATTGCACAGTTGTTCGGGGTAACTGATGAAGTTATAGCCCCCGCAGAACTGTTTGAATTATTACTTTCGTAAGGGAAAAATCATGGCTAGATATAAAGTATTAGTGGATCCGGTGATTGGTTCTGGCTTGGTTAAAGCAGGCGAGATTATCGAATATGACGGTAAAAGCGAGGGCGAACCTGGGCCAAACTTGGAACTGGTAAAAGAATCAGCTAAGCCA
>CAIPPE010000335.1 GCA_903866825.1 uncultured Methylococcaceae bacterium
ATGCTTAATAACAATCTCGGCAACCTTCTTTCGCCAGTACTGACTCGCTTGAATATCCATTCAAAAAGCAGGCTACCCTTATCTTTTGCAATAGCAATATTCTGGTTAGCTAATATTTGAGAGTCCATACCACAAGGTTGCTTATCCGGCGATAAATCTGCTGGATGTTTGGTGTAAAACTCTTCTGAAGTTGCGCAGTCAAAAATCTTCAGTGTTGCGGCGTTACAGTCGAAAAAACCTTTATCATCAAGCAGCATTACGGCATCACTTGTTGAATCATATAATGTGCGGAATTTTTTTTCAGAAATCAGTAAGGCTTGTTTGTTTGCTTTTATTGCAAGCACATCATTAATAAAGTTGGCGTGTGTTTCTTTGTGAATATTGTACCAATCATCATCAATAAAATACTTTTGCCAAATAGCTTCCTCAGTTTTGAAATGATGCTCTGCATAAGCTGTCAATTCATTAAAAACATCATCCAGGCTTGATAATTTAAATTGATAGGCCAAATGACTGGACAACTGATTTAATAATTCAACCAGTTTCTTATGCTGATCGTCAATTTCTATTAGCCCTGTATTAAAACTCTCATTCCATGGAAAAACTTCAATATTTTCTATATTCATTCATGTATGAATTTAAATGATGCCGCGAAACGACTCTCAACTCTGATTGGATATATAAAGAGCGCCCAGCTTTTCGCAGCTATTGCCCTCTGATTTTACTATTTTCTTGTTTGGCTCTCAGAACCACTAGCGGCGCAACAAAGTAAAAATCCTGCTATTACTATAGATAATGAAATTATAATAAACATAAACGCCACCTTTTAAAAAATTCTAATTTACCAGCATTAAACCCCGCATAAAAAATAGCCTTATACAATCACGCAAAATTCTTTGACATTACATTCCTTTAAAAAATTGACCACGGCGTCCATCTTTTTAAATGTTCGAATTTCTCCACGTTTTGTCCTTACTGTGTGAAGTTTTCCATCGTAATTTAACTCTATAAGCCATTCCCCACGTAAAATATCCATCTTCACTACAAACCCTTCCTTACTATCTAATAACTTAATTTCTTTTTTTGTTAAATAATGCAAATCGTTGTCCCAAAACATCACTTTTGGTCATAATAATTTATTTAGATAATTTGTCAAGAATTAAATCATGTAACATAAAGAAAATAGCAAAGGAATTTAATTTATACGCTGATTATCAGTCCATGACCAAAGCATTGATAAAGGCGCTGGAAGATTTGATCAATAATCTGGGGCTGGGGGAAATTTCAAACGAATAGCTTGAACACTCCACACAAAAAAGCCAGATGATCACTCACCTGGCTTTAATCCCTCGCTAAAATCTTGCGTTGTTTAAACAACCATTATATGCAGTGGATCACTCCACAGCCCAACGCCATTAGCACCAATGCCTCTGATCCGTACCCAATAAGATTGACCGGGTATTAAACCCGTCAGCTGAATGTGTGATGAAGTTGAAGACCATAAAGCATGTATCCAATTTGCATCGATCGTAGGGTCTAATTGGGTTGTTTGCACTTCATAGCTGGCGGACCCTGCCAAGCGACTTAAATCAAGATCAATCGTGCCACTAAAGGCCCCTTGGGTAAGGCGAAAATCTGATGGAGCGGGTAAAGGATCATAAGTATTAATATGTGTGGTCTCACGACGTAAATCGTAACCACTGGTTTCCAGTATAGAAACATTACCTTGAGCCACTAACTCACAATAAGTAGCCATATTTTTCAACATCGCTATTAACACAACACGACATTCATTTCGATGGATAACCTTAGACTTATCTTGCGACAAAGCGTCCTGATAAGCTGTTTTATAAGCTATCTGGGCATTCGTCAAGTCACTCAAAGTGGCCATTTGTGGTAACCATGGCTCAGAATAATTAACATTCTGAGTCAAAGACGCCACGATAAAGCCAGACTTCACCAAGAGCTCCGCATTATTAAGACGATCAAACGCGACAATCAATTTGGGTTGCATGCATAATTCCTTTCAGTTAAGAGTGATTTAAACGCACATAACATTAAAAATCAGTCGACTTATAGGATACTTATCGAGGCCATCTTAATGCACGCGTCTAAAAAGGTCGCGGCCTCAGATTGGAGTCTAGTCTAATTGACTAGAAATAACCAGAGAATAAATCAGTTTTTTCTATAAAGCGTAGAATCATCTCTCTTGTCTAAGGTGAGCTAATGATGATTTGTATGAAAAGATGCACCCAAATCACGATGAGCACGATGCCGCCTAATAAGAAAGGAATCATGCGATGACGAACATTATTATAAGTGGTATGAATATAGGAATGGATAAAGCGGGTGCCAACATATACCCATGCCAGTACTACATTAGTTAAATCAACCTGCTTTGTTACATAGATCATAAGTGCAACAACGTAAAATAACACGGGTATTTCGAGCAGGTTCTCAAAGTTTCGGCTGACCTTAACCAAATACTCAGGAGGCTCCCAGCCACGATTCAGTTTGTAATAGCGCCGATCCAGGTCTCCCTGTTTAACGGCCTTGAATCTAAGCCGAGCCATCCAAAGCGCGACAAAGAAGGTGAGTGCGCCTAATGCAAAAACAGGAAACAAAATGCTTTCTTGGATCATAAGGTCTTTAGGTTGAATAAGAAGTCAGAATAGCTAAGAAAGAAAATAACTTACTCAAGCATGATAAAACAGAAGCTTCTATAATCCAGCTTTATCAATAAGATGAGTATACTGGTAGATACTTTATCATAATCATGTGTGAATTTAAATAAACGACAGGGTTCCCGGTGCACAGTGATACCGATGGTTAATTCTGACGCTGCAGGTTTCTGCCATCACGGTATTCATTTTTTTGCACCGTTCACTCCCTCCTATATTTTGGCAAAACAATCACCTAACTGTGTGGTATGTTCTTTAGTTCACCGCTAGCAAACCCGTAATACTGGAAACGGTGTAAGTCTTAACCGTTCGAACATCCATATGCAAATCATAAGGATCAGAGAGCATCAATGAAAAAGCCCTTAGCTGATCAGAGACATAGAAGCAGAACGCACATATACCCAATCATCGAAGAAAATTGGTGAACATCCGTTTGCGACCTTGTCCGGGCCGTGAGACGGTGTGGTTTTTTTAATGCCAAGGTTAATGCGTAATGATGAGAAACATTATTACCCAATTGAACCTCCGGTTAGGCATAATGTTTGTCGCCTTTGCTGCTATTGTGGCTGCGGCAAAGAAATTGAAGGTTGCTAAGTTCATCTGAGCCACCGCGTGAAAGTGGAACGATATGATCAACAGTCAAATCTATTGTTTGGCCACAGCCTGAATGACTACAAGTATATGGCACACCATTTTCAATGAGTGCGAGAACAATTTGAGAGCGACTAGTATTGAACTCGGTTCTTCTGGTTTTAGTATGCAGTTTTTTCGCGGTCTTTGTCTCTGATTGGATGCGTAGCCTCTCCCGTATTTCCAGAAACTCATCAAATGTTAATTTACTGTATTTGGCAAGCTCACCATTGCCACCACAACATGCATCTACAAGATATTCGTCATCCATGTAGGACCATGCGAGGCGAATAGACTCAAGCACCTCTTCGGCGTTGTGATTAATTGCTTCACGTTTAATCAATACACCATAGTTCGGGGAAAAGCTCACGATGTTTTTTATGTCGATTAATGGCATGTATTTCGTTTCCTAACTATTAGAATAATCGGCGCTAAGCGGATTTATCTGGATTGACGGGTTAGCATTTATATCGTTCATGTAGGAAGCGAACGAGTTCAGTTGGTTGATAGCGCTTTTCATCAACGGTCTCATGAAATAGCTCATAGTCTCGCAGCATAACGGGATTTCGAACGACGATTGCCGGTTTGAATCCAGGTTTTCGGTCAGCTTGCCACCGCTTTGCTGGCTTCAGTAGTTTGACGAATGTGAGCGTCAAGTTCGTACGAATGTCTTCCCGTGATCCGCCGATGATCTGTGACGATCCTGTTTTCGTGAGAGTTTCGGGCAGTGCAATAACCTTGGCCATTCGGCTTCGTCGGAACGGCTTTGCTTTTTTTACAACACGAAAGATGTCGGCAGCCGGTGAAGTGAAGTATACGTTTTCAAGTGCGGCTACTACTTGTAGTGCATTTAGCTGGTTCATGTCTTCCCGATTAGGCACCTGCGCAACGATCGTGTTTCGGGGCGAAAAGGCGTAGACAGAACGATCGTAGAACGCGAGCAATACCTTTGGCGATAGAGGGAAGAATATTTGAAGGCCCTTGCATGCTAGGCCTGTGTTGCTTCCCATACGCTCGAACTCCAGAAGCTGGTTGTATAGAACCACAGGATTGTCGCTGGTAATAAACTCGGCGCCGTCATAAGCGAGCAAAAGTTTGTAGTCCAAATCCATGATGAGGTGATACAGGCTAAACATCGTTTGTATGGCAAAGTTCGCAGGGTCATTATGTTTGATGCGAACCATTTTCAACATCTCCGGAGAAAATTTGGGACGTTTCTCAAGAATCTGCTTCAACATAATGTCAGTGAACTCATTCACTGCGTCGGAAGCGTATGCGGTCCGAGCATTCTGTAAAATAACCAAGATACACAGCGATTCGTGATCAAGACTCCAAGGAGCTGGTAGCGAATGACTTACTAGTACATATTTCATTAGTTTGGCAAGAGCGCCTTCCATCTGCGCTAAATTCGCTTCCACTTTTCCGTCCTTTCCATACATGTAGTCGCGGTAGCACTGATTCTTGAGATTAGCGCTATTAACTACAAGATTGTGTCCGACGTTGTAAAGCGACAGGCTCCGACCATTAGCCGTGAAGTTGCGAAGATAGAAGCGCGGAACGTAATGATGTTTCTTATTCGCAGCCATGGGGACCGAGCGGGGGTTGTCAGCTAACGTTTGAGTTAAAGGTCAACTCAGTACAGTGAAAGTATGTGACAGACTGTTGTCATTCTGACTTGTGCCTTTGAACGCAATGTTGAACGAAATACATGAATACCTAGAATAGTTTAATTGCCAATGGCTAAATTGCTGAGAATAACGCGATATGAACATGAAGAGTTTTTCATCGTATTACCAAAATATAAAAAACACACAACTGCGGTCGGATATGTTGATCAACGTAATATATATGACACCGAAGGTCTTATAAAAAGCCTAATTAGTAGTATATTTCTCATAAACCTATTCATTTAATTGTTTTTAATAGTCTAATTATAATCTAATGGGATACAACGACAAATTAAAACGACATCTTCCCTCAAAAAAATTCAATAAAGTATTGTTCACTTCGGTATTGTTCGGTGTCCGCAAATGGGGCACAGTTCTCCCAAACTGGATCTCATTGTTTAAAAACACTCCACACACAAAAAAGCCATATGATCAATCACCTGACTTTAATCCCCCTGCTAAAATCGGGCCTTCCTTAAATAACCATCGTGTGCAGTGATTACTCCACAGCCCAACTCCATTTATACCCAGGCTTCTGATTCGTAGCCAATAAGATTGACCGGGTATTAAATCTGGCAGTTGTATGTGCGAGACTGTGTAGACCTTAAAGCCGGTCTGGGCAATGGTCAAGTCACTTAAACTAGCCATTTATGACTACAAATAACCCAAGAATTGATCAGTTATTTGTAAAAAAGCGCATAGTCAACAGTAAAAAAGGCTATACACTCCCCATCGTATGCGCATAGTAATATGAGAGTATGCGTTAAGTACTTTAAGACTAAGCGTATAGCATGTTGATGGCCTGCGTATAGCATCTTTATAGCATGCGTATAGCACGTTGAGAGCATGTGATAAATAGTATCTGGATATTGCGTCTACACAGTTGCAAGTATGTGTATAGACTTATTGATATAGTTGTATAGACTTGGACCTTATATGCTATAGGGAGGTTTGAGTAGTCGTCTAGTCTTATCGCAATAAGTGATAGGACTGTTCATACTCTGTGTATGCACTTAGCCCAGCCCTACTAGGGCATTATTTGCTTAATCGTGCTCCGTTTTTACAGACCCATCCCCACAATCAGCAACACCGGCCCAGCTTATATCAGAAGTTCGACGGCAACATTCAGCAATGTCAGTACCAGGCTTCCCACCAATGCAGAGCCAAAGCCCTGTACTCGTATGCCCGATACAAGCGCTGCCACCAGCCAAAGCATGAGTGCGTTGATTACCAGGAGAAAAAGCCCAAAGGTAACAACCGTAAAAGGCAAGGTGAGGAGTACCATCAATGGTTTTACAACGGCATTTACGAAACCGAGCACTAGCGCACCGACAAGCGCAGACCCGAAATCCCGCACATAAAAGCCGCTGACGAGGTTGGACACCAGCAGCAATAAGATGGCAGTTAAAATGAGATGTTCAAGAAAGACAAGCATAAATAGGCCTATTCAGTGGATAGTATTGATTCGCTTACACAGATGCTTAAGTGGTCTGGATTAATTATATTTTACGCTGTCGGTTGATTTTGTACTGTGAAATTCTTCGAGAAACTTAGCTGTCTCTAAATTGTGCGGCATACAGTCCTGCATAGTCGCCGTTTAGCGCCAGTAATTCTTCGTGTCGGCCCGCTTCAACCAGGGTGCCGTGCTTTAAAACAATAATACGGTCAGCATCGCGGATGGTTTGCAACCGGTGGGCAATGATAAGCGTGGTACGCTGCGCGGTGATTTGCGTCAGCGCCTTTTGGATGGCGGCTTCGGTGTTGGTGTCTATGCTTGCGGTGGCTTCATCTAAAATCAGAATTTCGGGGTCTTGTGCAATCACCCGTGCAAAAACCAGTAGTTGGCGTTGACCTTGTGAAATGTTAATGCCCTGAGCCTGAATCCGGGTGTCAAAGCCTTGCGGCAACGCATTAATAAAGTCCAGCGCCTGGACGCGGGTGGCGGCTGCGATAGCCATGTCACGGGTAATAGCCGGATTGCCTAAAGTAATGTTGTCCAGCACTGTGCCGGGGAATAAATGAAAGTCTTGCAAGATGATGCCGACACGCTGCCTGATGTCTTTAGGCGCTATTTGCATGATATCGATGTTGTCGATAAACAGGCTATTCGGCGCTACATCATAAAAACGGCAAATCAAACGGGTGAGGGTGGTTTTACCGGACCCTGTCGCACCGACAATGGCAAGGGTTTCTCCCGGTTCAATCAGCAGATTAAAGTTTTTAATCACTGGCTCGCCGCTGGCGTAACGGAAATTAAGGTTCTTAAATTCAATGCGCCCATGTAAATCAGCGGGCAACGTTGCTGGTTGCAGGGGTACGACAAGGGCTTCCTGCCAATCCAGGAGTCGAAAAATGCGTTCACAAGCGACGGCGGCGCGGAAAATGACACTCGCTTGATAACCGACCATCATCACCGGGCGAAACAGCATGTCATTAAATTGCAGAAACAACACGATAGAACCCAGGGTGGTTTTTTGTTGTAATACATGTTGTCCTCCGAACCATAACACAGTGGCAACGGCCAGATAGGCAATGTTTTCTATAACAGGGTAATAGGCAGTTTCAATACGGATCGCACGGTTTTCTTCGCTGCGATTATTGCTCACCAAACCGGCGAAGCGATGTTGATTAAGCGTTTCACGTTGCGCTAGCTGAACGCTTTCAATTCCGGACAGGTTTTCATGTAGGTGTTCGTTTAGGCGTGAATGCGTTTCCCTGATGCGTTGATAAATCGATCCGGTTAAGTGTCTAAATAGCCAGGTACACAGCACAACCACCAGCAATAACGGGCTAAGTTCTGCAAGCAATGTTGCATCCAGCGACCACATCACGCTTATGGCGACCGCGAACGGAATGATTTCTGCCACCATACCGCCGACACTGAGCAACAGTTCTGACAGGCTTTCAATATCACTGGTGATGCGGGTTAGCACTTGCCCCACCCGAACCCGGTCATAAAAGGCTGGGGGTAGATGCTCCACATGGGCAAACAGGTCCTGGCGTAAATCATTAAGGCCAGCCAGCATGGCACGCGGAAAACGGGTTTCAAATCCGTAACTAAACAGTGAACGTAATAGCATCCACAGCAGATATAGCGCACCGGCAGCGAATAGCGGCTGAGTCTGCAAGGTGTTAGTTAACCAGGTCGTCAAGGCACGTTGCCCTAAATCAGGAACATGGCTTAGCGTGTTTTGGGTCAAGATATCATCAATAATTACCCGGCTAAACACAATGGGCATTAATATACTCGCACTGGCGGCAAGCAGCGCAAACAGTATGGCGGTCAACAGTTGCCAGCGATAGGGTTTTAACCAATGCCGCAACCGCCAGACATTAGCTGCAAATCCACTAGTGCTGGCAGCCTGGGGATCAAATGGATCAGTCACAGGGGCTGTCATGCAACGACCGCTTCTTTTTCCTGGGATCGAACCAGCTCTGCATAGTGACCCTTTTTTGCCATCAAGCTCTGATGGGTTCCGCTTTCAATCATTCGTCCTTGCGCCATGACCAGAATTTTATCCGCATTAAACGCATGAGCGACCCGATGCGTAACCATAACCGTGGTTTGGGTTGCACGCCGTTCGTTGATGGCATTCAGAATCAGGGCGCTGGTTTCTGTGTCCAGGGCCGAAAAACAGTCGTCCAGCAATAAAACCGGCGGTTGTCGAATTAACCCCCTGGCCAGGGCGGTACGCTGTTTTTGTCCGCCGGATAGGGTAATACCTCGCTCACCGAGGAGAGTCTCTAGCCCCGTGCTAAAATGCTGAATCGTCGTACCCAGCTGGGCGTGGTTTGCTGCATCCCAAATGGGTTCCTCTGGCCGCTCGGGTTTGTCGAAAGAAATATTCTCCCGTAGGGTGGTCGCAAACAAAAAACTTTCTTGCGTCACAAAGCCGATATTGTGGCGCAGTTGCTTGAGAGGGATTGAATTTAACGCCCGCCCATCCAGCGTTATTTGCCCCACTGTTGGTTCTATTTGCCGCGATAGCAAGCGCAATAAGGTGGATTTACCCGCACCGACAGCACCAATAATCACCACCTTTTCACCGGGTTGAATGGTGATAGAGATATCTTCAACAGCAGGGTTGGCTGGGTTTGACTCAGAAGGGTAGCAGTAGGTTACTCCGCTTAAAATCAATTCACCCCGAACCGGTATGGCTTCCTGGGCATTGGTAACATAAGCGATTTCTGGCGTCTCATCCATGAGCTGAAACACCCGTTGTGCTGCTGAGCTGGCGGTGAGTAAATAAAAAATAGGTGTGGCACAGTTTTTTATCACGTTTAAAATCATCGTTAAATACAGTACAAAAGCGGTTAACGTGCCGATACTGATTACCCCCTGTTGCACCTGGCTGCCGCCTACGCCAGCTACTACCAAGGTCATTAAGCCGCTGCCAAGTAACATACAGCCATTCAGCAGGGCATCCCAGCGAATCTGCTGCTGCATGGCATTGACATACGTTTTTGAGGTGGTTTTAAAATGCTTGATTTCTCGCGCTTCCTGCGCATGCGCCTGGATCGTACGGATACCTTGCAGATTTTGTTGCACAACTTCTGTCAGTGTCGCATATTCGCTTTGTTGGCGAGCCGAGGAGATACGGATACGAGAGGCCAGGAACCAGCCCACCACGCCGATGCCCAGCATTAAGGGGATGAGCAATAATGTTAAGGTTTGCGACTGTTGCCACATAAACACCGGCGCGATCAGGATGATACTGGTTAAACTTAAAAAGTGATGCACCGACATCCTGAAAAATCGCTGAATGGTGGCGATATCCTGAGTAGCGCGTGCCATCAAATCACCCAAGGAATAACGCGCATAAAAGTTACGCCCCAGTGTTAATAGATGTGCATACACTGCTTGCCGCAAAGCCCCGGCTAGACCTGTCGAAACCAGGGCATTACGCCGCCGACCGTAATTTAACAGCAGGTAGCGGAGCAGGGTTAAGAACAGGATTATCTGAATCGGAGTCGCGATATTGGCTTGCTGCCGGGTAATTAAATCAATGCCCTGTTTTAGATACAACGGAATTGCCGCTTCGACAAGATGCGTAGCAAACAGCGCCACTAAAGCCAGCAGGCATTGAGCACGATAGGGTTTAAAGTAAGGATAGACACGGATGAGCATATTAAAAGGTTATTTAAATGGCACTGATATGTTCGCTGTATTACTCTACCCTATATTTTCCCCCAATCAACCCATAATTAGCTTTGGCATGTTTTCTTCGAAAACTTGCGTACTCTTCTTCAGTTTATCCCTTTTGATAACTGGCAGCATCTGATGCAGTTTAAGCTAAAGGGTGGGGGCAAATTACCAGTTAAAACTTAAGTTTTTAAATTGGGAATTGCTGTTATTTGAGTAATGCGATTATATAAAGCTAATTCTTTTGCTATAATCCAAAAAATTTAAGCAGTCGGTATTATGGATACGATTAGGGTAGTGATAGGCGCGATATTTTTGATTGTCGTCATATCCATAAGTTTTGTACATGCCAGAAGATACGAGGATATTCTAAGCGGGAGGGATGATTGGGGCTTTCTTATCGTCTGTATCATTTCTTGGCTGATTATTGTACTGATTGTGTATTTACTAAAGCTTCAAAAAGAAAGTGGTCATAAGATTATTTCTAAAGCGACACTTTATTTAAGTATTAGCTCAGGTTTGTATGGCTTTGTCCATAATCTATATGACGGCCTGGAAACTGATTGCATTGTTATTGGTGTTACTGCGGGTTTAGTTACTTATATCCTCTTGGGAGTAGCCAGATTATTATTGCGGTTCATTTTTGATAAGTATATGAACGGTAGGCAGTTATTTTAATGCTCTATTATCTTGAATATTCTACTTTCGCAGCGATTGGTTATCGTTTAGGTGATTAACATTAGCCGGTTGAATAAGTATTTCAGTTTGCTCTAAAAGAGAAGGTGAGCCTGTTGGCGGTGTATTTAATAAGAGAAATGCTATAAAAACGACGATACCAAGCATAAAAAAAACTATTTTATGGCTTAAGGTAACGTGGTGATGACTGTGGGGTTCTGTGGGCTCGACTATTTGCATTTCATATAGTCTATATCTGATTGGTTTCATGTTGAGTGCTCCTGCTGACTAGTTTTACACTAATAGTTAATGGATGATTTAGTTGGTCTTTCTTTAACAGAATTGGACATTAATATAATTAAATAGTTTGCTTAATGTCTAAAGATTTTTTCAAATGAAAAACAGTCTGAACATCGGCTCCAGATAATCCCGAGTCTTGGGCTTCTCTATAAAAACACTTTGTTAAGTTTCGGCATTTATACCTGAATTCGTCTCTGTAGTTACTTGATGGATATTGATTTGAGCAATAGCTAAACGCACTGATTTTCGAACATCTGGATCACTATCATGACTTGCTGCTTCAAGATCAGCCAAGACCATAGGATCACCGATTTCGCCTAATGCCAGTGCCGCTTCTTTTCGAACATTGCTAATAATGTGCTGTAAGGCTTTCAATAAAACAGGGATAGCAGCAGATTGCTTTAGCCGTCCCAATGCCCGTGCGGCTCGGATTTGGACTTGCCAGTAATCATCGTACATGGCATCTACCAAGGCACTAAGCGTAGGCAATAGCTTTAACTTACCTAAGGTTGTTGCCGCTTCTTCACGAACTAGCCAGGAGTCGTCAACCAAGCCTTGTAATAAGGCCGGAATAATTTTTGCGTCATCAGAAAAACCCAAGCTGCCAACAGCGGATCGGCGCACCTCTGTATCTGGATCGGTTACCACTAATTGAATCAATTCGGGTAGTGCATCTGGATTTTTTAGATAGCCTAATACGCCTATTGCTTCTTTGCGTACGTGAGCATTCTGATGACTGAGTGCGGTCAGAGCAGGGGTAAAGCTCTCTGGTAGTCGCAATTCACGTAACGCACTGAATAAGGCTGCTACGACAGATGGATTATGATGGTCGAGTTTTGCTAATAATAAATATCCTGAACGGCTTAGCTTAAGATTTTGCAAACTTTGTGCGGCAGCATGGATGACCTGACTGTCATCGTCACTTAGAAGTTCGATCAATCGAGCAATACTCGTTTCGGTTTCAAATACCTCCAAGGCACGGGCAGCTTCTGCACGTACTTGCGGGATATTATCGTGCGATAAGGTTATCAGTAATGGAATATGACTCTCGTCTGCAAAGTCACTTAACTCCAATACGGCAATACGGCGCACTTCGCTATCTTGGTTCAGTAAGCGATATTGTAGTTCGTCTAATTCTAGATCGTTAAAATCAATACTCATGGAGACCTATACTTTGCAAAAATTATCTAACGTAATCATTTATAAATGATTCTGTGACTGCAACACGGTCAGACAATGCTGTTTCAACTGCACAAACCGAGGTGTCGCTAAAAGCTCTGTGGTACGTGGTCGAGCAAAATCCAACGGTATTTCTTCTATAAATCGCCCCGGTCTTTGACTCATGATTAAAAGGCGGTCAGCCAAAAATAAAGCTTCTTCAATATCATGAGTAATAAATATCACAGAGGTTTTAATGCCTTCCCACACGCTTAACAAAAACTGTTGCATAGATAAGCGAGTTTGAGCATCTAAAGCACCAAAAGGCTCATCCATCAAAATAACTTTAGGCGTGTTAATCAAGACTCTGGCAATTTCAACACGTTGCTGCATGCCCCCCGACAATTGTGCGGGGTAATGTTGTTCAAAGCCGGATAACCCCACTAATTCAAGCATCTCTCGCGCTTGACGATGACGTTCGCTTTTATTAATCCCTCGCATCTTTAGACCGAAAGCCACATTATCAATAACCCGTTGCCATGGAAATAAACTATGCTGCTGAAACACTAAACCTATATCAGCATTGGGTTTGGTAATTAATTGACCATCTAGTTTTATAGCGCCCTGACTACTAGCAACATGCCCCGCCATGGTACTTAAGAGCGTTGATTTACCACACCCGGACGGGCCTAAAATACAAATAAACTCACCCGGCTGATTTGAAAACGATACATTTTCAACAGCCGTAAAAGCTTGCTTCCCCAAACCCAAACGGATACTCAACCGGGAAATTTCAAAACACCCCTGATCAACCATTACGTTTAACAACCAAAGTTTGCCAAGGCATCACTAAACGCGCCACATATCTGATCAATAAACTACTCGCCATTCCCAATAAACCAATCAGCAACATACCGACCACAATAGCAGGATAATTTTGAATGGTATATGATGACCACGTGTAATAACCCAATCCAAACTGACCAGCGATCATTTCTGCACTGACCAAACAAAACCAGGCCGTTCCCATACCTATCGCTAAACCGGTAAAAATATTACTGGCAGCAGCTGGAATAATAATCTCATAAAACAGCGTTCCTCTTTTACACCCCAGGCTCCTTGCCGCCGCAATCAAACGCTGATCTATCGCTTCGACCCCATGAATAGTATTTAATAGAATAGGAAACAGGGCGCCAATAAAGGTAATAAAGATCATGGAGACTTCTGATGAAGGAAACATCAAAATAGCCAACGGTATCCAGGCAACCGCTGGAATAGGACGTAACATTTCTAAAGGGGGCAACAAAAAATTACTTGCCCAAGCAAAGCGACCAATGCTTAGACCAAGACTAATACCCACCACGGTCGCCAAACAAAAACCACTGAGTACTCTCAGGATACTGGCATTAAGATGAGCCAAGAATTTCTTAGAGTGTATCAGGTCTAAAGCTTCTGAACTGACTTGCTCAGGCGAGGGTAATTGTTTGAAGGACACAAAACCCAAATCGACTTGGTTACTTGAGGCCAAATGCCACAATAACAGACAAATCAACAACGACAAAAACCGTAGCGCTATTCGTTTCACTTAATAAACCTGTTATATACAGCTATGCAAGGATCTACCAACTCAAGGTGCCAACGTCTGTTGTGTCGCCGAAAAATCCAATACCGTACCACCTTGTTTTTTAGCAAATGCTTCGGCCTGGCTTTTAACCAGAAAGCTGGTGGCCGTTTTATTACGCACCACAAACCAGGCATTCTCAGCCAATAATTTAATACCCAAGATGTAGTCCTGAGTATAGGTGGCACGGATTGCTTTACCTTCTTTTAGTAACTGCTGGCGAGCAATAAAAGCGGATTCTGCTGACGCATAATGTCGGACTAAAGGCTCCCCAGCGACCCAAAGCTGAGACAATTGTTTAAAGTCTTTAATTGCAACACCGGTACGGGCATCATTTGCAATTAAGGGCTTCCAATTTAAGCCGGGACAGTTTTCAAAAACAATGGGTTACGAATAGCGTGTTCTCTGCCTTTTCTTGGCAGCGGAAGTGCGCCCATTTCATCAGCCAACCATGAAAACAGATCAGGGAAATCCCTGCCAAACAAG
>CAIPPE010000336.1 GCA_903866825.1 uncultured Methylococcaceae bacterium
GAGTTCCTTTGATATGTTTGCCGAGTTGTGATGTATATTCATCCAGTTCAGAAAAATCTTCTATGAGCTGTTTGCTACGGTAGAAATAAACCTCCCCCGCTTCCGTTAAGCTAATTTGCCGCGTTGTTCTATTCAACAAAGCAACGCCCAGAGATTCCTCTAACTGAGCCATATATTTACTGATCATCATTGCAGAAAGATTCATTTCGCGCGCTACTGCTGCAAACGTCCCTAATTCCACAATACGACAGAAGACTTGTATGTTGTTTAATTTATCCATATCAATCAATTATAAACTTAAAGTTTATATTTTATAAATTGTTAGCCCTACTTGCCAAACATGTTTATTAATATATACTTTCTAGCGGAGATAGTTATATGCCGCTTTAATGAGTCAATCTATTGATAATTCCTTAAAGCGGCTTTTTATTACCTAATAAAAATTAAATTAGAGGCATTTATGAGCAAGATTCTTACTGAAGTTTTATCTGCAAACAGAGATTACGTAAACAATTTTGGTGACAAAGGAGAACTGGCACTTCCACCCGCCAGACATTTCGCGATATTAACCTGTATGGATGCCCGTTTAGATCCTGCAAAATATGCTGGCTTATCAGAAGGTGATGCCCATGTTATTCGTAATGCAGGTGGACGTGCAAGTGATGATGCCATACGCTCATTAGTTATCTCGTACAAATTACTGGGAACCCGTGAATGGTTTGTGATTCATCATACAAATTGCGGTATGGAACTTTTTAATGACGAAATCATGCGTGATCTTTTAGCAAGCAGCTTAAAGACTGCATCAATTGATGAAAATGGCTGGCATGATTGCTGTGAAGGTCATGGTTCTGCTGAAGCTCGTTACATTGATTGGCTCACTATTAAAGACCAAGAAAGCAGTGTATTAGAGGATGTTACACGTATTAAAAACCATCCATTGGTCCCTTCAGATATCCCTGTTTATGGTTATATCTACGATTGTACTTCAGGCCGATTAATTGAAGTTCCCGCAGCAACGGAAGCAGGTAAAGTAAGCTAAGCCTATTTCAGATTGCTCATCTAATGGATGGGCTTTGAAGCTGTATGCTTAATCTTGTGCTAAACAGGATGTTGAAACAACATCCTGTTTAGCATTAGCAGTAACACGATCACTGGCCTCTAAGATTAAGTAACCGTCTTTTCCTTATTAATCAGGAAATAAACTACCGGAATAACTAGCAATGAAAACAAAGTTGAAGCAAAAATTCCGAAAATAAAACTCCAGGCTAATCCTGAAAAGATAGGGTCCAGAATAATCACAAAGGCGCCGAACATAGCCGCACCTGCAGTTAGAAATATAGGTCGTAACCGAATGGCACCCGCTTCAATTAAAGCCTCTGCTAAAGTTACATTTGCCCGAGACCGGATACGTTCTATAAAATCAATTAAGATTATCGAATTACGCACCACAATACCCGCCAAAGCAATCATGCCGATCATGGCAGTCGCTGTAAAGTAGACTGGATTAGGATAGCCCGCAATCGGTGTGGTCATCAGCTGATTCAATATCCAGAAGCCTGGCATAATGCCTATCACGGTGAGTGGAATCGCTATCATCATCACCAGTGGCACCGTTAATGAGCCTGTTTGCCCCACCAATAACACATAAATCATAACCAATGCTGCGGCAAAAGCGAGCCCAAGATCCCGAAATACATCAACGGTAATTTTCCATTCACCCTCACCGGCTAATTCAGCTTTATAACCTGTTGGTAAAGGCTGTTTGGCTAAACTGTCATTCAGATCAAAAACAGCTTCAACCGGACTACGCCCCGCCATACTAGCCACCACGTAATTAAGACGTTGCAGGTTTTTATGAAAAATAGGTTGATCATCACTCTCTAGTCTTGCCGTGCCTATTTCACTTAAAGGTACCAACTCACCTGTTTCAGTTTTTACTCGCAAGGCCAATAAATCAGCGACTGATGAACGGGTTGCTCGTGGTAATTGCAAAGTAATTTCCAGCGGCAAGCGCTCACTATCCAAATGTACAATACCAACTGTTTTACCCGTGGAAGCAATGCGCAAGGTGTCGGTGACTTGGGCA
>CAIPPE010000337.1 GCA_903866825.1 uncultured Methylococcaceae bacterium
GAGTGCTAGCGATATTAGCAAAGACCCAAAGGTAATGCCGGAGCCTGACTCAAAAACAAACCGCAATGCCCGCGCCGTCGCAGGTGCAAGCAGGGTAAAAAAGCCCGCCAGTTGGAGATGACGATGCCAGTTAGAACGTCGGACCAGAATAAAAGCAGTGGCACCAAAGATCAATGTTTCAGAAATAACCCAAAACGGATAGGCCAGACTGATCAAAGGCGATATACCCGCCTGCGCACCGCCTCCGGCTGCTGCTCTGCCCAATGCCGTCACGTAGGACAGTGCGATAAACAAGCCGAATAGGACGGCTCCGGTGACCCCAACCTCCTTATGTCTCGCTAGCAATCCTCTGCTGGCCGCAAAATACTGGTAAAGAAAGATGCCAATCCACGCGGTAGTGGTTAGGCCATGAATCAGTACTAACAGCGTGAGTGGTTTTCCGGCACCGAAGACCGGTTTTAAAAAAAATGTAGGGGTAAAGCCCACCAGAACCAGGAGGCCACCGAGTAAAACGAAAATATCGCCTTCTTTTAGGCTATCCTTAAATTTGCTGATTGCAGTCATCGCTGAATCTCCGTTTGTAAGTTTTTAATGTTATGAAGAAAAGTATAGAGTAAATACTAAAAATCCCTAAATATCAAGCTTGTACAATCTGCTTTAAAGCGGCCACAAAGCGATCAAGATCTTGAGTCTTAGTAAATATAGCCGGGGTTACGCGCACACTGTCCCCTGAGTTAAGCCCGCCTCGCGCGACCGTAAAAATACCATACTGTTCACGTAATCGTTTGGCAAGTGCCTGATTGTCTTCTTTAGATGTTTTACCCGTTAACCGAAACGAGGTAATGGCGCCATACAGTCTGGGGTCATCAGGGGTGATTATTTCGATGCCTTTTATTTCTTTAGCTTTGGATACCCAATAGTCACGTAGATAACGTAAACGAGCCGCTTTATTTTCAATCCCAATGCTTTGGTGGAAAGCAAGTGCTGCGGGAATGGTCAGTACATTGGCTGTATTCGTGGTGCCTGTGTGGACTCTGGAACGGATATCATCCGATTGATGCGTTTCGGTGACCAGATGAGGATGAATATCAGCCAAGCGCTCTTTACGAATATAGATAAAACCTAAGCCTAATGGCGCACCGATCCATTTGTGCAGGGTGAAAGCACCAAAGTCAACATTGAGATCAGCGATTTTGAAATCAATTTGCCCCCAGGAGTGCGCAGCATCGACCAGCACATCAATGCCTTTTGCTTTTGCAATCCTGGCAATTTCGCCCACCGGGATAATCAAGCCATTCTTATGGCTGATATGGGTTAATAAAAGAAACCGGGTTTGCGGGTTATTATCAAATGCCTGGCTATAAGTGTCGATGATGGCTTGATAAGAAGCCGGTTCGGGTAGGGTGATTTTAACGATATTAGCGCCGCGTGATTCTTTAAGAAAATCGATGTTATCTTGAGCACCATCATAATCAACATCCGAATATAACACCGTGTCACCCGGTTTTAAACGCCGGTAGTTGGTAATCAGGTTTTGCAACGATTCTGTCGCCCCACGGGTCAGGGCAATTTCTTCGGGTGATACCCCAACAAGTGAAGCTATCTGTGCACGGATTTTGTCAGCATCACTGGTATAGTTCTGGCGTAAGTAGAACGAGTTGCTTTCGTTAAGTTTGGCAATATTCCGTTGATATTCGGCTAATACAGGCTTGGGTAAGATCCCATAATAACCATTTTCCAGATTTATAAAATCCGGTGAGAGTTTAAATTGATTAGCAATCTGATGCCAATACTTTTCATTTTTGGCATTGCTGACCGCATCACCCGTTAAGGCTTTGGGCAGTGCAGACACTTCAGTGGCGAAGGCTTTGCCACCGCTTACCAGGCTACTTGCGCCAGCCGCAAGGCCAAGTGATCCTTTAAGTAGTGTTCGACGAGAAATTAAATGACTCATGGTGATGTTTAGTAGCAGTTAGATGGATATCAGATTACCCAAAAAGAAGTTATTCCTTTTGGGTAACGGTTTCAGAAAATTAAAATTTGAAGGTGGTTCTTACATAAAAATAAGTGCCATCAACTGAAAAAGGTGAAAACGTCGGATAAATACTTGCAAGGCTTGAGCCTCTTATAGCAGTCGTGTTTGGCTGTTGGTTGGGACGAATGCCGAAGATATTATTGGCGCCGACGGTTAAATTCAGATTTTTTATAAAATCGTAACCGATAGAAAGATCAACAAGAGCGGTATCTTTGATTTTAACGTTTTGGTAAGGCGCTAAGCCGGTCACCTGATTGGTATATAACTGTGAGGTTTCACCATAATGCGTTACCCGTGCATTAACCGTCCAGTTTTTAAGCAAATAATTCGCTGAGAGTGTCTGCTTAAATTTTGGCACACTGTTTTCCAGTACAGAAATAACATTAGGACCAATCAATGCCTGGCCGCCTAAATTTGTGGTGTTATTCTTGACGTCTGTGACCTGAGTATCGGCATAAGTCCCAGAATATTTCCATTTGATCAAGCCGTAGTTA
>CAIPPE010000338.1 GCA_903866825.1 uncultured Methylococcaceae bacterium
GAGATATGAGCGATGAAAAGTCTAAGCGACAACAAGGGTTCGCTGTCATGGATGATGATAAAAGAAAGGAAGCCAACTCTCGCGGTGGAAAGGCGAGGTCAAAAGCAAAAGGCCTTGGAGGGGTTTCTCCTGAGCGCAAAGCGGAAATTCAGGCGCTTGGTGTGGCCGCTGCAAAAAAAGCGAGGTGCAAGAAATTGCGGCCTAATGAGTAGTGTTGCGGCGTTGGCGTTTAATGTCTAACTCGCATACAGAAACGCATGTAGTCGAATTGAAATTGCGTTCAGCCGGAAAACTCATTATTAACTCTGAAAGAATTGCGCTTCTTGAGGCTGTTATCGAATTTAAAAGCATTACTGTAGCAGCTCAAAAACTTGGATATAGTTATAAAACAGCTTGGGACGCTGTAGATGGGCTAAATCGGCTTTTGCCGAGCCCGGCGTTTATTGCACAGACAGGCGGCGTGTCTGGCGGCAATACCGCTGTCACAGACGTAGGCCGTAATTTTATCGAAGGATGGCGCGCGTTGGAAAAATACAACGCTGACCGTATTCTCGAACTCATTGACCATGATTGCAATAAGAATGACACAGCGCCTGACTTTCAACTTATAGATGTGAAAACGCTATGACAAAAATTGACTGGAAGCCAATAGAAAATGCGCCGCGCGGGGATAAACCTGAACCAAAAACTGTTGGATATGAAACCTATGTTTTGCTTGCAAATAACAAAGAATTTTTAGGTGTTGGATCATACTATTGGGATAATTTTGCAAAAAGGCCTAAACCTTATTGGCGTTTGATTTGGACAACTAGAGGAATTTTGTCTCAGCGCAATAATCAACCTACACATTGGGCTGAAATGCCGAACTTGCCTGAGGATGATGACAATGAACCGGCCTGCGGAACGGGGAACTCTACATGAGTGCGAATGACATTATAAGATTTTATCTTGAAGGATATGACGCATTTTTAGAAGGGAAGGACTGCACGCAAAATCCTTACGAAAACGGCACATCTGAAGCCATAGAATGGCGTAATGGATGGGACCAGGCGGAAGAAGAAGACACCAACACTGAGGACCAGGAAACAACTCCATGACTGATCAAAACTTAACACCTGAGATGCGGCGTGAGATCCTAGCACAATACTACGAAAGTGGCAAAGCGTTGCCGCTTTACATGTGCATCTATCGCGCTGAATATCCAGGTTGCGGGACAACCGCCTGCATCGCTGGGTCAACCATTTTTCTATTTGATAAAAAGCTTTGGAATGAGTATGATGATAGATGCCAATCAGGTTACGCACTTAATAGTAGGTGGATGGACACTGTTGCCTCAAGGGCAGCAGAACTACTTGGATTGCCCGTACCAGATAAATATGCGGAAGATGACCCAGATCATTTATTTTACCAATTTGATATTAAAACACCAGAAGAAGCTGCCGCTGCTTTGCGTGCTCTGAATGTAAATGTTGATGCAAAATGACTAATATTGTGACACTAGAAAATCGATCAGCATTAATTTCAGCTTTGCGTCTCGCAGTTGCAAACGTTGGCAGCATATCATCGTCTGGATTAACCAAGAATGAAATTTATAATTATGTCGAGGCTCATTCATTGTTACTTCAAATTGATTTGGGGTTTGAGTTTACGGACGAAGAAATCCGGGCCGCGCTTGATAAATTGCTGGGGTAGGATATGCCAAGAGATTGCACAAAGCC
>CAIPPE010000339.1 GCA_903866825.1 uncultured Methylococcaceae bacterium
GGTACCAGTCCGCCTACAAACAAAGCAATGTCCCAGTTACGGCGCCAGATCGGACTTGGCAATTTACTGCGATAATCAAATCCAACAGGCCGTAAAAATAAGGCGAACAAAGTCAGTAGCAAGGCAAAGTAAAAACCTGAAAAGGCTACTGAATAAGCCATAGGCCAAGCCGCAAACAATGCACCACCCGCGGTAACAAACCACACCTGATTACCCTCCCAGGTTGCACCAACCGTGTTAATGATAATGCGACGTTCGGTGTCATTTTTGCCTAAAAAGGGTAATAAGATAGCGACACCCAAGTCAAAGCCTCCGGTAATGGCAAAGCCAATTAACAGCGCACCCAGTAAGGCCCACCAGATTAAGCGCATGGTTTCATAATCGAAAATCATAAGGATGCTCCTGTAGCGATTTCAAAATGGTAACGACCTTTATGCAGACTGCTAGGGCCTAACTTAATAAACTTAATCATCAAGAACATTTCGATGATTAAAAACAGCGTATATAAACCGATATAACCGGCCAAACTGAGATATAAGTCAAGTTCAGTTAAAGAGGATACGCTCAGAAAGGTAGGCAAAATCTCAGCAATAGTCCACGGTTGTCTGCCAAACTCAGCTACGAACCAGCCCATTTCGCAAGCAAGCCAAGGCAATGGGATCATATAAAGACTGGCACGTAACAGCCAGTTTTGCCGACATTTTCTAATTGAACTGGCGATAACTGCAAAAATAAATATGGCTAACATAATAAAGCCGCAAGCTACCATGACCCTAAAAGTCCAGAATAAAGGCACCACTCTGGGTAACGATGATTTGGCTGCCAATTCTATTTGCTGATCGGTTGCATCAACGACTTTCTCTGTGTAGCGTTTGAGTAATAAGCCATAACCTAAATCCTGTTTATAGTGATCAAACTCAGCAAGCGAGTTTTCATCCTTATGACCCGCTCTTAATAATTGCAATGCCGCGTAAGCATGAATACCATTACGCACCCGCAAACGATTCTTTTCTAAAATTTCTGTCAACCCTGTAATCGGTGTATCGATAGAGCGTGTACCAATTAAACCCAATACCCAGGGTATTTTTACCGCATAGCGCGTTTCCATCGTTTCCTGATCAGGAATACCAATAGCAGTAAAGGAGGCCGGGGCTTCTTCGGTATGCCATTCCGCCTCAATTGCGGCTAGTTTCGCTTTTTGTACCTCTCCATCGGTGTAGCCACTTTCATCACCTAAGACAATAACAGAGAGTATCGCTGCTAAACCAAAGCCGGCAGCAATGGTATAAGAGCGTTGAGCAAAAGCAGCATCACGACCTTTCAGCATGTAATATGCACTAATACCCAAGACAAAAGCAGAAGCGGTGGTATAGCCCGCAGCCACGGTATGAACAAATTTAACCTGAGCGGCTGGATTAAATAATAGCGCTCCAAAACTGGAAAGTTCCATACGCATCGTTTCATAATTAAACTCAGCACCCACTGGATTCTGCATCCAGCCATTGGCCACTAAGATCCATAAAGCCGATAAGTTAGTGCCTAAAGCAACCAACCAGGTCACTAATAAGTGCTGGCCTTTACCGAGCTTATCCCAGCCAAAGAAAAATAGACCGACAAAAGTAGCTTCTAAGAAAAAAGCCATTAAGCCTTCAATAGCTAAGGGTGCTCCGAAGATATCGCCGACATAGTGGGAGAAATAAGACCAATTCATTCCAAATTGAAATTCCATAGTCAAGCCGGTCATCACGCCAAGGGCAAAATTAATGCCGAATAGTTTCCCCCAAAATTGTGTCATGTCCTTGTAAATTTCTTTCCCTGTCATAACGTAGGTGGACTCCATAATGGCCAGTAAAAACGACAAGCCAAGAGTCAATGGAACAAATAGAAAGTGATATAAAGAGGTTGCAGCGAATTGCCAGCGAGATAAATCGACCATTGATTCTGAAATCATATGTTCCCCTTGTAGAGTTTAAACCCTGTTAATAAAGGTCTGAAATAAATGGCATTGTGTACTAATAAAACCAATGCATCGAATACATAAAGCAATTTAATCTTAATAAAATCTCTCCTTAAAAACAAATATCTAATAATAAGATATATATATCTAAAATTAAGATATATAATAATGTTATTGCATGGTGCTGTCTAACGGTATTTATAAATACTGTAATTGTTTAGTGGTTATTTCTAACTGATCAAAATCAATTTTTCATGACTATGCGATGAATTTTTCAGATAATTAATATTCAGGAGAGTAACATGGCACGTATTGTTGTTTTAGGTGCTGGCATTGGCGGCGTACCAATGGCTTATGAAATGAAAGAAACGGTAGGAAAGAAGCATGAGGTTATCGTCATTTCCGATAGCCCGACCTTTCACTTTGTCCCATCAAACCCTTGGGTTCCACCCAAATGGCGTAAACCGGAAGACTTAAAAATTGAACTGGCTCCGGTGATGAAAAAGAAAGGCATCGAGTTTATTCAAAAAGCAGCCGTCAAGATAGAACCCATCAATAACCAGGTTTTGCTGGATGATGGTTCTGCGGTTGCTTATGATTTTTTAATTATTGCAACTGGCCCCCGTTTAGCGTTTGATGAAATACCCGGTTTAGGCCCCGATGGTTATACCTCATCTGTTTGTCATGTCGATCATGCTGCCGTTGCCGCACAGGATTGGGATAAATTCATGGAAAATCCAGGACCCATTGTCATTGGTGCAGTACAAGGCGCTTCCTGTTATGGACCCGCCTATGAATACTTAATGATTCTTGAAACAGAATTACGCAATCGTAAAGTTCGCGATAAAGTTCCCATGACATTTGTTACCGCAGAACCCTATATAGGTCATTTAGGACTCGGCGGAGTGGGTGACACTAAAGGTTTAATGGAAAGTGCTCTGCGAGATAAGCACATTAAATGGATCACCAATGCCAAAGTCGATAAAGTTGAAGAAGGCATGATGTTTGTCACCGAAGTCGATGACGAAGGCAAAGATAAGAAAAAACACGAACTACCCTTTAAGCATTCCATGATGCTACCCGCTTTTACCGGTATTGATGCCGTGCGTCACGAAGCTGCAGAAGGCTTGGTTAATCCGCGCGGCTTTGTTTTGATTGATGAACATCAGCGTAATCCGACCTTTAAGAACATTTACTCGATAGGGGTGTGCGTTGCATTGCCTCCGGTTGAAAAAACACCCTTGCCAGTCGGTACGCCAAAAACCGGTTATATGATCGAATCGATGGTAACCACGACGGCTCATAATATTGCTGAGCAACTTGATGGTAAAGAGCCTTCACATCATGCCACCCTGAATGCCTTATGTTTAGCTGATTTTGGTGACTCTGGCGTCGCTTTTCTGGCAATGCCTCAAATTCCACCACGTAATGTAACCTGGTCTTCACAAGGTAAATGGGTACATCTAGGCAAAATTGGGTTTGAAAAATACTTTATGCGTAAAGTACGAAAAGGCATTAGCGAACCTTTTTACGAAAGGCTCATGCTTAAATTAATGGGTGTCGTTCGTGTCAAGGGGCATTAACATGAATGTCGATAGAATAGTCTTTGCCGTTGCTGGCAGCTTTATCCTGATCAGTTTGTTACTTGCACATTATCATTCTGAATTGTGGTTATGGTTTACTGCATTCGTGGGTGCTAATTTGTTTCAATCCGCTTTTACTGGCTTTTGCCCCATGGCAATAATACTTAAAAAGCTGGGTATCAAGTCGGGTTGTGCTTTTTGATAAGATTGCATGGAAAGATGATGCTTACAAAAATGAAAAAAAGTGCTGCATTAACTTTAGTTTCGATATTTCTGGTAGCTAGTGCTTCGGTTTCTGCAGCCCCTATCGTTAAAAAGCTGCCAGATAAAGCGCTACCAGAAAAATTAATTAGCCAATCCTTTACTCTAGACCAAGCCATAGATTACGCAATAACCAATAATCCTGATTTACAAATGGCTATAGAGCGTATTGATCAAGCTGACGCTCAGCTGGGTATTGCATTATCCGCATTTTATCCACAGGTATCCGCTAAAGTAGGCTATGAAACCTCCAATAACCCTGCTCAAGTCTTTGCGATGATTGTATCGCAACGGGATTTTAACTCTGGCTCTATTACTAACATTAATAATCCGGGTTATAGGCAAAATTTTCGTCCTGAAGTGATCGGAAAACTATCACTCTTCCGTGGGGGACAGGATTATCAAAACAGTAAGGCGGCAGAGTTAGGACTAGATGCGGCTGAATATGAACGGTCAACCGTCCATAATGCATTAATTCAGGCGGTAACAGCCACCTATTATGCCTACTTGGCTTCCGTAGAAGCTCAGAAAGTAGCGCAGGATTCTATTTCAGCTATTACCAGTGAACTGCATCAAACCGACTTAAAATACAAGGCAGGCACGGTTCTAAAATCGGATGTTTTATCTTTGGAAGTTAAATTAGCAGAAGCCCAAGAAGCCCAAATCAGAACGGCTAATGGTATTGAGTTATCAAAAACCAATCTAGCCAATTTGTTAGGTATGCCGAGTAATCAACCCTTTAATATTGCGCCATCAACTTCCATTCTAGCTTCGCCCAAATTGGCCTCATCGTTTAACGAGTTACTAGAGCTCGCTTTTTCTCAACGACCTGAAATAAAAGCGGCCGCTAGCCAGGTAGAAATTAGCCTTCGTAAATTAAAAAGTGAGCAAGGAGCTTATTTACCTAAAGCTGACGCTTATGTGAGTTATGGGCAAAATAGTCAGTCTCCAGGATTTTCAACCAGTAAAGATAATGTAACTGCGGGTATCACTGTCGAAATGGATATGTTTTCTGGGTTTAACACCCAACAACGAGTCCGTGCAGCAGAACGAAAGCTTGCTGAAGTGCGTGAAACTGAGCGTAAAACCAGATTAGCGATTGAACAAGAAGTAAAGACCGCCTATCTAAAACTTGAAGAAGGCTTGGCCCGTTTGCATGTTACCGATGTTTCTGTGTCTGCCGCTGACGAAGCCTTAAGGTTAGTCAATGAAGAAAGGCATGCCGAAATAGTCACTGTGACCCGTTACATAGAAGCAGAAGTCGCCAGAAATAAAGCTCAATCTAATACCATCGCAGCTCATTACGATGCACTGAGTGCCGAAGCGGCTTTAAAAAAAGCCATCGGCGATTGGAAATAAAGGAAGTCTTATGTCACA
>CAIPPE010000340.1 GCA_903866825.1 uncultured Methylococcaceae bacterium
GTAGCCGTTGCGAATCCGTTATTGCATATCAGGTAGTCTGTGTAGAGTTCTAATTTTATTTTTTCCATACTGAAATAATACACCTTTTCAGATGTAGCTGCGTAACATCAGTTATTAAAATAAACAAAAAATTAAACTTGCTCTGTACGGTATCGTACGAAGAATTTCGGGGTTTCATTACCCACTAGATTGGGTAATTTTTAGGGGAACTTAAACTGTCAGACTTTTCGTACCAAGAATATGAGTTTGTGTTAACTAAAGACCAACGTATAAACTCGTATCGCAACGCTATCTTAGTAATATTGCTCATGGTACCATTGGATTTCGAACATGACTCAAATTTTCGACCGCTTATGAAGCCTTTGAAACTTTGGGCCTTTAGTTTGTTGACACTCACCGTCTGACTTCACCCCTCAGATGCAACACCTTGTGGTCTATGAATTTTTTACAAAATTTCTATGAGGCTTTAGTGTCTTTCGGTTAACCGTACCCTATAGAGAGTGTCCAAATGGTCTGCATGATGATGAAGTGTTTATGTCTTTTGTTCATCACGCTTGCAGTTTCAGCATGCAATACAGTCGCTAGATCTTCCTGCTCACAGCCTCTCTCAGACGATGTGGTATATGTCGTCGGGCAAGGCTGGCATGTTGAAATAGGTATTCCTGTTGAGGAACTGGACGAAAATATGTCGTATTACCGTGAAATTTTTCCTGGCGCTCGCGTAATCATGTTTAGTTATGGCAAAAAGACGTTCTTCATTGCACCACCCGAAACAGTGAGTGAATATTTGCTTGGTCCCTTCCCGGGTTCCGCATTAATTCAGGTTGTGGGACTCAGTGTCACTCCGACAGTAGCTTATCCTCCTGAAGATACGGTCACGCTCCGCTTGTCGGCGAATGGCAGTCAATCTCTGTCTGCGTATATCTGGAAAGATATAGTCAAGGACGGATCAGGAAAGCCGCAGAGGGTTGCGCGCAGCACCAATCCCATCGGACTGTTTTACGCAGCGCAAAGTGAATATAACCTGTTCCATACCTGTAACACATGGGCAGCCAATGCATTACATAACGCAGGGCTTTCGGTATCCGGCAACAACGTCATCTTCTCGAATCAAGTAATGACCCGCGTTGTCGAAGTCGCCGGAGAACAATGCAAAGCTTTACGGTGAGATTATTCTGCTATTTGGTGGTACAACAATAGTGCTATTAGACGGAACGACAACATTAGTATTGGGTGGAACTACGACAGTGACATCACGTGGTTCCGAGGCACCGCCACCACTGCTGGAACTGCACGCAGTAAGAACCAGCAGGATAAGGACCAGAAAGACTGGAATGATTTTCTTGGGTTTCATTGAATTATCCTCTTTTGTTTTGAGTAAAAAATTGTAGGTTTTTTGCCTACTCCCTCAAAAAGGTAAAAACAAACAAGGACTGATGTTTAGTATCTCATGAGTTTATTTTTTAATCTACAGGCAATATCGAAAGACGTCTGTACGACATCGCACATATTAATCGTTGGATAAGTTTCCGCTTAAGTCACAATGCACACTTCTTTGCATACAAGGTATCAGGTAACCGGAAAATGCTTTTCACCAATTCAATTTTTTGCTGGATAAATAGCATGACAAAAAGAAGGAGAGGATCCCTCCTAGCTTAATTAGAGTTGCTGTACAGTCATTTAAGTTCTATGCGTCGTTAGGGGCTGTTGCCATTTCACATAGGTAACCATAAAAATGCACAAGCCAAAGCCAGAGAGCCTTCAAAATTACGTTTCAATTTATCGTATCGCGTCGCAATAGCTCTGACATGTTTGAGTCTGGCAAAAACATTTTCAACGAGATGCCTATATTTATAGATACACCAATCCATATCGTTATTTCCCACCTTTGAATTACTTTTCCTGGGAATCACAGGGATAGCTTTTTTATCCTTGATTTTGGTACGTAACTCTTCGCAATCGTACCCTTTGTCGGCAACGATATAATCTGCAGTGGGTAGTTCTGCAACCAGTTGTAATGCCTCCTTGCATTCATGGACTTCGCCTCCTGTCAGCCGAAAGTGAATGGGGAGCCCAAAGGCATCAACGGCCATATGAATCTTGGTGGTGTTTCCGGCTACTGACTTCCCGATAGCGGTTTCTTCTCCTTGAGCAGCTCCGCTGCTATGTTGATGCGCCTTTACAATGCTTCCATCAATGAACTCCCACTCGAGTTCTGGCTCCATGACAAGTGTCTTGAAAATAGCCCCCAGCTTCCCCTTTCGACTCCAGTCATTAAATCGTTTGTAGATGGCATTCCAACTTCCAAAAATTTCGGGTAAATCACGCCAGGGACATCCCACCCGTAACCGATAAAATATTCCCTCAATGGCTTGTCTGAGTTGCGGCTTAGCGTAAACTCCCTGCACCAACATAATCGGTTTAAGCTTCGCCCAATATTCGTCTGTAAGCATTTGTCGTAACATTGATTATCCATTCGGTATAAAAAAACTGGATAATTGGGCAATTAAACTTCGATTTCAAATGTTGATTAGAAAATGGCAACAGCCCCTAAAGTAAAGATGGCGACGAATGCTCCGATGAACAGCGAGTTAATCAGTTACTGTGTTATATGGCATAAGCCTTGTGACCCTTGCTATTAAGATTTTTTGCCTTAGTTTCTGCATGTCGCAGTTTAGCCTGCGCATGCGTATTCACTCATTCCAGAATGACTAAACTCGTCGGCCTTGAATAACACGCAACACGATAACAATGATCGCAATAACTAAGAGAATGTGGATAAACCCGCCTAGCGTATAGGAGGAGACCAAACCCACAGCCCAGAGAATAATTAAAAGGACGCTAAAGTTTCAAGCATGTGTGCTTCTCCGTGAGAAGCCGTTTATTAACGGCGATAGGAATAATAGATAAACTTGAGATATTGCTGATTTATCGGAAAGCAACATTTACCAAAATCGGGACATTTCATGTTCATCCAATAAGATTTTTTTATGTATAATTTGCCCTATGATACGAATTGCCATGTCTAAAAATGGGCTTCCAATTTAAGCCGGGACAGTTTTCAAAAACAATGGGTTACGAATAGCGTGTTCTCTGCCTTTTCTTGGCAGCGGAAGTGCGCCCATTTCATCAGCCAACCATGAAAACAGATCAGGGAAATCCCTGCCAAACAA
>CAIPPE010000341.1 GCA_903866825.1 uncultured Methylococcaceae bacterium
AAATATCTAAAAAACCAAAGGCATGATGACCGCTAAACTACAATAAACGAACCTTCAGATGTTAGAGCTTTGCCGGTCACGGTGAATCTGAAACAGTCGGTCATCATCGCTGAAATACGCATCCGGAGCGTAATCTGGCTCACCCCTTTGACTCAAGAAAACCAAATATATGCTTTTGAACTTCACGCTCGAGCAACTCAATACCCGGCGAAAACCGAGAGATTCGAATCCTTGATGCTCTTGCGAATATGCCGATTTAGTAGGCCGGCACCCTCTACCGCTCAGCTGCATTTCCATAATCCAATGAAAGTTTTAGATATCTTCTCATTACAATTTATCCTGAGGTCAGCTTTAGCCAATATCTAATAGTCGATGACTATTAGGCAATAAATACTAAAAACAAACTTTTGGTACTTTAAAGCCATTTTGACATAGGAAACTGCTCACTACGATACCGTAACCTTCAATAATGACCTGAGTCGCAGCAATATCACCCTCAATTATTCCACCCGCAACCAGAACACTTACTCCGAAACAGTCGCAATTGAAGTTGGCATTATTCCAACAGTAGAAATTTGAGATTCCGCATCATTGAATGAAGTGGCATTTCGTACTTCAGCAATATTAAGGATATTCACACCCCTTAGTTTTTGATCTAAATTTTCAAATAAATTAAGGCTTACGCGCTTTAGCATCGCCGCCAAGAAGAGCGCCAGAAATCGATTGGCCTTATGTTTATAAGAATGCTTATATCATCCCGCTTTTACTGACTCCCATTTATGCGGAATCCGCAATACCAAAAAACTATTGCTGGACAAACCAAGCCGCGTGTTAAGTACCCTAATGAACTGATGTAGATAAACTATTAAAACCCCAGTTAACAAAGACAGGTTATGCAGCCACCCTAACAACACCTAAGTAGCATGTGAAAAAACCAAAGTGAAGCGAAAATTACAATCTATTGGGCTAAACGCACCAGAGCGATGCCATTTAATACGCGATCTTCGCCAAAATGAAGTTCGACTGCATTTGCTCCGACAGAAGATGACTTTATTTTGTCTCCACTCACAAAGGCCTGTCTTGCCTATAAATAACACTTAATTTTCCCACATTCCGAGCAATGACGTCAGGAGGAGGGTGATTTTTAATTACCTCATTAAAGGTTGACTTGCCAATAATCAAAGGGCTTATCTCATCCTTTGCCATAATGCCAAACGAGGTCAAATATAAATTGGCCGCCAGCATTGACAACCATAATTTAGAGCATAAAAAAGGGTTCATGCGACGTGTTGAGACCATATCAGATTGAGAGAAGAGAATGTTGATGCGTTAAATAAAATATTCATGGATTTTTCCTAGAAGAATTGTTTGCGTGAATTTTTTAGGGAAAAGAATAGTTGTTCGTCTGTTAAGTCAAATCATCAACGACAAGCATTGCTAATCAAAAAATAATGGTAAATAACTTGGGCCTGAAAATGAGAAGGCTTTCAGCCCTTTCGAATTCGATTGGATGGACCCACGCTTAGAAACTGATCAACCTCACTAATCCACTCAATTAGACTGATTTAGTTAGGCCTCTATTCATAATTGCAATTACCTTCAAGTCTCATTAAGCCAAAGTAGGTTTCAAGCGCCACATCAATTTTCCCAGCCTCAATCTCCATCTTATTTGTTACTCCATTCTGAATAGCCTGAAGACTGGCGTCCAGAAGAATGGTTCTGCCCGCTAAGTTTTGAATAATCACTAATCTCTTTTGTACAAAGATCGCATCTGGATGGGTGGAGTTCAGATAGTTAGCCGGAGCAAAATCAATCCACTCCCAGGGGTGAGAATCAAAGGCATATTGATTGGCCCAAGCACCTTCAACATAAGCTTTTAAGAGATATTCGCCTGCCTCTGATTTTTCAAGCATGAAGGTGTCGTAATCTTGTTCAATTGACCTGCCTGATTGCCCCAAATCCATCGGCGCACGAATGCCGTAACTACCAAACCCCAGATCGCAAAGCAACTCCCTGCCATCTACCTTAGCAATAATTGCCATATGAGTTTTGGGGCGCTTTGTGGGATAAAACATGGGCCTTGCCGCTACAAATTGATACTCGATCCCCAGGGCCTCAAGCGCTAAAGCAAAGAGGCCATTGACCTCATAGCAATAACCGCCTCGATTGCAGTCGACAATCTTCCGAACAATCTTCTCTGGCACTAACGAGACTAATTTTCCGTCCAGCACATCGAGGTTTTCAAATGGCACTGTCATCAGTTGATGGCGCATGAGTAATCGCAGGGTATTTTCATTCGCCTTTAGTTCGCCTTCGTAACCAATGCGCTCACAATATTTAGCTAAGGAAAAGTTTTTAGCTTGCATTAGATCCATTGCTTCTCATGCGAATTTGAGTTGCCCGATTAAGCATAGAGAAATCATTCATATTCTACAAAGATATTTAGTTAGCCTAGGTGATGATTGTTCCGACATTGCTACCTTAGGGGAATAGGTAGATTTACTCTCCCACATTTAAGGGGTGGCAACAACAATTCATCAAATCGACACAATCCTTTTAGTTAGACGCCTCACTTTAAGGGTGCCATGCATACTGTCAAGACAATAACCAATCCCATAAACCCACGAAACTGTACTCTGTATTTACCGACACTCGATGGCCGGGTTTCCTATGGGTAGCCAATGCCAAAAATGAGTGATCAGCACACAAGCTACTAAACCAATCGCAAAAGGAATTGCTGGATACATTAACCCTATTTAAAACTTTTTACCCAATTGGGGTCAATCGAAAACATAAGCTCATTATTTTTAGTGATGAATAACTTAAGGCCATTTGCATTTAAATCAATCAAATCTCCTTTGGCACTGTATGAAAAAGCTAATTCACCGCCATTGCGATACTTAATTACATGCGATTTTGAGTTGAGGAATGTATTGACATGGTGTGACTCTACATCCAAAACATTTTCCACTCCGATAGATTTGATACTCTGAAAGGCAACATGAACATGCCCCTCAGCAACCTGGCTGATAACAGGAGGTGATGCACCCCCGACCACCGCAGATTTGTAGGGATCGTGATCAAAAGGGTTGGGCACACACATATTCAAATGCTTACATACCAATACTGCCTCTACAATCCCTTAAAAAAGGGAGGTCGCCGCTTGAGTCTATCGCAACCATGGTATTTAAGACTTACCAAGTCCAGTGAAGGCTAAATGAGAGCCAGGCACATAAGGCAAGAGTAGATCCACCAAATCATCTTGATGCGCCATCAATCTAAACGCTAAATTTTAACTTCAAGGAATTCAAATCAGGTCAATTGGTCGCACAAAAACCTACAATTCATGCCAAATTTATTTTACCCCCCCCCTTAAATTAGTGTTATAGAAAACCACTAGGGACTTTATATGGGCGCACCAATAGGATGCGAAACCGATTAATCAATACTTCGAAACCAAAGAAAAATATGAGCTCAGGCAGAGGCGAAGGATGCAACACTCAAACTTCTAAACTCGTTACGGCTCAGCCCTTTAAAAGAGCCCCCAAGAGGCCTCTTAATAAGAGTCCCGATTTTTTTACACCTAGACATCTTGAGGTGATCATTGTGATGGTCTTGCTTGCAGCAATGCATACTAGCTGGCTCAACAATAGAAGATGATCAAAATTAAAAGCGGTCTCCTTTTGCTCAACCCAAATTAACTAAATCACCCATCTTGGTATATTCACTCGAATTTATTAGTGATTCAATGGCTACCATTCACGCCAACGGAACCATTACCTTTATACCCAATATTCACCTATCTTAACTTTCTAGAAAAACATTGGATTGGAAGTGCTTAGCGTCAATAGCACCCGACCCAGTACAGTATATTTAAATTAGCTTTAAGCTCAATTATCTTTTTGCATTTTCCAATTAGGTCCATAGCTTCGATGAGATACTTCACATGCACCAACTGTAAAACTCAATTTTCTAATTACAGGACAATTTGTGGCATTTGTTTCGCAGTAATGCCGCGTAAACATTTGAGTACCAAAAGTCTATTTACAATACTATTCACGTTGATGACATCGGCGCTAATTTACTGGAACCACTAATTTAGGGCAAACCAATCAATTACTAATCTTTCTAGGGGCGGGGTGCAATCGAATACCCTAAGACGCACCTGAAGACCACCACCTTCATTCCATTACGACCCTACTTCACGAAGGCATCTCCAACTCCTTCCTAGCAGAAAATTAATTCACGATACTCAAATAGTCCGGCACTATTAATTGGTGAACTGGCACTACCTGCGCCTTCTTAAGTCTATTCATAGGGGTTTTGACAGAATATAAATTCTGGTAACGAGAGAGTGTAATTTTGAGGCAGCAAATTTGGGGGTATTTTTGGGGGTATTAAGTAAGGCTCGAACCTTTTTGACCATTCCTAAGTGCGTGAATTTGGGAGGTAAAGCAGCCCTTAGTTTGGCTTCCGCCGACCCACCATCTAAAAGGCAAAACCCCTCTGATTCTTAGAGGGGTTTTGTTTTTCTAGCTAGCAGCCAAACGCCAAAGTGAAGTGACCTCAGCAGATCTAGCTTTATGCAAAGTATCCGTTTGATCAAATACTTTTTTATGTTCAGGCCTCGTGTCTTCTCGACCAACAATACGTAATCCCGCTTGCTTAATCCATTCCAGTAATTCTGAACGGGTACGCAAACCCAAGTGCTCTGCCAGATCAGAAAGAATTAACCAACCTTC
>CAIPPE010000342.1 GCA_903866825.1 uncultured Methylococcaceae bacterium
TTGCATAGGCTAGAGCCTTATCGTTCAACCTTGAGGCTCTACGTGTCTACAATGAGTATTATGGTGGTAACTTAGGATTAACTAAGGGTACATATAGGAATAAGGAAAACGTACAGATAGCCCTAAATGACCTAAAATAAATGTTTACATTAATGTCAAAATGTGGTATTAAAAAGCCCCCCCTTAGTTAACGTTATGTTACTCTTAGTTACTTTAAGTTCCCTTAGTGTCCTTACTTCTCGCTCCGTTGGGGGACTGCTAGGCTCTAGATGATATACTTAACGATACTTCACGTTCAAAACGTAAACTATCGTACAGGACGTATATCATCAATCATCACCCGTCACCCGTTGCCCCGAAGAAAGTAGAACTTTACTCCTACTGAGTGACTTTTAAAGTTACCCGCTTTTCTCCCCTTATAAGGGTTTTTAATACTTAAAGTTTATCAATAGGTTACAAAGGGTCAAACCGTTAGAACTCAGCGTCCACGTTTAGCGAGTGTAGAGAACAGCCTGATAGACTCAAGGTTAGAACCTAGGCTCACAAAACGGTTATAGGGTACTGATCGAAACCCACTTAACAGGCTGAAACTTACCGCTTTGAATAGTATTATGACCATCAGGGCATATACAAATAATGTCCCTACAGCACGTTAAGACTCAAGGTCAAACCTTATTCTCACTTACCTAGTAGATGGTTAACGTGCTGCCTTCCTAATATCCCTACAACCTGATTGCATTGAGTCAAACCTAAAGAGCGTAGCACCTTCAGTTGAACATGTGTCCAACTCAATCATTAACAGGTTAGATACTCCACGTTAACCGCTCTACCGTCCTGCATTTGGATTCAAGGTCATCTGTATTAATGTAAACTGTAATTGATCCCAGACTTGAGGAACCAGCAACATGCCCAGTTATAGCGCCCACCACTTGCTCACTGATCGACTGCTTAACGACTAACTCAGTAATAACCGTAGTCCTGAAGGAATGAAAAGATAACTTTCGTTCGATCCCTGTATCATTGTTCACCTTGTCAACGATTACCCGATCAACCAACGTTTTAAACTGCCTTGATACCGTCCGATCATTCAGGCTGAAGGTGAACCCTTCGTCTAACTTAAGGCTCGAATGTACGGGAACCACTCGGGTTGATTGCTTCGTCTTGCCCTTATCATGGAACTTAAAGAACCAACATGGCTTGCTATAGGCTGAGGGCGTGCGTAACTCAGCGGTTAATAGTTCGTTCAACCTTGCGCCTGTCGTAGCGGCTGCATGAATCAACGTCTTTAGTTCACCACTTGCCAAACTGTAAAGGCTTAAGATTTCCTCACGTGTGAACGGTGCGTAACTTATCGAATCCTTAGTGATCCTATGTAACTTAAAAGGATTATCACCGTTCACTAACTTTGACTTCTTGGCTCTATCCCAGATCATAGCAAGTCCGTATAAATGCCCGCTAAGTGTTGAACCTGCTACACCGTTCGATTGATCCAGTGTTAGATAAGCATGAACCATATCATAATCAATCAAGCTCAAATCAATGTCATCCTGAATGGTATGCTCAAGGAACCAAGAAGTAGACCGTTTAATCTTAAAGACCGTCTTAGATGCTAGACCGTTAGCCTCTTGTTCCTTCACTACCTTGTCAGTCAAGTAGCGTAACATTTTAGTTTTATCAGGGTAGGGATTAACGCCACGCCTTACGGATCGTATATTCAAAACGTCTTGACTGTATGCCAACGGTTCACCCGTTTCTTTATTCATGCCATACTGTTTGATTGCTTCCCTATCCTCTATGTCCTCAACGATCAAGGAATAATCATCATAATCAGGATCAAGATGAGGGTTAGACTTATAGAAGCCTTTTCGTTCCTGCTCGCTTATCTTCAATGCCTTCTCGAAAGGATCAACGTCTAATACACTCCGTTTAAGCCTGTAAATAATATCATCCCGTAACTGTTTCGCCTTGCTTAAGCTATCAGTTTCAAGGTTCTTAATGTAGATGCTTGGTTCACCCTCATACGATGGGTGGCTTTTTATTGTCTTAGGTAGGTTATAATGCAACCACCATATATTTCCACGTTGTCTTAAATGTTTCTTATCTTTAACGGTTCGCATAAAAAGAGGCTCATAGTGATTAATCAAATACAAAAAATACCATATTTAATACCATTAAGCAAACCTGAAGCCCTTTATTCCCGTGACTCGTGGGCTTGGTTGCCTATTGTCCTAGACTCCCTGCTTCTCCGCCATAGATTAAAGATAACCGATTGTCTTTTGAAGCCAATCGGTTTTTTTATGCCTACTCGTTTATAAGTTGCTCTATTGCTGATGCTGATTTTAAATAGCTCACAATCCCTCATTTGAATAACACTTCTGGATTCCCCATGCCTACTCAACGTAATGTTGTTGAACGTATTGTTAACTTCAACCAAGGTCGTGATGCTGATCGCTTAATCATAAAATATCATGGCATGCGAGCTAATGCCTTTGCTTTTTTAAGAGGGACCTGCCATCTGTTTTATCAGGACTGGCCTACAGATTCACTTCTTAATGATGCACCTGCTGCCTGGATTTGTGGAGATTTGCATTTGGAAAACTTTGGCAGTTTCAAGGGTGACAATCGGCTGACCTATTTTGATATTAATGATTTCGATGAAGCCGTACTTGCGCCAGCGACTTGGGATCTCGCCCGTTTTATAACCAGTGTACTGGTAGGGGCAAAAACGTTAGATGTAAATCAACCCGAGGCGATTGCCTTGTGTCACTGTTTCCTGGATAGTTATATCACTGCGCTTCAAGATGGCAAAGCGCGATGGATAGAGCGTAATACAGCAAAAGGGATGATCAAGAATTTACTTTCGGATCTTAAAAAACGTGAGCGTCAGAAGTTCCTTGATTCTCGCACTACAATTAAAGAGGGTAAACGCTTACTGAATCTGGATGGTAAGCGCGCCTTCTTGATTAATGAAAAGGATCGTAAAAAAGTTGTTTCGTTTATGAAGTCGTTTGCTCCACTTCAAGCAAATCCAAAGTTTTTTAAAGTGCTGGATGTGGCCCGTCGTGTTGCCGGTATTGGTAGTCTGGGCTTAGAACGATATATCATACTTGTCGAAGGTCTAGGCTCTCCAGCTGAAAACTATCTTCTTGATTTAAAATATGAACCCGGATCGGCATTAGCCCCTTATTTAATCTTACCTCAACCTGAATGGCATACTGAAGCCGATCGTGTAATTACTATTCAACATCATATGCAGGCCATTTCTCCAGCATTTCTTAATGCGGTGCAGATTGGAAATCGTTCTTATGTGATGAGAGAACTATTGCCAGATTCAGATCGTCTACACCTTGAGTCCTGGAACGGTAAACTCCGCAGGTTAGAAAAAGTGATGATTGCCATGGGTAAGGTGGTGGCATGGGCACATCTTCGCAGTGGTGGACGACAGGGATCAGCGACTACTGATGACTGGATTGCCTTTGCTGATCGTAACAGTGATTGGCGTAACCCATTGCTTGAGTATGGGGTTAATTATGCCGAACAAGTGGAAACCGACTGGAAAGTCTTCCGTGATTCTTCTGTAACAATTTGATTTTAACCAATGGATTCTATAACAAATATTCCCGTTGTCACGCATGTGATTCAGCAGGCATTAACACCTGTTTTCTTATTGGGCGCTGTCGGCGCTTTTTTAAATGTATTAACTGGCCGCCTTGCACGAATAGTCGATAGGTTTCGTTTTTTAAGTGAGATCCCTGAAAATGAATCTACAGAACATTGCAATGAATTATTGTCATTACCCTCTAGGGTTCGCTTGATTCATTGGGCAATTTCACTGTGCACGCTATGTGCGCTATTTGTTTGTACCTCGATTGTGGTTTTGTTTGTTGGAGCCGAGTTAGAATTAAGCTTAAAAAGAATCACCTCTATCCTATTTATTGCAGCAATGATGGCATTAACGGGCGGTTTACTGTGTTTTCTGCGAGAAGTGACTTTGGCAACCGATACAATCAAAATCAGAAGTCTTTGTTAAATGACAATAGGCCTTTGGAGTGTTGACGAAAGCATTTAATTGTCATAAGGTTAATCAAAATAATTTAATATCAAAGGTATCCAATTGAAAACAGAAGTTTTAGTGTTAGGCGGGGGTCCTGGTGGTTATACCGCCGCATTTCGGGCAGCAGATTTAGGTAAGCAGGTGACTTTAGTAGAGCGATTTCCAGTCTTAGGTGGAGTTTGTTTAAATGTCGGTTGCATTCCCTCAAAAGCCTTGCTACATGTAGCGAGTGTGTTAAATGAGTCCAAGGAAGTCAGTGCCGCAGGTATTAAATTTGCTGAGCCAGAGATTAACCTGGAACAATTACGTGACTGGAAAAATAAAGTCAGTCATCAACTCAATGCGGGGTTGGCGGCATTAGCCAAGCAGCGAAATGTCACTGTGGTTAATGGTACGGGCTCGTTTATTGATGCAACCCATTTGCAGGTCGGTTCTGAAATCATTGAATTTGAACAAGCGATTATTGCGGTGGGTTCAAGACCCGTTAAGATCCCTTCCTTTCCTAATGAAGATGCTCGATTAATCGATTCAACAGGAGCGCTTAAACTGGATGATATTCCAAAAAAGCTGCTGATTATTGGTGGGGGTATTATTGGTTTGGAAATGGCAACCGTCTATAACGCACTAGGCAGTGAAATTACCATCGTTGAGATGCAGGATCAAATCATTCCTGGTTGTGATAAGGACTTGATAAGACCGCTATTTCAAAAGATTAAAAAAGACTATGCGAATATTTATCTATCGACGCGAGTTTCGAATATAGAAGCGTTAGCAGACGGTTTAAAAGTCAGCTTTGATGGTCCATCAGTGCCTGAGTCAGAATTATTTGATAAGGTATTGGTTGCTGTGGGTCGTCAACCTAATGGTGGTCTATGTGATGCAGATAAAGCCGGTGTGGTAGTTGATGAACGTGGCTTTATCGCTGTTGATAAACATCAGCGTACCACCGTCAGCAATATCTTTGCGATTGGTGATGTCGTGGGACAACCGATGCTGGCGCATAAAGCCACGCATGAGGCTAGAATTGCTGCTGAAGTGATTGCAGGCATGAAGTCTCAATGGCAAGCCTTAACAATTCCATCGGTCGCTTATACTGATCCTGAAATAGCCTGGATGGGTTTAACCGAGAATGAGGCTAAAGCGCAAGGTATCGAGTTTGAAAAAGCGGCTTTCCCTTGGGCAGCGAGTGGTCGTTCTTTAGCCAATGGTCGCAAAGAAGGTGTTACTAAATTATTGTCCGATAAAAAAACCGGACGTATTCTGGGCGCTGGCATTGTCGGCACGAATGCTGGTGAATTAATTGCTGAAGCAGTTTTAGCTTTAGAAATGGGCGCTAATGTTGAAGATTTGGCTTTAACTGTTCATGCGCATCCTACTTTAGCTGAAACGCTAGGGTTTTCGGCAGAAATGATAGAAGGCACAATAACGGATCTTTACATAAAAAAACGATGAATAAACCACTAGATCATAAACCTCTAAATAAAAGTGTTGTTACCAATCTCGCTGCGGTTGGTATTATTCTATTGGGCAGTATCAGTCCTATCCTTGAAGATTTGATTAAGTCCATTGGTTTTTTCGCCTTATCAGGTGCAGTGACTAATTGGCTGGCTGTGTACATGCTCTTTGAGAAGGTGCCTTATTTATACGGTTCTGGTGTTATACCTGAACGCTTTGAAGAGTTTAAGCTGTCTATCAAACAACTCATGATGCAGCAGTTTTTTACGGTAGCCAATATTGAGCAGTTCATTCAAAAAGAAGAACAGCAAGGTAGCAAAATACTTAATCTTGACCCCTTCTTAAATGCGGTAGATTACGACAAGATCTATGAAGGCTTAGTCTCTTCTATTATGGGTTCGTCATTTGGGGGTATGTTAATGATGATGGGGGGAGAAGAAGCGTTAGTCCCCTTAAAAGAACCCTTTACTGAAAAAATGAAGGGTACTCTGATTGATATGATTGAGTCTGATCGATTTAAAGCCGCGATTAAAGAAGGTCTTGATGCGCATAAAATCGGTGTTGATATTATTGATAAAATTGAAACGGTTATTGATAAAAGACTGAATGAATTAACCCCGCAATTAGTTAAAGAAATGGTTGAAAGTATCATCCATGAGCATTTAGGCTGGCTCGTGGTTTGGGGTGGGGTCTTCGGTGGCGTTATGGGTTTCTTGTATTACATCTTTGTCTAATGAGTAAGGTAGAATGTGCGTTTGAAGTCTTAGGGACTCCAGACGCCGAACCTATTATTATTCTGCATGGCTTCTTTGCATCTTCACGTAATTGGCGGCAAGTTGCTGAAA
>CAIPPE010000343.1 GCA_903866825.1 uncultured Methylococcaceae bacterium
TAATTCAATCTACGACGTCAAAGACCCGTATAACGAAGATTACGTTTTACCTAATGCCAACGCCGGTACTAAAACCGACACACCCATTATGGAAACGCCGTTGAACGTGCAGGTGATTTCCAAGCAGGTGTTAAAGGATCAGCAGGTGATTACGCTTGATCAGGCTCTGCGAAATGTTAGCGGTATAACCATGGATTCTCGCGATTCCGGTAATGGTGGCGGTACTTTGTATTCGCGAGGCTTTGCTACCAACACTTATTTTCGCAATGGATTTCGACTAGATAACCCGTCAGGTTATAGCATGGGGATGAATGATCGACAGTTCGCTAACGTGGAAAGTGTCGAAGTTCTCAAGGGAGCATCTTCCATTCTATATGGGCGAACCGAACCAGGGGGTATGGTTAATATAATCACTAAGCAGCCATTGGAGACCCCTTATTACGCGGCAAGCCAACAGCTCGGTAACTTTAATAACTACCGAACCACTATTGACAGCACCGGCCCGTTAACCAAGGACAATACCTTGTTATACCGGATTAATGCGTCTTTTCAAAACCAGGGCAGTTTTAGGGATGGCGTCAACACTGAGAATTACTTTGTGGCACCTATCATCAAATGGAATATCAGTCCTCGCACCCAGGCTACCCTGGAAATGGAGTTTCAACACGACACTTCCGTAATGAACAACGGTCTTGTTCCAACGTTGAATAACCAGTCATTGGCTATGCCTTATAGCCGAAACTATTTTAATACCAAGCCGAATATTCAGGACACCTATTTCATTGGCTTTAACTGGTCGCATCAATTCAATGACGACTGGTCTATCAAACATCGCGTTCAGGTTAACAAGAACGACTTTTCATCACCGTTATCCCAATACCCTTCAGGCGTATTCCCTGTAGGCGGTACACCGACATTACTGTTACCAACCGGGAATACTCAGATGACGATGGATACCTACTCAACCTGCATTGATCTGACTGGGCATTTCAATACCGGACCACTGAAACACACACTGCTGTTTGGCGGCGATTATTATCGATATGCGGCGAACAATTCCTTTTCGCCTCAAGGCATAGTGGGAATGAACTTGTTAAATCCAGTCCAACCTAGCTCTTTTCTCTCAGGTAACTTGGAGCCAGGAAGTAATTACGCCGGATATCCTTACAGTGCTTTTACCGGTTCAGGTAGTATCTTTCAAAATCAAATCGATAATTACGGTTTGTACGGGCAAGACCAAATTGAATTGCCATACCATATTCATGTGCTCGGCGGCATAAGGTATCAGAATATTCATGAAACAGAAGTTTTTACAGCAACTGGCTCATCGTCCTCGGTAAATCCGGTTATTACAGCCGATGCGGTAACTCCACGCGTTGGATTAGTATGGCAGCCACAACACTGGCTAAGTCTGTATAGCAATTTTGCAGAAGGCTTTGGCGTCAATACGGGGTTTACCTATCCCGATGGAAAAGCTGTACCGCCCACAGGGGCGGAACAATGGGAAATCGGTGCCAAAACTGAATTCTTTAATGGACGACTTAGAGCGACTTTGGCCTATTTCGATTTGACTAAAACCAACATAGCTACTGCTAATCCTAATCCAACTCTAGCTGCACAAGGCTATTCCAGCGTAACAGGTGCCGCCCGAACACGTGGGCCAGAACTGGATATTCAGGGCGAAATCTTGCCAGGTTGGAATGTAATCGGTAATTATGCCAATCTCGATGCTGTTATCACCCAGAGTAACAATGGCGATGTCGGGAATCGTTTTTACAATGTTCCTCGTAACTTGGGCAAGGTCTGGACTACCTATGAGGTTCAGCAAGGGAACGCGAAAGGTCTTAAGTTTGGTGGCGGCGTGACTCTGCAGGACGGCTTGGTGGGTGGTTACAGTCAATCAACTGCCGCCAATATACCTGGATACGCCACAGTCAGTCTGATGTCAGGCTATAGTTTTAAAGTTGGAAAACCCAAGATCACGTTGCAACTGAATGTCGATAATTTGTTGGACAAACAATATTACACGAACGGAGTAAATAATAGCACCCAGCTTATTAATGCCATTGGCTATTCATATCAATATGATTACCGCAGTTTCGGTATGCCACGAACCTTTATAGGCTCGATTAATATTCAGTATTAGCAATTTAACCGTGCAGAATGGGTTGTCTGTTTTTCGTAACCCAATCTACAAATGAATTATTTTTTTGTTTTTCAGGTGTGGTTTTTCTATA
>CAIPPE010000344.1 GCA_903866825.1 uncultured Methylococcaceae bacterium
ACCCCCACCCGGTGCATCCCCCATGTGACATTTTTTTTAAAGGACTGTTTTGAACTTCTTTGCCAATAACACCGCCATTTGCCATGGGTTTTGGTAAAACATCTATTGCCCCGGCGGAGAGCATTTTGAAAATATTATCAACCTGATCAGGTTGGACAGAAATGCTTAAAACCAAAATTGGGCAAGGATAAACTTGGACGGCATGCTTAATGAATTCCAACCCATCCATTTCCGGCATATGATAATCTGTACAAATAACATCCGGCTTCAGGTTCGGTAAAATTTTTAATGCCTCAACACCATTCTCAGCGGTTCCAACAACTTGAATACGCGAATCATTATTTAGATAAGACTTAATAATGTGGAGCTGTAAAATTGAATCCTCAACCAATAGGACCCTGACCGGAGAAGACTCATTATTATTTAACATTATTTATGTTGCATTCTCAGATAAATTTTGCAATGGAATCCAGTAAGACGGTTTGATCAAAATCAGATTTAGATATATAGGCATCTGCACCAGCTTCCAGACCTTTGCGTCTATCTTCTTCTGTGGCTAGAGAAGTCACCAAGATAACAGGTATGTCTGAAAATTTCTTACTTGCCCTAATCTTCCGTGTCAGTTCTAAACCATCCATATTGGGCATCATAATGTCAGAAACTATTACATCAAATAGTTTTGTTGCAAGAATATTCCATGCGTTTAAACCGTCTACAGCAGCTGTAACTTCATATCCTGCCGCTTCCAAAATTCTCTTCTCTTGAATGCGCGTTACGATACTATCCTCAACCAGCAATAAAGATTTAACTGTAGAAGTATCTGTGACAGGATTTATTTTCTCTGTATCTGCAATTTTTTGATGGGGCTGGTAAACATTTTTTGCAAGATCGCTTGCATTGAGAACAGTGCACACCTCACCAGAATCCAAAATAGTTACCCCTAAAACATTGCGCAACCTTTTAATTGGGGTGGGTGCCGGCTTTAAAACAATCTCTTCCTCATTGCCCAGCTCATCAACGATCAAGCCATAACTATATTCACCAACTTTAATCACTACGCAAATTAATATGCTATTGGGATTAATGGGTCTGGCTGGGCGATCCAACAACGAGCCCAAGCGATTTACAGTAATCACTTCATCATCGTGGTAAAAACATTGCCTGTCTTCGCGAATCAGTAATTCATTAGACTTTAATATTTTTGAAAACTGTATAGCCTCGCAGGGTAGGGCGTAACTTTCACCCCATTCACGAATAATCATTACACGAGTTGAGGTTAATGACACTGGCAGATTTAAGGAAAAAAGCATTCCTTTCCCTGGCTCAGATTCGATTTGAAGTGTGCCGTGCATGCGCTCAACTGCTGATCTCACTACATCCAAACCAACCCCACGGCCTGATATATCCGTAATCATTTTGTTAGTAGAAAAACCAGGAGTCATTAATACATTCTTTAGCTGCACATCATCTAAAGTCGCGGCCTGAATCTCAGTATAAAGATGGCGTTTGACAGCTTGATGGCGTATAGCCTCTAAATCTAGACCACGACCATCATCATGTACATCAATCCTAATGTGATTGGCATCTTGACTAACTTTTACTAGTATTGTTCCAACGGCTGCTTTTCCAGACTTTAATCGATCTTCAGGCAACTCAATACCATGGTCTATGGCATTTCGCAGCATATGC
>CAIPPE010000345.1 GCA_903866825.1 uncultured Methylococcaceae bacterium
GTTGTCAAGTTTATGCTGAATTTTTTTGGCAGAGTTAGACTCAACTGATTTTTTTAGGATAATGCACTTCTTCAACGATAATGTTTCACCACGCCCCATTTATATAGTTTATAGAAATAGTCGAGTATGGAAAATATGACAAATTGTCGCGTATTAGTGATTTAGACGAGGTTGTAGGGAAAAAATAATGAGTTGATCTGTGGCAACTTGCCACGCGGCAATTGGTCACATTTTCAAAACCGATCACGATGGTTAATCTAATGCCGAATGCTTGTATGCGCAAGATTCATGTCCTTCCCTCAATCCGGCTTAATGCCGGATTTTTTTGGTTCGAATTCCGATAAAATTATCGTTGCTAATCGTTGATATGACGGAATGCATTTACCTTGGTTGCGTAAAATTTTCCTATCAAGGGGCAATCTCAAGATTTATGTGCCAATTGATATTCTTTCAACTGTAAATTTCAACAAATAGGTAAAGATAAAAATTACTCAAGGAAAATAGCATAATTCACTGTACAGTAAATTATGCTATTTTATGAAATATGCAAATCTAAATTAGATTGTTTTAATCCTTAACGGCAGCTATTACTGTTTGATTTCATCGCTAATAAACCGTGTTAAGGGAGCTATGTCACTATCAACGCTGGCTCGTTCCAGTGCATCCAGATAAGCATCGCGACGTTCCACCCTGATAATGGTCCAGGGGTATCCACCCGATGCGAGCATCGCATTCATCAGGAACCGTCCAAGTCGACCATTGCCGTCAAAATAAGGATGAATGAATACAAATAGGTGATGACCCAGGACTGCTCGAACAGCGGGCTCCGATTCTTGTTCTAGCAGATTGAATAGGGTATCCATGGCATCTATCAATGCCTCGCGGGGAAGTGGTGTATGCATGGAATTTCGTATGTAGACTGGACCGTTTCGGTAACCCGCCAATTGATAGGGTTCGAGTATGCCGGCGGTTACCGAGGGTGCGAAAAGCTCGCCGTGCCAGCGATGATGAGCGCTTCTAACAATCTGTCCGGCATTTTTTCCCATCAGAATTTCTGTAATGCTCAGTTTAACGGCCTGAAATGCTTGAAAGTAACCGCGAGCGGCTAGCGTGTCGCGATCCTTTTGGTCTTGCTGGATGGCATCTGGATTCCAGCCTTGTTTAGCAACCCTTTCTATAAGCTCATCGGTAACCTTATAGCCTTCTATCGAGAGCGAATTGTAAGCATCTGCCACATATCGCTCATCCACACTGGATAGGTAATTCTCAACAGAATGGCATAGTCCAGGCGCTTTGGGGAAATTGTCCAAAACAGCATCGCGCCAACCCGCCCACATTGATACCAGGCGCATTGAATAGGGAGATCGTTCTCTATTAAGAGTGAGCGTGGGGATCGAAATTTCAAACGGATTGGACTCCCTGACATCATATTTACTAAGTTTCATGGTCTGCAAAATACGATCTGCATCCTCAGAACGACCGATAAATCGAAAGGCTCCCGCTAACCTTCCAGCAGAGGCCGTCATGCCTTCTTCAGTGAGCAAGACGGTCAGCAACTCCCCAGGGTCTCGTATCATGCTAAGGCCAATCTCAGCTTCTCGTGGATTATTCCTGAAAGACTGTGGCCCCAGTCTGCATAATGTTTCGGGCAAAGATAGCGCCTGCAATCCGTTCACATCGACCCTGGTGCTGCGGAGGTTTTTTGGGTCTGTGTAGATCAATAACGAATTACCGTGGGGTAGGTTGAGAACAGAAGTCCCGCCTTCCTTGGTAATGACAGTGATTTGCTTGGGAATAATGGTGCTTTGGGTATGGATTAGCAGGGACGCATCCACATTTAAACAATAGCGTTTGCCAAAGCGTTTTTTGAGATAGCCCGACAGAAAGGGCCAAAAGCTTGCGTACCAGGCTGTGGAATCGCCTTTTTGATCTCCGGGACTCGAGCAAACATACCATCCCTTCATAACCGGCCGAAGAAATCCTTCCTCAACTAAAATCAAGCGATGCGCGTCTTTGAGGTCACCGGATTCGATGGCACAGTGTTGCTTTACCTGTAAGCGCTTTAGCGCTCGTAGTGCCTCTGCTAGTTTTTTGTTTGGACTTGCCATGCGCTCATCAACTTTGTTTTGCAGGTTTGTAAAACTTTGTTATTGCCTTGTAATATAACTTTGTTTTAGAAGTTTGTAAAACTTTGTTATTTAGGATGTCCACGTCTAAAATACGCGAGGGATAAGTAGTTGGCAGGGCTCGAAGGAATAGGCCGATTTAGAAAAGTCCGGTGCTCGGTTAGAAAATTAGCTGTCTAACTTATTTTTTGAAAAAAACTTAACTATTTGATTAAAAAGGGTAAAATTTTGACTTATAGTTAGACAGAAAAAACATGTAAGTTATTAATTTTTATATAGGTAATCTGAAATAGACGCTCAGATTGTGATTCCGGTTGTCGTGGGTTCGAGCCCCATCGTTCACCCCAATATATTCAATAAGTTATCATTTTTCAAAAGCTGGCTGGTAACATTCACTCATCCTCATCCTAAATTGACTTTAAGTGATAATATTATGGTTGATGGGTTGAAAGATACTACAGCACCTAAATTACCTTGGTTCTTTTAATATTCCCAGACAATGAGTGCAGTTTTGATTAATCATGCGCTTCTCGCGTTCTAAATATAATTCGCATCCATGCGCCTAGGCAACTGATTTTAAAAGACAGTCTTTAAAGCGCTTTAATTCCGAGTAATGTAACAAGTGTACACCGGTTGAAACAGCTAGTTGTTTTGCTGATGCGGTATAGCGTGCGTTAGATATAACAGCGGCAATATCAGCCTTGATGTATTGTTTGCCTGCAATGATTTGTTGCACTGCCTGATTGCCAACAGGGCTTGAGTATTTCTTGCACTGAAATGCTACATGGATATTTTTGTATTGGGCAATTATGTCGATGCCTTGATCACTAGTGGCTTGGGTAACTTTTGCTTTCCAGCCATTGGCTTTTAAAATGTCGGCACAATAATGTTCAAAGTCGATAGGAGACAGTTGTTCTACATTGATATTTTTATAGTCGGAATTAACGCTCGTTAGCTCATAAGCTTTGACGGCATTCGTGATTCTTTCTTTGATATCCTTGAAGCGCTCCTCTTGGTCTAAGTGGTTTTTTATAGGACTGTTTTTGCAGAGTACGTTCTTAATAAAATATCGGGTTGCGATCTCCCATTGATCATAAAAAACATTGCCATATTCGTCTTGCTTTACAGTTTGTTTATATTTCAATGCAAGAGCTTTAATATGCTGATTGATTAATTCATCAATTTGTTTGTTTAACAATTTTTTCTTACCTAATAATTTAAATGCTTTATGTGCCTTGTTCAATGTCCCTATTAAATAGCCCAGGAGCAATATAAATATCAGGCCACTGCTAATGTTTTCTGTGGAAATTGAGAGGGGGTGCTTTATATTTAAAAGTTGATGTTGAGCAGGGAAAGTCTCTGATAAGAAAGATTTTAAAGAGTCCTGATGGGTAAGATCAGAGTCTATGTCTATTTTTGGTTTTGCATTTGATACGGGCGTGTTTTTTAATATTTTAATGGCATTCAGGTTGCCCGCCTCGGCGGCTTTTTTGAACCATTCAGTGGCTAACTCGTTATTTTTGTTAAGGTCACCAATCCCTTTTAGATATCGGTAGCCGATAGAGTACATTGCATCGGTATTTCCCTTTTCTGATAATTCGAAAAGTTGTTCCTTGGTATAGCGGGTTTTATAAGTTGTCATTATCCTTGCGTTATTAGATTCCAGGTCAACGATGTTAAGGCTGTTGTTTATGTGTTAGCGATTCAATAATAGCATTCAGTTGCTTACATTCTAATCTAACCCATTATAATTATTCAACTTATTGTGTAATATTAGCATTAACTTGTGGATAATGGTTTATGCGCCCATAATTTGCCTACGTAAATGAGTGTTTAACAGGTAAAGTATGCCTCAATGAAGCGATTGTTTTTTATTGCCTGGATCGTGTTGATAATGACGGTGTCAGTTTTTGTCTGGTTAAAACCAATGTCGGTTAATGCTCTGAATTATTTGATTTGGAAGACATCAACCCCAACACTACTTGAAACAGGTAATATCGATTATCAAGGGGCAAAGATACATTATGTGTCTTATGGTCAGGGTGAGCCGATATTATTGCTTCATGGTGGTTTGAGCAATAAGCTCAGCTGGTTTTCTCAAATCCCATGGTTAGTTTCATCTGGACGACGCGTCATTCTGATTGATACCCGAGGCCATGGTTATTCAACCAAAGGTCATACAAAACTCAGTTATCAAATTTTTGCTGAGGATACGTTGCAAGTGCTGGACAAACTGGGTATTCAGCGCACTGATGTGGTGGGTTGGAGCGATGGAGGCATTATTGCCTTATTGCTGGGTTTAGAGGCGCCACAACGCATGGGTAAGATTGTCGCTATTAGTGCTAACTTTCATCCTTCAGGTGTAATTCTTGAAGCTGATAATTCGCAGTCAGTCTCAAATACGGGTTTTTTAAAGTCACTCCGTGACTGGTTTCGTGGGGTTTGGTCAGGAGCAGGTGAACAGCATCTTTCTCTGGAAGCTGAAATAATGGATTTGTGGCGGGCTGAACCTCAGCTTAGGCATTCTGATTTAAACGCGATTACTTCGCCTACGCTGGTTGTGGTAGGAGAAAACGATATTATAGATTTGAATCATTCAAATGAATTGGCCCGCATGTTAGCGAATGGCCGGATTGAAGTGATCACTGGTGCGGGTCATGCAGCTCCTGTAACGCATGCTCAAGAAATCAATCAATTGATCGCCTCGTTCCTGGGGATTTATTAAAGAATTATTCTTTAACTATAGAAATTATAATGAAAACAATAAAACGTTTGTTGATAGGTATTTTATTTGTCGTTACCGGGTTGGGCATTTGGAAGCTAGCACTTATTGATCCGCCCGTTCTAAACAACACAATTGATTCTGAAGTGTTTGGTTCTATAGAGATTTCAAAACCTGCTTGGGGAGAACCGCAAGGTTTAATACTGGCTTTTGTTGACAGCAATAAAACGAATGCTAACGAGCTTAGTAAGCAGTTAGCGGCTAAAGGTGTTGTTGCGAAGGTCGTAGATGCCGGTCACTTTTTTAATAATTTAAAATTTATAGCTGGCCAATGTGTAGATTCAAAGCAGGTAGTTGATTCTATAGAAGGGCTGTTAAAAGGCTTACCGGAACCCAAAGGTAAGCCACCAATTATTGCTGGTATTTCTAGTGGTGCATTGATCCCCTTTTTGAATGCGCAAGTTTTATCGGGTAAAATAGTGATAAATTTATCTATCGGCTTTTCAGTAGCTGTGCCTGATAATCTTGTTTTGTGCTCTCCAATATTGCAGAAGCAACAAACTTTGGTTTCTTCTCCAAAGTTGAAAAGCAACTGGCGTTCAGTTTGGGCGGATCAACCTGATGCAAAGACCGGTGTTTTTATCAAGTCTTTGGGTGATGTCGATGTTCGCATTGCTGCCTATAATACTCCGCTTGAAACCTTATTGATTGATGAGTTGAATACCAGTATGGGTTTATCGGATACAAATGCGCCACCGATGCCCGTTGTTGAAATGAAGTCTAGTCAATCCAGTAATAATGTGACTCTGTTTTATTCGGGAGATGGCGGGTGGCGGGATTTGGATAGAACGGTTGCCGATGAAATGAATAAGCTGAATTATCCTGTGGTGGGTGTCGATGTTTTGCGTTATTTCTGGGAGCATAAAACGCCAGAACAAGCGGCTGCGGATTTATCTGCTACGATGGCTTATTATCGAAGGCAGTGGCAGGTAGAGACTTTTGTGTTAACGGGGTATTCCTTTGGGGCAGATATTTTGCCAGCTTTGTACAATCGTTTACCCCAAAAAGATAAGGACAGTGTTTCACTTTTGGTATTGCTGGCATTAGCTGAAAGTGCAGATTTTGAGATTCATGTTTCAGGTTGGCTGGGTCACAGTTCAGGTGAATTGCCTTTAGCTCCAGAATTAGCAAAAATCCCTAAGAATAAGCTGCTGTGTGTGTATGGGCGAGACGAAAAAGCTGAAACAGCATGTAATACGTTGCTAAAAACGGAGGCTAATGTTCTGGAATTGCCTGGAGGGCATCATTTTGATCAGGATTATCCCAAATTAACCCGTCAAATTCTGGATGTCTATAGGCAACATCATATTAATTAACGTAAACTTTTTATAACCTCCTTATGTACAGATTATGACTCGTGAAATGTTAAGTCGATCATTACAAAAAATAACGCATTGGTTACCGGTCATTTTGTTTGCCTGCGCACTCTATATTGTTCATAAGCAAATAAAAGCTCATGATTTGAGCGATATTCTTTCCAGACTGGAGGCTATGCCGTTTAAATTTGTTATTGCCTCAATTATCCTGACTGTTATTAATTATTTTGTTTTGGCGGCTTATGACTGGTTGGCATTACGTTATACCGGTCATGGTGGTATCCCCGTTCCCAAGATGATTGCGGCTGCCTTATTAAGTTATGCGATTAGTAATAACACAGGGCATGCCTGGGCTGCAGGTGGGTCTATTCGTTATCGGTTTTATTCAAAATGGGGAGTGCCAGGCTGGGATATTTTAAAAATCTCACTGTTCCAAACCATCACCTATCTATTAGGTGCATTGAGTTTAGGCTTAATCGGTAGTTTAGTGTTGCCGCATTATTTATCGCGTACTGTTCAGGTACCTACTGCTATTCATTGGGTTAGTCTGCTTTGTTTGGGTTCTTTGCTCTTATATTGGGGAGCCATTGGGTTTTGGCGTAAGCCATTATTGATTAAAGGCTTTGAAATTTCTTTGCCTTCACCGAAGATGGCTTTCTGGCAAACAGTCGTTTCCAGTATAGATGTTGTCTTGTCTTCACTGGTTTTGTGGGTACTCTTGCTCGGTAAGATAGATATTGATTTCGGGGCGTTTGTCGTTGTTTTTGTCGTGGCTCAGGTGGTCGGGGTTTTGAGTCAGGTGCCGGGAGGAATAGGCGTATTTGAAAGCGCTTTTCTTTGGTTAATGTCAGATATTGAAGCCACAGATCAACATTTGGTTTTGATTGGCGCTTTGTTATTGTATCGGGTTATTTACTATTTCATGCCGTTACTGATAGCCGGAATAAGTTTGTTGGGCTATGAAATATATACTCGTAGAGAGTTTCTAAGTGCCAGTGGTCATGCGGTATATCGTGTACTACTCGCATTTGTGCCACAGTTATATTCTCTTTTATTGTTATTGGCAGGTGCTTTGTTATTGGTTTCTGGCTCTATTCCCGCTAACTCTGAAATTCTGGAATCAATAAGAGAAATAGTGCCTTTGCCTATTGTTGAATTATCTCATTTGAGTGGAAGTTTGGCGGGTATTCTATTGCTGATTTTGGCCCGGGGTATTTTGCTTAGAATCGATGCCGCCTGGTTTGGTAGCGTGGGTTTTCTCATATTAGGTATTTTTGCTTCTTTGCTAAAAGGCTTCGATTGGCATGAGGCATTAGTGTTATCAGTCATATTGCTCTTAATGTTACCTGCTCGTAGTTATTTTCAACGCCAATCTTCGTTATTACACCTGACTTTCTCAAGGACTTGGCTGGCTGCTGTCACGATGGTTTTAGTGGGTTCTATCTGGTTAGGATTTTTTGCCTATCGTAATTTAGAATTTTCACAGGACATGTGGTGGCAATTTTCTTATGATGGTAACGCGCCCCGGTTTTTACGCGCATTGTTGTTGATTAGTGTAGTGATTGTCGTTTACGGTTTATTTCATTTACTGGGTGTTGCACCACCGAAGGTCAGTTTGAAGCCAACTGAACAGGAGCTTTTGGAAGCAAAACAAATAGTCATGAATTGCTCTAGTACTGATGGTTATTTGGCTATAATTGGAGATAAATATCTGTTTTGGAATGCTCAAAGAGATGCGTTTATTATGTACGCTATCACCAACCAGTTTTGGATTGCAATGGGTGATCCTGTAGGTAAGTCTGGAGCGATTGAGGAGTTAATGTATCAGTTCATGGAGCAGGCGGATCGTTATGGTGCCAAGATTGTGTTTTATCAGGCGAGCACAGCGTGGTTACCTTCTTATCTGGATTTGGGTTTGTCTTTATTTAAATTAGGTGAAGAAGCCCGAGTTGATTTATCCACGTTTACTTTGCAAGGTAAGCAACGTGAATCTCAACGCAGTGCACGTAATAAGTTCGAGAAATTGGGTTATAGTTTTGAAATATTATCTGGGTTTGGAGTTGAGCTTGCATTGCCAAGATTACAACAAATTTCAGATGATTGGTTAATGCATAAGAATACTCGGGAAAAAGGTTTTTCGTTGGGGTTCTTTGATAACAATTATTTGCGTCGTACTGATGTTGCGGTCATAAAGGATGAGTCTGGGCAGATCATGGCATTTGCCAATATTTGGCAAACATTAGGACATGAGGAGTTATCCATTGATTTGATGCGTTACAGTCAAGCCAGTCCGAAAGGCATTATGGATTTTTTGTTTGCGGAACTGTTGTTGTGGGGGAAGGCAGAAAATTACCACTGGTTTTCTTTAGGTATGGCTCCGTTGGCTGGACTGGAAAGTAGACCATTAGCGCCCTTATGGAATAAGGTGGGGGCGACTATTTTTAAAATGGGTGATCAGTTTTATAACTTTGAAGGGCTATATGAATACAAAGCCAAGTTTGCTCCGCAATGGCATTCTCTTTATTTAGCAGCACCTGCGGGTCCTTCAGTGCCCGTTATTCTTATGCAAATTACCCGGTTGATATCAGGTGGGTGGCAAGGGGTTTTTAGTAAATGATTTTATATGACGGTTTATCATCCAATAGTGAATTACATTATGATTAGTAGAAGAAATTTTATGTTTCAACTGGGTGCCACTACTGTGGGAGTGGCGCTTGGATTTTCTGGGTTACAACGTCGGGCAATGGCTTTTGCTGTCGATAGCTCACTGGCTTCAATGCACGCATCTGGTTTCGGTGAGTTGATTCCTACTCAAACTGAGAATACTGGTGAGACTTTTCTGGCTTTACCCAAAGGATTTAAATACAAAGTCTTAGGTAAGGCAGGAACGCTTATGGCGGATGGTAATAAAACGCCAAAATTGCATGATGGGATGGCTTGTTTTAAGGTAGGGGATGAACTTCGCCTGGTACGAAATCATGAAGTGACCAATGGCGAAACACCTAAACTGAATGCTGCGATTGGCGCTAATCCTTATGATGAAACAGCGGGTGGCGGAACAACTACCTTAGTCATTAATCCTGATACCCTAGAGGTTGTTCGAGACTTTGTGAGTCTGAGCGGAACGCTGGTAAATTGTGCAGGTGGCAAAACGCCATGGGGAAGTTGGATTTCTTGTGAGGAAACGACGTTAGGTCAGGGGATTCGCAGGCAAAGTGAAGCTAAACAAACGGGTGGATACCCAAAATCGCATGGCTATTGTTTTGAAGTCTCAGCCTCAGCGAATGCACCTGTAGATCCAGTACCCCTTAAAGCAATGGGACGATTCAGGCATGAAGCGATCGCTTGTGATAAGCAGGCCGGAATTGTGTATCTGACCGAAGATGCAACAACGGCAGGTTTTTACCGGTTTTTACCCAAGAGCAGGCAGCAATTGGTTAAGGGTGGCACATTGCAGATGTTGAAAATTAAAGGCAAGGGCGCTTTTGATGCGCGCAAGGGTTTAAAAGTCGGTCAACGCTTTGAAACCACTTGGGTGACTATTAATGATCCCGATCCGCTTGCAGCAGATCTGGATGAAAACGCAGTCTATAAACAGGGCTTGGAGCAAGGCGGTGCCACTTTTGCTCGTCTCGAAGGTGCGTATGCTGACCAGCATGGTCGGATTTATTTTGTATCGACCAGTGGTGGTGATAATCAGGGCGGCCAAATTTGGCGCTATGAGCGTAAAAGCAAAATGAGCGGTTCTTTGACCTTGGTCTTTGAATCCCCGAGTCGGGAGGTGCTGGATATGCCGGATAATATCTGTTTAAAGCCCAATAGTGATTTGCTCTTTATCTGTGAAGATAGCGATTATGCAAGTGCGGGCGGTACTGCAGATAACTATATACGTATTCTTGCTCCCAATGGAAAAATGGCTGATTTCGCTAAAAATGTGACGAAAGGCTTAGAAGCGACTGAGTTTGCTGGATCGACATTCTCTGAAGATGGAAGGGTGTTATTCGTTAATTTGCAAGCAGTCGGAGCCACTTTTGCTATTTGGGGGGATTGGGATAGCTTTAATGCACAGTAGATCAAGGTTAAATGCAATGGTTAACCGATAATTCAAATCAATTATAAAATACTGTTGGTGACTAATCGATGACAACTCAAGACGATTCCAAAACCGAAGAATTACTCAGTCACTTAGACAGTGAAAGGAATTTTGCGATAGGACAATATTACTAATCTTTTTACCGTGGGAAGCCGAATGGGAATATGCCTGCCGTGCCGGCAGCCAAACGCCGTTTAATTTTGACGGTGAACTGACTTTGGACAAGGTTAATTATAGGGGTATATGGGATTATGAAGCGGGTGAATGGGCGAGGGTTCTTTACAGGAAACCGCAGAGGTAAAATCCTATCCCTGCAATGCTTGGGGCATTTTATGAAATGCACGGCAACGTCTGGGAATGGTCAGGATATTTGTCAAAATAATCTAGGTAAAGAGGCTGTTTGCAACCCGTGATTACGGCAAAATCCGTTAGCACCAGACTCTCCCCGCGTTGTACGTTGTGGTTCTTGGTACGACTTTGGCGGGTACGTGCGTTCCGCTCTCCGCCTCAGGTACTCGTCTGTCAACCGCTGCTATGATCCAGGCTTTCGTCACACTCTAGGTCATGCTGATCTACAGCAAGGTTAGGGCAGTGAAACAACAGGCGCGGTCGATGAGCCCCACTCTTGGAGTAAGATAGCTTTAGGAATGAGTACGAGATGATTGAATCAAGATCATGCTTCAAGAATGTCGCCCCTGCTTATTACAGGGCTTAACGACACATTCTGCCAAACAAACGAGAACACTTCCCAAGCAAATGATCTAACGCAAAAACCTTGCGAGTTACCTGATAAAACGCATCAGGTGACTGGCCAAGCTGGAAAGATCGCTAGCTAGCTTAAAAGCTCGTCATAACGACTCGCGTAATGACTGGCCAGTCTTCCTAGGTGTCACTGCTTGTTAGAGTCGTCTCTTAAATAGTAAACACACGCTATTGAAGCTATGTGTGACATGAGGGAAGCCATGACAGACACCTCAACAGCATTTTGAGGCATCTAGCAAAGAGTTTGAGAGGTCTCAAAGTAGCTGCGAAAAACTATTGAGATGTGCCAGGCCTCTTGCGAGAGCTGCGAGACAACGGGAATGTGGTGCGACGTGTAGCCTAATGGTCTTTTAGATCATTAAAGTCTTCTATACTATCAATATCCAGTTCGGCTTCTGGCAAAGGTATTTTTATGACATCTTTATCAAACTTAATTAATAATGACTTAGCGCCTTGATCGCCCTGAAGGGCCTGTAACGGTGTAAAGAATCGGGCTGGGAATAGGGCAGGTACGCCCACGGATTGGTGATATTCACTGGCTACAATCTGAGTCGATGAATTGATCCACGTAGTCAGTAAGCATTGAAAATGTTCAACTCTAATCAAAGGCTGATCACTCAACACGATAAACGCAGCCGTTGCCGTGTCAGGTAATGCCTGAATACCCGCACCTATCGAAGAGGCTATACCTTGTTGCCAGTCCTGGTTAATAACCGTTTTGAAGGCGTTTAGATTAATACCTTTTTCTATTGCGTGGCTGTGCGCACCGAGCACAACGATGATACGCTCCTGTAAAATGGCTTGAACATTGAGGAGTGCGTGTTCTAACAGCGGTCGATTGTTCCAGTTCAGTAATTGTTTGGGATTATGCCCAAGACGACTTGAGGTGCCAGCGGCTAAAACGATAGCATAGACCTTATCGCTGGACATAGTCGGGTAAATGCCCATAGTTGTCGTTGCTGAGTTGTTGCCCATTACGTTTGTTTAATTCAGCATGAATACCTGCCACGATTGATAAGGCTATCTCCTCAGGTGTTTCGGCACCAATGTCTAAACCCACTGGACCAAAAACCCGTGACGAAATTTTCGAAGCGTCATTTCCCAGTGATTGTAATAACTTAATCTTACGGTGAACGGGGCCCAGTAAGCCTATAAAAGGTATGTCACAATGAGCCAGTGCTTTAAGATAGCGTTGGTCATATTCGATATTATGGGTCATCACTATCAGCGCGTTAAACTGATTGATGTCCAGATCATCATGGAGGGTCTCCGGTGTTCTGTAAAGTAATTGATCCACATAAGGAAAGCGGTCTTTGATAATATACCCCGGTCGATGGTCAACGACTGTTATACGCCAACCCAGTAACTTGGCAAATTGGGTTAAGGGGATAGCATCAGCACCGGCACCCAGAATAAGTAAACGCAGAGGAGGATGTATTGGTTCGTAAAAGGCTTTAATGGTTTGGCTATTAATAACGTGCGTTTCAATATGCGGTTTTTGTTTCTCAATGGTTTGCAGGGCGGCACTCGTAAAAGGGAAGGGTGCAGTGGATAGCAGTTCACGATTATTTGTCGTTGTTGTCGGCACAAATAAGCTATAGCCCGCTGGAAAATCATTGTATTCAGACTCCACGACCGTGACCATAATACTTTGAGCATTATTTTCGGCTGCGTCAATCAAAGTATTTAACGGCGCAAAGTGTTCTTCTGCTTTTAGCAATTGTAAAAATACTCTGACCGCGCCATTACAACCCAGTCCCAAGCCCCAGATAATATCATCTGAGGAGCGCATGTCATAAAAGACCGTTTTCGGTGCGCCGGTTTCAAAAACAGCGAGTGCCTGTTCTATTAAATCTCGTTCAAAACAACCACCTCCCAATAAACCAATCAGCTCTCCTTCAGTCGTTATTAACATCCTCGCACCGGCTTTTTGATAAGTCGAGCCGAAGGTTTCTATAATGGTTGCGAGTACACAATTCTCAGCTTTTTGGGTGAGACGCTGGTAAGCGTCAATCAGGTGGTTGATTTTATTAGCCATGATGTTATCCCTCAACTCCAGCTTAGATCAGTTTTTAATAGCGGTAATTCTCGTACCCGAATGCCCGTCGCAGCAAAGATGGCATTACAGACAGCAGGCGCTAATGGCGGAAGTGCAGGCTCGCCCAGTCCGGTCACCGGATACTCGGTTTTAAGAAAATGTACATCGACTTGAGTTGGTGCATCATTGATACGAATCATCGGATAATCACCAAAATTACTTTGGACAATGCGCCCTTTTTCGATATTCAAATCTTGAAACATCAGTGCGCCCAAGCCATCAATGACAGAACCTTGCACCTGATTTTCGGCACCGCTGAGATTAACAATTTGCGCACCAATGTCAGTGGATACGATGACTCGATCAACTTTAAGAACGCCTGCTTTAGAAACGGTGACTTCCGCTACGTGGGCAATATAACCCTGATGACTAAAATGAAACGCAATGCCTTGACCTTGGCCTTTAGGAAAAGTTTTTTTACCCCAGTCAGCTTTCTCGGCCACATGCTGCAACACGTGTTTCATTCGGTTAACATCATAAGGGATGCCTTGTTTACCGGTGCCCGGTATAAAGTCTTTGTTACCCAATATGTCTAACCGAAATTCTAAAGGATCACGTCCTGCTGCATGAGCCAGTTCGTCAATAAAACTGTGAAACACCCAAGCTAATACATTACTGCGCGGCGCACGCCAAGGGCCCATAGGAATATTACATTCCAAGGGTGTTTGTTCAAGCAGGCAGTTTTCAACCCAGCGACCTGGAAATTCATCGCCTGATAAGTTCGCACCACTACCCAATTCTAAAGTGGACTTACCGTCTTTAAGTACTTTATTGCCAAAGGTAACAAAATGGTTTTGCCATGAAATAAGTTTACCTTGTTGATTAATGCCACCTTTCAAGAAATGAAAGCCACCGGCACGAAATTGATCATGGCGTAAATCATCTTCTCGTGTCCAGGTTAACTTCACCGGTCCTTTTACATGTTGGGCAATCGCTGCGGCTTCGATAATATAATCTGGAATTAAACGTCGACCAAAGCCACCACCACTGCGGGTGATATGCAGAGTGATTTTTTCTTTAGGGATTCCTAGGGTTTCGGTAATGATTTTCTGTCCAGCCTCTGGGTTTTGGGTGGGCGCCCAAAGTTCAAAGGTACCGTCTTTAAACCAGGCCGTACAGTTTTGTGGTTCTATACTGGCATGTGAAATGAATGGGTAACTGTAAGACGCTTCTACTGTTTTATCTGCGCTTTTGTGGGCAGCTTTTGCATCACCATCATTACGTAAGACTTCAGTGCCGGGCTTAGTTGATAGGGCTTTTGCCTGTGCTGTAAAACCCGCCCAGCTTTCCGTTGCACCCGTACCGTCATTCCAAACAACGTCGAGTTGTTTTCGGGCGCTAAACGCTGACCAGGTTGAATCAGCGACAATAGCAACGCCCGGCAATAAGCCTTTCAGATTTGAATCACCTTCTATGATGAAGGCATATTTAACACCGGGCAATGATTTGATTTTATCCAGATTAGCACTGACTACTTTACCGCCAAACACCGGTGATTTTTCGTAGACAGCATAAAGTAAGCCGGGTAGTTGTACATCAATACCGAATAACGGTTTGCCGGTAACTACGCCAGGATTGTCAATACCACCAATCCGAGTACCCAGTAATTTATACTCTTTTGAGTCTTTTAGTTTAACGGTTTCAGGTGCAGGGACGGCTAAGGTCGCGGCTTTTTCGACCAGTTGACCGTAGCTTAACTGTTTTCCGGTTGCTGAATGATGAACTGCGCTGTCTTTTGCTATAAGTTCAGAAACGGGTACTTTTAAGATGTCAGCGGCGGCGCTGATGAGCATCGTGCGAGCAGTAGCACCCAGCTTATGAAATTCTTCGTAATTAGTGGGTGTTGATCGCGAACCTCCGGCACTCTGACTGCCGTAAATAGGGTTCAGGTCGCCTTGTAAAATGACTACATCTTTCCAGTTAACCTCCAACTCTTCCGCAATGACCATCGGTAAAGATGTTTTGATACCTTGGCCGATTTCGGGTTGCTTGCTGATTAAGGTGACCGTACCGTTCGTAGCGATATGAATAAAGGCATTGGGTTTAAAGATACCGGTTTCAGGAACAGTAGAGGGTTTTGCAATTTGTTTTGTTGCGCTGTTAGCGCTATTAAAATAAAAACCCAAGGCAAGCCCACCGCTAGCCAGTACTGACTTGCGCATAAAGTCACGGCGACTGGCATTTTCTAAATGTTGATCGTTCATGCTGACTCCTTGGAGGCTATTTCGGCGGCGAGGTGAATACCTTTTCGTATTCTGAGATAAGTGCCACAACGGCAGAGATGTCCGGTAAGCGCTTTATCGATGTCAGTATCTGAAGGCTTGGGTGTTTTTTTCAGTAAAGCTGCAGCGGTCATGATTTGTCCGGCCTGGCAGTAACCGCATTGAGGCACATCGAGTTCTTGCCAGGCTTTTTGTAAAGGATGCTCTCCTTTAGGGTCAAGGCCCTCAATGGTGGTTACTTTACGATTACCTAAAGTAGAGATAGGCGTTTGACAGGCTCGGGTGGGTTCGCCATCGATATGCACAGTGCAGGCGCCGCACTGGCCTATTCCGCAACCAAATTTAGTGCCGACAAGGTTTAAATGATCTCTCAATACCCACAGCAAGGGGGTATCTGAGGCAACACTGACTGTTTTCGTGGTGCCATTGATATGGAGGGTGTATTTGCTCATGTGGTGGATTCTTATTTAGTTTTAATAATAGGTATTTAGAGGACTTAATAATCTAATGCGGTTAGAAAAATTAATATTGATCGGCAGAGATTAAAACTTGCAATACTAATAATACTTGGTTCTTAATGGTTTCTCTAGAACAAGATATTTGCGTGTAATTTAGCATAATTTATGCCATTGATTAAGCAAGTCTCTATAAACGAATCTACAGGAGAGCTCTGGATAAATTAAGGTTAGCGAGAATAAGTGCTGTTGATTTGCGGGCACTTATTGTTGATTGACTGCACTTGTGTCAACAGATGCCTCTACGTTTACTTGCTAACTTAATAGAGTATTGATTCTGGATTGAAAGGTTAATTATTGTAATCGTTAATAGAGAAGAAATTATAATGAGCAATTAGTTATTGATGTGATTTATGGCTCATTAATTGCATATATTTGTGTAAAGTATTCACGTTATAACGAAATTTTATGAGACCTAACATGACATTGACAGCTTTTTTTAATAACGCTCAGAGTAATAGATTCCTTGGTTCTTCCATGTTTTTTAAGATTCTATCCAGGGTGACAATGGGGTTCGTTGCTTCTTTACTTAGTTTTTCAATTAATGCTGAGTCAACACCTGACTTTTCTAGCCTGAATCCAAAGGCAATCAACATTACCTTGCCTGAAAAAATTAATTGGGTTGCTAATCCTAGTGGTTCAGAATCAGCAGTTTTAGTGGGTGATCCATCTAAACCCGGTTTGTATGTAGTACTAAACAAATGGAATGCCCATCATAATAGCAAACCTCATTCACACCCTAATGATCGCTTTATTACGGTTATTTCAGGTACGTGGTGGGTTGGTACCGGTGAAGATTACAATCTTGATAATCTAAAACCGGTTCCAGCGGGAAGCTTCGTGACCCATTATGGAAAAGAAGTTCATTACGACGGAGCTAAAGACGGTGATGTCATTCTTCAAATTGTAGGAATTGGCCCTGCAACTTCAAGTCCTGCGATAAAGAATTAGAGAATTGGACATAGATACTAACTTATTACCCCGTCGAATTTTTTAATAACTTTATGTGGATTGTAAATATTGCTTTACGTCGCCCATACACTTTCCTTGTAGCGGCTTTACTTATCTTGTTGTCAACACCTTATGTGCTACGTAAAATGCCAACGGATATTTTTCCAACGATTGATATTCCTGTTGTGGCCATGTTGTGGGAATACAAAGGGATGACCGCTAAAGAACTTTCTGATCGTTTGACAGGGTCGGTTGAACGTTCAATGTCTCTGATCGATGGTATTGAGCATAGTGAATCTTTGTCATTCGCTGGCACAGCCGTGATAAAAGTGTTTTTTCATCCAGACACCGATATACGCACTGCTATTGCTCAGGTCATGTCCAGCAGTAACTCTGTGTATCGCTCATTGCCAGCCAATACGGCGCCTCCGCAGGTGGTTCAATATTCTGCTTCGGATTTGCCACTGGTTCAATTAGGCATCTCAAGTAGTACGGTTCCAGAGACAGAAGTCAATGATTTAACCAATAATATTGTCCGGAATGCCTTGCAGGCGATGCCGGGTCTTTCAGTAACCAGTCCCTTTGGATCAAAAGGTCGACAGGTAACGGTTGATATTAACCCTGCTGCTTTAACAGCGCGTGGATTAACACCTTCTGATCTTGTTGATGCAATGGCCGTACATAATTTAATTTTACCCACTGGGACCATAAAAGTGGGTTCAACAGAATACGACGTCACATTGAATGGTGCTATCGCGTCAATTCCCAGAATTGGTGATATTCCGGTGCGGACGGTTAATGGCATTACCACTTTTGTACGTGATGTGGCTATTATACGAGATGGCGCTTCACCCCAAACAACGATTGCACGCCAAAATGGAGAGAGGGGTATTTTAAACTCTATTTTTAAAAGAGGTCGGGTCTCAACTTTGGATGTTGTAGACTTTGTAAAGGAAATAATACCCAGCATGCTTGCCCAAATGCCTGAAGGCATCAATATGAGGTTGATGTTTGACCAATCATTGTTTGTCAAGGCAGCGATAGGTAATGTTCTTCACGAAGCATTGATTGCAGCGGGCTTAACTGCTGCAATGATTTTACTGTTTCTGGGTAATTGGCGGAGTACCTGCATAATCGCAGTGTCAATACCTTTATCGATTATGTCCTCACTGATTATTTTGTATCTGATTGGTGAAACGATCAACTTGATGACCATGGGTGGATTGGCATTAGCAGTGGGGATTTTAGTCGATGATGCCACAGTTGAAATAGAAAACATCGAACGGCAAATGTTGATGGGAAAAAAACCCCGTCAGGCAATACTTGATGGTGCTGCTGAAATTGCAATGCCTGCGTTTGTCTCTACTTTATGTATTTGTATTGTGTTCGTCCCGATGTTTTTTTTAACAGGTGTTGCCCATAGTCTATTTGTGCCAATGGCAGAAGCGGTAGTGTTTGCAATGTTGGCTTCATATCTTTTGTCACGCACGTTAGTGCCTACCTTAGTCATGTATATGATGTCTGGGCATCATCCTGGTCACGCTCATAATGAAGCTCACTCAGATATTGCCAAGGTAAGCATCTTTAAGAAAATCCATTTGGCTTTTGAACATGGTTTTGAACAGTTTCGTGGGCAATACGTGGTGCTTTTAAGCCACTTTTTGACTCATCGTGCCCAGTACAGTACAGCCTTTATGATATTTTTCTTATCCTCTTTAGCGCTAACGCCTTTTTTAGGTCGAGATTTGTTTCCAGCGGTTGATGCGGGGCAATTAAGATTGCATGTGCGTGCTGCTACTGGAACACGTATTGAAGAGATGCCTACTTTAATTGATGAAGTAGAGAAGTTCATTCGTTCTCGCATTCCTGAAGCTGAACTAGGTGATGTTCTGGATATTATTGGTGGTCCTTATAGTTCGCGAAATACCCTGTTTGGTAATTCAGGTACGGTGGAGACAGCCGATAGTGAAATTATGATTTCATTGATACCTGGAAAACATGCTCCGAGCAGTCAATATATTCAAGACTTGCGTGCAGAATTACCTAATCGCTTTCCTGGTATAGAGTTCTTTTTTCAGCCTGCAGATCAAGTCAGTCAGACTCTCAATTTTGGTGTGCCTGCACCTATCGATATTCAATTTGTGGGAGGGAAGCCGGAAGAGATAATGCCGATGGTCATAAAGCTTAATAATCGCTTGCGACAAATTCCTGGTATTGTTGATGCCCATATTTTTCAACGTGTTGGAAAGCCTGCCTTAGACTTGGAAATGAATCGATCCCAGTTAGAGCAATTTGGCTTGTCAGCTCGTGACGTGGCTCAAAATTTATTATTAACCTTGAGCGGCAGTATGCAAACCGCACCAACCTATTGGTTGAATCCCAATAATGGTAATACAGTCAATATAGGGGTGATGGGTAATCCACTCGATTTGGACAGCATTGAATCCTTGATGAGAATACCCGTGGGTGGCGTCAATAATGGTGAGCCTCAGTTATTAGGTAATCTGGTAACGCTGAAACGTTCAGGGCAGCCGGCTGCAGTGACTCACTTCAATGCTAATAACGTATTTAATATTTACGCCAGTGTAGAAGGAAGGGACTTAGGAGCAGTAGGCGTTGAAATTGAAAAGCTGATAGAAGATGTTAAACCTAAATTGCCTCGGGGTGCAGAAATTGCAGTACGTGGGCAAATCCAGACACTTAATAGTTCATTTATCGGATTAGCTGCTGGCTTGGCTGTTGCTATTGTGTTGTTATATTTATTGTTGGTTGTTAACTTTCAGTCCTGGCTTGATCCGCTAATTATCGTAAGTGCATTGCCCGCCGCTTTGGCGGGGATTGCCTGGACACTTTTTTTGACTGGAACCACATTAAGTATCCCAGCTCTAACAGGGAGTATTATGTCGATGGGGGTAGTAACTGCCAATAGTATTTTGCTGGTTTCTTTCGCCCGTACAAGACTCAATGACGGCGTTCCGCCTATTACAGCTGCTTTGGAAGCCGCTGCAACCCGGTTAAGGCCAGTGTTGATGACTGCTTTTGCCATGATCGTGGGAATGTTGCCGATGGCCGTGGGTTGGGGTGAGGGTGCAGAGCAAAATGCGCCGCTAGGGCGAGCAGTGATTGGTGGCTTAGCTTTTGCTACAGTCTCAACATTGCTGTTTGTACCACTGGTTTTCGCAAGTACGCATCGATGGCTCGATCGTCGATTTTCTAATCGAACTCTTCTTTTTGCCGAATAAAATTATTATGAGTAGTAGTCAACCTCCTTCATTTTCTTTCTCTTCTGTTGATAATTCTCATCGTACCCTGGTGACTGCGAAGAGATTGGGATTGGGTTTTTTGGTGTTTTTGCTGGTTGCGGGTGGTTGGCGATTGTCAATCAATCAGGTTGAAGCAAACAATTTAAATAAGCGTAACGCAGCCAGTCTTTCTCGAAGTGTCATAACTGTTCATTCAAAACCGGGTGAAGTTTCCCGTAAACTTGTTTTACCGGCAAGCTTAAAGGGGAATACTGAAACACAGCTTTATTCTCGTACCAATGGTTATTTAAGTGCGTGGTATAAGACCATAGGTGATCAGGTAAAGAAAGGCGATCTGTTGGCCGTGATTGATGTTCCTGAGTTAGAGCAGGAACTGGCACAGGCTCATGCAGCGCTTGCACAAGTTAAAGTCAGGCTCGAATTAGGGCGTTCGACTTTAAAGCGTTGGACTCATTTGAAGGAAACTGACAGTGTGATTCAGCAGGAGTTTGATGAGAAACGCAGTGCTGTTTTACAGGCCGAAGCGGATTTTGCAGCTGCAGAAGTCAATGTTAAACGCATAGAAAAAATTGAAAGTTACCGGCGTATAGTGGCGCCATTTTCAGGTGTTATTACGCGTCGATCTGTCGATGTTGGAAGTCTTATCAATGTCGGAACACAAGAGTTATTCGCTCTCACACAAACAGACCCTCTTCGTTTGACGGTTTGGGTTCCGCAGGTATATGCTGATGATGTTAAAGTGGGACAAGAAGTTGCTGTACGTCAACAACTTGAGGCGGGCGGCAAAGTGTCCGTTGCCCATATTGAACATGTAGCGGGTGCCTTAGACCCAATCAATCGTTCACGTCAAGTGGATATTACGTTACCCAATAGTGATGGTAAAATTTTACCGGGTTCATATGTGGAAATTTCAATCAATGTACTAAGTAGCAAAGCAAGTCCGTTGGTGGTGCCTGTTAACGTCTTAGTCATTGATCAGGCAGGAACTCATGTTGTAACTGTAGATAACGACAAACGTATTGCATTTCGTCCAGTAAAGTTAGGGCGGGATTTTGGAAGGGAAGTGGAAATAGTTGAGGGAATAGATTTAAATCACATTTTAGTAGCGAGTCCTTCAGACTTATTAGTAGAAGGGGAGACAGTCAAGATCGTCGAAACGCCTTCTAAACCGGATAATAAGCCTAAGGATAAGCCTGTTAATAAATCATGATGCTTTATCGGAATTAGTGTATCCATTCTCCTGCATGTTTGACAAAAAATAATGTGTGGAGTATTTTAATCTGAGTCTTGCAAGCTGATCGGTCAACTGGAAGCCAGCGGATCCGGAAGGACGGCTGGTTTTTTTGGGGCAGAATCTGACCAAACCATTCAATTTTGCAATTATCAATCTATAGGTAAATATTATGTCAAACTGGTATAAAGATAACTCTCAGTCAATCGGTAAAACGCCTTTAGTACGACTTAATCGCGTAATTGGTAATACTTCAGCGACTGTACTTGCAAAAATTGAAGGCCGTAATCCAGCCTATTCTGTTAAATGCAGGATTGGTGCAGCTTTAATCTGGGATGCTGAGCAACGTGGCTTATTAGGGCCAGGCAAAGAGTTGATTGAGCCTACAAGTGGTAATACAGGCATTGCGTTAGCATTTGTAGCGGCAGCTCGCGGTATACCTTTAACGTTAACTATGCCAGAAACGATGAGTATAGAGCGAAGAAAGTTACTTGTAGCCTATGGGGCCAAGTTGATCTTAACTGAAGGTGCAAAAGGCATGAGTGGGGCCATTGCTAAAGCTGAAGAGATTGCTGCTTCTGATCCAGATCGATATGTGTTGTTACAACAATTTAAAAACCCTGCTAATCCAGCCATTCATGAACAGACTACCGGTCCTGAAATCTGGAATGATACCGACGGTGAAATTGATATTTTAATTTCAGGTGTGGGTACTGGTGGCACAATTACGGGCATTTCTCGTTACATTAAACAAACAAAAGGTAAAGCGATTACCTCGATTGCAGTGGAGCCGTCTGCCAGTCCTGTACTGAGTCAATTCCGTGCAGGTGAGCAATTACAGCCTGGGCCGCATAAGATTCAAGGTATTGGCGCCGGCTTTGTGCCTGCAATACTTGATTTATCACTTGTTGATGCAATAGAACAGGTGAGTAATGATGACGCGATTGCGTATGCACGCAGATTAGCTTTAGAGGAAGGTATTCTTGCCGGTATTTCCTGTGGAGCGGCCGTTGCCGTGGCAGATCGCATTGCTAATCGTCCAGAAAATGCGGGAAAAACTATTGTCGTTATTTTACCGGATTCTGGTGAGCGTTATTTGAGTTCAATATTGTTTGAAGGCTTATTTGATGCGGGTGGTATTGCTGCATGAGCGACTTTCATCCTTTAAATGGACATTATGATTGGGGCATTGATAGCATAGTTGGTGAGCTGCGGGATATACGTGTTCAATCATTGGAAATTAGAAGTCGGCGGGATAAACCACCCAAATTGCCTTCACGTAAAGAACTACAAGTCATATTAGATGGATTGGGTGGTGTATTGTTTCCAAACCGTCTGGGTTTGCCAGATCTGAACGATGAAGGTATTGATTATTTTGTTGGGCATACCTTAGAAAACCTGTTACGCAAGCTTTATAAGCAAGTCAGTCGTGAACTTCAATTTGTCTCTGGATTGCAAGGCGTTAATGAAGCCGATCATGAGCAAGCCATCATTATTGCCCGGCAGTTTGCTGCCCAATTACCGGTTGTCAGAAGGCTGCTGGATACTGATATTCAAGCTGCTTTTGAAGGTGATCCAGCGGCAAGAAGCCCTGATGAAGTATTGGTTTGCTATCCGGGAATAACAGCTATTATTCATCATCGTTTGGCCCATATCCTTTATGATTTAGGTGCCCCACTGGTCGCACGGATTATTTCCGAAATTGCTCATTCATCCACTGGTATCGACATTCATCCCGGTGCGCAAATTGGCGATAGCTTTTTTATTGACCATGGGACGGGGGTTGTCATTGGAGAAACCGCTATTATTGGCAAAAATGTGCGTGTTTATCAGGCCGTCACCTTGGGTGCTAAACGCTTTGAAAAGGACAGTTCTGGTTTACTGGTAAAGGGGACAGCAAGACATCCGATTGTTGAGGATAATGTGGTAATTTATGCTGGTGCAACTATTTTAGGGCGTATTACCATTGGTAAAGGATCGACAATTGGCGGAAATGTGTGGCTGACTCATAGTGTTCCGGCCGGAAGTAGTATAACGCAAGCTCATTTAGCCTAAAACTTGAGTTTTTAAGAACAGGAAGAGTGCTTCTTCTAAGAACACTTTTCCGAATTAAAGTGATTAAGACTCATCTAAAGCAAAATGGTTCTTCGAGTTTTTTGATTGTTTAGCCACATACATAGTCTGATCTGTTATTAATAATGTCTCAAAATCATTGTCATTATTCGGATAAATGACTTCACCAATATTCGTTGTAACCTGAGTGGTTTCTTTATCAATCTGAGCAGGTTCACTGATATCAGGTCGTCTAAATTAATCGCTACCTTATTGATTAACAACACTAATTTAATGTGTTGCTGATCTGCTGTATTAATACCGGTATTGAAATTGTCATTCCATGGGAATATTTCAGTTATTGTTGACATGCTACTATAGGTCCAGCCTTTTCAATAAAGGACGCATATCATGTAAAAAATCGTCATTTATAAAATAATTATGTAGGCGGTTAAAAGCGTTACGGGTAATTCTTTCTCGTTCTTCATCGTTTGTAAGATAATATTCCAATTTTTCATCAAAGTCGCTTAAATCAAAAGCCAAAGGAACATAAGTTTCATAAGGTATAAATATATCTGGGCTACAAATAGCATGAGACATATCCTGTTTGAACACTAAACTTCCAGTGCATATTGCTTCAAAATCTCGCCAACAGACTTCGCCATATCCAAAAGGACTGAAACAAATTTTGGAGTCCAGTAGTTCCTTTAGGAAAGCATCATTAGAAACTCTTTCTTGGCTAACCAGCTTTCTATTAGAAGCACAATTTTTAACTTTATCAATACACTGCTGACGCATTCCCTGATACCAAGGAGTGCCTGAGACAGCAAGTCGTGCATGAATATCAATATTACGAATTTCATGCTTAGGAAATGGTATAAGAAACCTTTGCAGAAGATAATCGGCAAAAGCAAAGCTAGAGCCTAAAAACATTTTTTCTTGAAAGTTCTCAGGAACCTTAAAATAGAACTCTGCATCTTCCAGGCTAAATAAATGGTTATAATAATCTGTTAGCAGAGTGTGTCCAATAGTGGAATGATTATATTCGTTAAAATCTTTTACTACGGTTTTTTTCAGGTAGGCATCAATATGCTTATTCAAAACATCAGCATAACGTAAGTCTGTATTTGCAAACCAGTCTGCATACACTAGTTTGGCCTGTGGCCATGTCCGCTTAATTGAAATGATCAGTTCTTCCATTTCATCAGTAGTATAATCAAACCAGGTTTGTAAAAAAATGATATCTACAGGGTCATGATAGGGATGTTTGTTGTGTTTGAACAGTTTTAAAGGTAGTTCACGTAACACTATCGGCTTCTTGGATAATTCCTGGTTATAGAAGAAAAAAGGGAATAATTGAGTTTGAGCAATGGGATTTTCTTCGCTAAGAAATAGTATCCGTCTGGCCTTGCTGTATTTAAAAAAGGGGATTAGAAAGCCTATTTTGTTAACAAGAAAATTTCTCCAACGAAGCTTGAATAACTTGAATTTTACAGAAATTCTTATTGTTATCATGTTCTGAATTCTTTAGTTATGATTATTAAGGAAAGTTATATAAGTAGCCTTTAGTAAAAAAATAAAGGAGTGACTATAAAAACTGATTTAAGGTGTAAGAGATCTTTAACTTTTGTCTTTTCCATAAGTCCTATTTGTACTGTTTGGAAACGTTACCAATGTTTTTGGTTATCTCTTTTGCAACAAGGCGTGCGCCAGCAACTGACATATGGTTGTTGTCAAAATAGTAAGCAATTCCTGATCTAGCTGCAAAACAATTACTTTCGTTACAAAAAAATTTTGCAGGGTCAACAATGATAACTTCTTTGGGAATATCGTGACGTCTAGTATTTAAATATTTGCTCCTTTCATCCCACCAGGAGCGACTGACTCCGAGAACTTCATCTATTGGTTCAATTGATTTGAGCACTAGCTCTTCAATACTTTTGGGTAATTCGGGTGCTTGAATAACAAGCACTACATTTTTTCCTTGGCTTACAAAATATCGTAAAATATTTATGTATGAAGTCCAGCGTTGCTCACGCTCAATTTCACCTGTTTGATTAGCTATCATTGGATATTTGACCTCATATATACCAGATAGAGCAGCGTGTATACGATAGGAAATGACTACATTTTTAATATCCTTTTTTTTTGAAATATATTCAACGGCCTCATCTGTCCAGTCTGCACAGTTTTTGTAGTTATCTAAAACCTGTCGGCTATAAGTTGGGATGCAACTGCTAAAAGAAAAATGCTTTAACATAGCCCCTGATTTTTTCAGTTCATCCGCTAATGCATAGGAAAGCTCAACGTTATGACTGTCACCAAACGTGGCCCAACTTAGCACGCCTTGATGATACTCACAGGCATCTTTGGGCTTAAGGTAATTGGTACCACCCGTATGACATAGATTGCGCTTAGGACTTGATGTGGCAGTTTCTAAAATCGCGCGTTGATTAACTGTTGATTTAAAATTTAAAAAGCCATGAGTAAAATAGCCACTCAATCCTATTGTTACAAAAAAAACACTGCCTATAAAACCGTAGGTAAAGATTTTCTTACGGCTAAACAGTTGTTTATTTCTAAAAGGCGTTTCAATGTATTTCCAGGTTACATAGGCAAGGATAAAAGTTAACCCTATCAAATAGGTCATTAGTAAGTTGATTGCTTCATTCCAATGGTAATATTTTGCAAACGCAAACAACGGTTGGTGCCATAAATAGGCGCTATAACTAATAAGTCCAATACCCACAAAAAGTTTGCAACTAAGTAATTTTCCAACAAACGTTTGTGGTGTGGCAAACAAAATGATCAGGCCTGCACCCATCGTGGGAATTAAGGTATACAAACTAGGAAACGGTGTTTTATTATCGAAAAAAAATATTGAATAAATGATTAGTAGTAAACCAATGAAGCTAAGTGACTGGTTAGCTGTTTGATTTGATCTTGTAAAGTAAAATGCTATAAAAGCCCCAGTTAATAACTCCCAGATACGAGTGGGCAACATAAAGAAGCCAAAGGCTGGACTTTTAATAGAAGTCCATTGTGCAATCGAAATACTGATTAAAAATACTCCAGCAAGCAATGAAACAATCCAGTGAAAGCCTAAGCGCCAAACAATTACTAGAAATATTGGAAACAGTAGATAGTATTGTTCTTCAACAGCAAGACTCCATGTGTGTAGCAGCGGACTTAGCTCAGCGTCAGGTGCAAAATAGTTGCATTGTTTGAAGAAAAATAAATTGGAGACAAAAAAGTTGACGGCTACGATGCTTTTTGAGAAATTTTTTAAGTCCGAGGGTAATAATGATCCTGCGAATAGTAAACAGGCAAATATTACTACGAATAATGCAGGTAATATTCGTCGCGCTCTACGTTCATAAAAGTTTATTAAAGAAAATTTGTTTGCTTCAATGTCAAAAAAAATGATTGAAGTGATGAGATACCCGCTAATTACAAAAAAAATATCTACACCAATAAAGCCACCACTAAACGTAGGATAGCCAGCGTGAAAAAGTATGACAGGTGTAACTGCCAGAGCACGAAGCCCATCAATCTCTCGTCTATAGTGCATTGACTTAATTTTCAGGCGTCTTTATTGGTGAAAGTAGATAAAGGTTTTGGTTTAATATTCCCGTGTACTTCTTTAGTTAGCA